>NZ_JAXCHR010000024.1:0-48969 GCF_035984465.1 Polaromonas sp. CG_9.5
TTGAGGTCTACCGCAATTTGTTGCTCAACTACCACCCCTCGCCCGCTACTATTCAATGATCCCTGTGTTGCGCTTGGACTTGAAACTGCCCATACTGCATATGCGCAATCAGCTATTAATAAAGTAGCAAAATTGCTGGATTCCCCACTTTCGGCGGTTTCTCGTCAAACGGGTTCCGCTTTAATGCACGGAGGAGTGCAGAAGGGCAGGTAAATCGCCATGTCTTGGGTGTAGAGACCGCAAGGTCGAATCTTTTCACCCCCGCTGCACAGTCTCTACGCAGAGCAGTCAACATCTGCTCTCGCACCACATAGTCAGGCGGCTCTTTGCCTCACGATGGGCAGCTTGCCATGCCGGTAATTCAAATCGGCCTGCATGCGCGCTTTTCCGGCTGCGCGAGAGGATGCGCTGTACCCGTGAGGCACGACCAGCACGTCACTGTCTGCCGACTTGACCAGGCGTTGTGCGACGCTGCCCATCACCAAATCAGCCAGGGTTGAGCATTTTTCTTTGCCGACGACGATCAGGTCTGCGCCTGACGTTTTTTGCCGCACCAGGGTTTGGCGTGCAGGGTCGAAATCGCCATGCACCCAATCGACCCGGCTCAGCCGCGTGTCGAACGAGTCCGTCAGCGCGAATAGGCGGCCTCGCAAAATGCGATGCGTCTCTTGCGTGAAAGCCGTCTCTTTTTCAAAGCTTGTTTTTGTCAAAGAGGGAAGGGCATTGCTGAGGGTTCTGCGGGCATGAAAAAGTTCGAGCTGCGAATGGAGATCAAAACCACTGCCATAGCGCACCAGTGCCAGTGAGTTTGCGGTGAAATCGGTGGCGACGAGCAGGCTGTTGTAGTGTTTTGAAGCTGCCTGCTTGACGACCAGCACCGGACACTGGCAGCGCCGCAGCAACTGAGCCACCTCGGTGCCGCGCCACAGGCTGGCGAATGGGCGTTGAGGCCGCTCATCGACCACGAGCAGGTCAGCGCTGCCGGCTTCATTGACAATATCGCTGATCGAATTGCAGGGCCGGGTCACCGCCTCGACGGTGATGGCATGGCGGCGCGCCAGTTGCCGGGCACGCTGCGCAAGCCGTCCGCCCGGATTCAAAAAACCGTGGGTCGTAAATTCCGTGAAATACAGAACCCGCAATTTGGCCTGATGCGCTTCGGCGAGCCGCGCAGCGCGTTCAAGAGCGTGCTCGGCCTGGGTTGAAAAGTCTGTGATGGCGAGTATCGAATAGAGATGCATGGTGAATTCCTGGACAAGCTGGAGCCGGCCCGCAGCAGGCGCGCCGGGGCAATGGGGTGACGAACGCGGGCGCGTGCGTCGGCTAGGTGACGTAGTCGCCGCTGGCTTCGGGCTGGAACAGCATCGCCACGACCTCTGCCGCACAGGCGTCGCCGTGCGGTGTTTGCCAGCGGGCTACCGCGCCCACGCGCAAGCCCAGCAAGCTGGCGCCAACCGGCGACAGCACCGAGATGAAGCCAATGCCGGGTTCGGCGTCGCGGGGATAGCACAGCGTGAGCTTGTGCCGGTAGTGCGAAGCCAGATCGACGATTTCCACTTGTGAATACATCGTCACGACGTCCGGCGCAATTTCTGCGGATGCCACCAGGTCCGGGAACTGCCCGACGGTGGCAAGACCGACGGGCCAATGACCGCCGCCCAGCTTGTTGAGCCGGGCAAAGTCCAGTTCGGTCAGCGTGCGCTCACCGTCAATTTCAGCATGCATGAATGACTCCAACGAATGCGGCCGGTATCGCTCAACACGGCGGCCGCCAACGCGCGAGGCTTGTGGCCCGGCGATAGATGGATTGCGCTAAAGAAGGAAAGGGGTATCGCCGGGCTTAGGAATGTGCGGCCGGCTGCGCTGTCTGCGTTGCACAGGCCAGCTTGCTCGTCCGCACGACCGTACAAGCCGGCAAAGGCTGTGCAGCGAAGGAGTCAAAAGGGGTGAACGCGCGAATGTGCATCGGGCCATTCTATGGGTTCCCCGCTTTTGGGCAATGCCCCCACGGTATTTGCCAGATAGCTAATCAGCCTTGCCAGCCTTCTGTCCAGCGCTTGCTGACAGACTGAAACGACGCCATCAGCCGCGTCGCTCAATCCGGGCATAGCCGTTATTTCACCAGCTGATTGAGCTGGATGATGGGCAGCAGCACGGCCAGAACGATCAGCATGACGACCAGCCCCATGGCCACGATCAGCAGCGGCTCCAGCAACGTAGCCAGTTGCATGGCGCGGCGCTGCACTTCGGTGCCCAGCTGGCGCGCGGCGCGGTCCAGCATCACCGGCAATTGGCCGGTTTGTTCGCCCAGGCGGGCAAACATGCTGAGAAGTCCTGGAAAACGCTTTTTATGTGCCAGTGCGGACGCCAGCGGCGTGCCTTCCCGCACCAGCACCAGCGCATCAAGCGCATCGGCGCGCATGGCGCGGTTGGACAGCGTGTCGGCGGCTGCCTGCAGGGCCTTGAGAATGGGCACGCCAGCGCCCGCCAGCATGGCCAGCGTGCCGGCAAAACGGGCTGCGTTGTAACCGCGTGCCAGCTTGCCCAAAATCGGCAAATTCAGCCACATACCATCAAATTTTTCACGAAAAGAGGCTCTTGTCCATGCCAGACGGAAGCAGCCAGCTATTGAAATAAGAGCAACCAGCATCAGCCAGCCCTGGTTGCGGACAAAGTCTGCCAGGCCCAGCATGATGACCGTCAAAACAGGCAAGGCGCGTTTGCTGCCGGCAAACACCTGCGCCACCTGCGGCACCACATAGCCAAGCAGGAACATCACGATGACGATGGCGACCAGCGTCACGATGGCCGGATAAAGCGCCGCGCCCACGAGTTGCGCCTTGAGTTCCTGGCTTTGCTCCAGGTCGTCCGCCAGTCGCTCCAGCACCATGCCAAGATTGCCGCTGTGCTCGCCTGCGCCAATCACGGCGCAATAAGTCGCGGAAAACTCGCGCGGATGCTGCGCCAGCGCCGTGGCAAAAGCAGTCCCGCCGTTGACTTCAGAACGCAGGCCGGCGACCAGATGGCGCTGCGGCAGGCTTTCGGATTCTTCGGCCAGTGCCGTCAGCGCGCGTTCCAGCGGCAGGCCGGAACTGACCAGTCCGGCAATCTGGCGCGTCCAGATCGCCAGCGCCGAGGCATTGAAGACACGCTTGTTCCAGAGTTGGGTGTTCCAGCCCGAGGCACTTGCCGGCTGGCCGTTTTTGGCCGCCGTGCCGACACTTTCTACCGTCAGTGGCACCAAGGCTTGCGCCCGCAGCATGCTCCGGGCCGAACGCGCGGTATCGGCTTCGATAATGCCTTTGCGGGTGGCGCCGTCGGCGGTCAGGGCTTCGAATGAATAGGCGGGCATGGAGGCTCTCGTTAAACGTTCAGCAGGCCAGGCGCAGAGCCACCGAGTCCAGCCGGAGCAGCGCAGCGCGCGTTGTGAAATGCCTAGGGACGATGAAAATGCCCACCAGCGTTCCAACCCGGCAGGGGCCGCGGAGCTGGCTTTGCCAGGCCGCAGGCACAGCGGCCCCCCCGGGGGGCAGCGCAGCGCGCGTAGTGAAAAGCGTGGGGGCCATTCAATCGCGTGTCACGCGCACCAGTTCTTCACGTGTGGTGATACCGGCCTGCACCAGCCGCTCGCCGTCGTCGCGCATCAGCGTCATGCCGTTTTTGAGGGCTGCTTCGCGCAGGTCGGCTTCTGCTGCCTGATGATGGATTTGCGCCCGAATGGCGTCGTTGGTCGCCAGCAACTCGAACACGCCGGTGCGGCCCTGGTAGCCGGTCTGACCGCAGGTGGCGCAGCCCGCGCCCTGGCAATGAACGCAGACCTTGCGCACCAGCCGCTGCGCCAGCACGCCAAGCAGCGACGAACTGAGCAAAAACGGCTCGATGCCCATGTCGGTCAGGCGCGTGACAGCACTGGCGGCGTCGTTGGTGTGCAGCGTGGCCAGCACCAGGTGGCCGGTGAGGGACGCCTGAATGGCAATTTGCGCGGTCTCGAAGTCACGGATCTCGCCGATCATGATGACGTCAGGGTCCTGGCGCAGGATGGCGCGCAGGGCCTTGGCAAAGTCCAGGTCGATTTTTGCGTTGACCTGGGTCTGGCCGACGCCGGCCAGCTCGTACTCAATCGGGTCTTCCACGGTCATGATGTTCTGGCGGCGCGTGTCGAGCCGCTCCATGGCGGCGTACAGCGTGGTGGTTTTTCCCGAACCTGTCGGGCCGGTGACCAAAATGATGCCATGCGGCTGCGCCACCAAATGCTCAAATCGGCTCAGCACGTCGCCTTGCATGCCGACCGCTTCCAGGTTGAGCCGGTCGCCGCTCTTGTCGAGCAGACGCAGCACGGCGCGCTCACCGTGCGCGCTGGGCAGCGTGCTGACGCGCACGTCCACCGCACGGGTGCCGATGCGCAATGAAATGCGGCCGTCTTGCGGCAGGCGCTTTTCGGCAATGTCGAGTTCGGCCATGATCTTCAGCCGCGAAATCAGCGCCGCGTGCAGCGCCCGGTTCGGCTGCACCACGTTGCGCAGCGAGCCATCGACCCGAAAGCGCACGGCGGAATGGCGCTCGTAGGGCTCGATGTGGATGTCGCTGGCACCGTCGCGCACGGCCTGCGTCAGCAGCGCGTTGAGCATGCGGATGATGGGCGCGTCGTCGGACGTTTCCAGCAAGTCCTCGATCGCCGGCAGCGCCTGCATCATGCGCGACAGATCGACATCGCTTTCGACCTCGCTGATGACGGTGGCGGCGCTCGATTCGCTTTGCGAGTAGGCCGCGCTGATGCGCTGCTGGAGCAGCTCGGGGGCTTCGACACTGATATGGTGCACCTCGAATTTGCGCATCACTTCACTCACGCCGCTGGCCGTGCCCGGTGTGGCCAGATTGTTCAGCCACAGCGTCAGGTCACCGCCAAAGTCTTCAAGCAGCAACTGCTGGCTGCGTGCAAACGCATAGGGCAGGGGGTACTGGGCGGAGTGTTGCATGGCTTATCGTGCGCTTTTCATCGGGCTGGGGCTGTCCTGAAAGAGCTTTTGGGCGGGAAGTGCGGCTGCAGGCAGCAGGGGCTGCATGCCAGGCAGTGTGGGTAATACGGGCGATTCATTGACCGGCACCAGCGCGCTGTTCAGCGGCTGCGCCTGCTGCTGGGTGGTGCGCATCAGGTCGTAGCGATCCATCGAGAGTGTGTTGGTGGCCGCGCCGTCACGCACCACGACGGGCCGCAAAAACACCATCAGGTTGGTTTTTTTGCGGCTGCGGCTCTCGGACTTGAACAGGTTGCCGAACACCGGCACATCGCCCAGTCCGGGCACTTTTTCCTGGTTGCCCGCATATTCTTCTGACAGCAGCCCGCCGATGACGATGATGGCACCGTCTTCGACCAGCACATTGGACTCGATGGAGCGCTTGTTGGTGATCAAGCCGGTGGCTGAATTGACCGAGCCTGGCTGCACGCTGGAGACTTCCTGGAAAATCGCCATCTTGACGGTGCCGTTTTCGCTGATCTGCGGCTTGACACGCAAGGTCAGTCCCACGTCCTTGCGCTCAATCGTCTGGAACGGGTTGACGCTGCCGTTGCCGCCGCCGCTGCCGGTGTTGGTGAACTGGCCGGTGACAAACGGCACGTTCTGGCCGATGACGATCTTGGCTTCCTCGTTGTCCAGTGTCAGCAAGTTGGGCGTTGACAGGATGTTGCCCGCGCCGCTGGTCTGAAGAAAATTGGCCAGAAAGCCGAGGAAATACACGCCGTTGCTGCGCGCAGCCACGCCCAGGTTCAGGCCAGGGCCGGGGGTCAGGGGCGTGCCGCTGGCAGCCGCCACGGCGGACTGGATGATGTTCCTGCCGCTGGCGCCAAAGTTCGTACCCAGCAGGCCGATCAGGCTGTCGCCTTTGCCGCCGATGGGGCCTTGCCACTGGATGCCAAACTCAGCCGCCTTGTCGACGTTGACTTCGGCAATCAGGCTTTCGACATAGACCTGCGCGCGCCTGGCATCGAGCTTTTCGATGACAGCGCGCAGCTGCCGGTATTGAGGCTCCGAGGCGGTGATGATGAGCGAGTTGGTGGCCGGGTCGGCCTGAATCTGGCCGCCGGTTGACGGTGAGGCGCTGGGCGTGATGGGGGCGGTGGCGGCACTGTTCTGGCTGCTGCCGCCAGAGGCACCTGCCGAGTTCATGGCCGAGGCGTTGGCCATCAGCGGCGTGGCGGCACTGGTCGAGCTGCTGGGCGTTCCGCTCATGGCGGCGCGCAATACGGTGGCCAGTTTGGTGGCGTCGGCGTTTTTCAGGTACACCACGTAGATATTGCCGGCGTCGCCGTTGGGGCCGTTCAGCGTCGGCGTGTCCAGGCTTCGGAGCAGCGACTTGACCAGCTCCAGGCGCGCCCCGTTGGCGGCACGAACAATCAGCGAATTGCTGCGCGGCTCGGCGAGCACGGTGGTTTTGTAGCTCGCTTCCGCTACGGCCACGCCTGCAGTGGTGTTGTCGAGCAGCCGCGTGATCAGCGGCGCAATGTCGGTGACCGAGGCATAACGCACCGGAATCAGCTCCACGTCGGTGGCATTGGCCACGTCCAGTGCGGCAATGATGCGGCCCAGGCGGCTCAGGTTGTCGGCGTAGTCGGTAATCACCAGCGAGTTGTTGCCGGGGTTGACGTTGATGGTGTTGTTGGGGCTGATAAGCGGCCGCAGGATGGGCAGCAGGTTGTTGGCATTCTCGAAGTTGAGCTTGAAGATGGTGGTGGCAATTTGCCCGCCACTGACCGGCACATTGGTCGAGACAGCGCCGCCCTGCAGTTTGGCATCGGCCTCGGGTACGATTTTGTCCAGCCCGGCGGCGTTGACGACGGTAAAGCCCTGCAGCCGCAAGATGGACAAAAACTGGTTGTAGGCCACCGCCGGGCTCACGGCGCGTTCGGTTGTCAGCGTGATGGTGCCCTTGACGCGTGGGTCGACCACCACATTGCGCCCGGTCAGGGTGGCCATGGTGCGGGCCACGGCGTCAATGTTGGCGTTGACGAAGTTCAGCGTGATGGCTTCGCCACGCCGGGGTTCGCCGGCCGCAGTGCTCGCAGGGGTCTGGGCCTGCACATTTGAATAAAAAAGGCCTGTTGTACAGGCCAGCAGTGCGCAGCCAGCTATGGAAAAAATAGCGGATTGTCGGACTCGGAAGATTGGATGTGTCATGCGGAATTAACCCACTTTGATGATGGCCGTCGCGCCATTGCGCCGCCCAATGATGTTCAGGAGATTCGAAAGCGCATCGATGCTTTCGGGCGTCGCGCTGGCTTCGCCCTGAAAGCGCAGGCGCTGCCCGACCCACTGGCCCTGGCCGGTGAGTCGCAAACTGCCTTCAAGGGTGCTGAGTTCAAGCGTAGAGGCCGCCCCGCCCAGCAGCGTGAGGCGGTAGCTGCCCATCGGCCGCAAGGTGGACAGGCGGGATGACACCCGGCTGGCGTCGAGTTGCAGGCGGCCCGCCAGGCTGAGCCGTCCCTGCACCCACTGCACGGTAACCCCCTGGGTAGACGCCAGCAGCTCGCCTTGTACCTGCAGCGTGTTCCAGGGCGTGCCCAGGCCGACGAGCAGCCCGGCAGGCCAGTTTGACTGGCTGTCAGCCACCACCAGCCGCACGCCGCCCCAGCCCGCCGGGATGACCGTGAGCTGCATGGGCTGCTGCTGTGTGCAGCATTTGGCATTGAGTTGCATCGTCATGCCGTTCCAGGCCGGACGGATGCGCCAGGTGAGCGCGCCGGGCAGGGCGATGGCGTCCCGGCTGCCTTCGCCGCCCGAAAATTCCAGTTGTGCCGAACCTTGCCAGAAACTGCCGCGCGGCGCAGCCAGCACAACGTGCCCGCCGCTGGCTTGCTGTACCAATGCGGCCAGCCAGCGCGCCGGGGCAAATACCAGCAGCGCCAGCGTCAAGCCCACCAGCCCGCCCGTCAGCGCCCAGCGCCAGGGGGTAAGTGCGGAACGTGCAGCCGCCGATAGCGTGTGTTGCATGGGTGTCTTGTCAGCGGGTGGGCAGGCTCATCACCAGCACGCCGCTCCAGGTGGCGCTGCCTGATGTGGCGGCGCGCACCAGCCGGGCTTCCAGCGGGACTGAGCGGGCATTCAGCCGCGCCTGCGCCAGCCATTCAGCCAGTGCGTCCGCAGACGCGTCTTTCAGGGTAATCGTGGCGCGTTCACCGGACACACTCAATTGCGCGGTGGTGCCCAGCGATTGTTTGGCAGCGGCAGTCAGGGCGCGAACCGATTCGTCAGCCCCCAGCGCAGGCTGCTTTTGCAAGGCCTGCGCCTGCGTTTGCAGGGCCTGCATCTGCTGCAGTTGCGCGGTCAAAGCCTGGCTTTGCGCACCGGCCGTGCGCAGCGTGCGCAAGGAGGGGCCGATGCTCAATTGCCAGAGCAGCAGCCCCAGGATCAGCACGGTAGCCAGCCGGATCAGATTTTTCTCACGGCCCGGCAAGCTGATCCAGCGGGCGCGAATTGACTCCAGGGAAGTGGCCAGGCTCATGGACGGCGCTCCTCTTTCATCACCAGTGTGTCTGCTTCAAGGCGTGCGCTGTAGCCTTGTGGCTGAAGGCGTGAAGACACGCCGGTCAGTGCGGATGCTGCCGGGTCAAGCCCTTTGAGGCGCAGCTCGCCTGCTACGTATTCAATAGCTGCTGGTGCAGGTGTATCGGGCGCTGCAGCCTGAAACTGTGCCAACATGGTTTCCAGGTCGGCAGTCGAGGCGGCGCCATTACGCCGTTGCAGGTCGGCCAGCGCGCGGGCCATTTGCACCGGGGCGTCAACCACCACGCGCACGTCCGGGAAGGTGGCAATCAAGGTGCCCTGAATGGCGGCGCGCTGCGCTGCCAGTGCCGAGCGTTCTCTCCAGGCCCAGGCCTGCAGCCCCGCCAGGTTCACCACCACCAGCGCCACGGTGGCCCAGCGCGCGGCGCGCCAGCGCGGTGCCCGAAAAAAGGACGACACCAGCGCCGACAGGTGTTTGCGCGTGCGCGTGCTGCGGTTGTAGAGCAGGTCGAACTGCGCCATGTCCCAACCGGACTGCGCCGCTGCCAGCCATCGTTCTGGGGCCGTCTGCAAGGTGGCGCTGCGGTTGAAAAAGTGTTCGGCCAGCGCCGCCACGGCGGGTTCGGCCAGCACCACGGCTTCTTCGGGCCAGGCAATCAGCGCGACGGTGGCGACCGACAGGGGCAGCAAAGTCACGCCATCAGCCCCGACCAGCATCAGCTGGGCGTGATCAGGTGTGCCGATGACATGCAGCGAAGCGCTGCCAGCCGCATCGCCCGGGGGCGGCGCGAGCTCGGGCACGATGCGGGCAGCCGGCCTGCCGGCCTGCGTCAGCGCCTCAAGCCAGGCATGCAGCCAGGCCCGGTCGCAGGCGGCAACCCACACCGGCTCGTTCAGGAGTGGCTGAGGCTCTATGGCAAAGTGCAACTGGCTGGTGTCGTCCAGCAAGCGGTCTTCCAGCAGGCCGTCCAGCACGGCGCGAAGCCGTCCGGTGCTGCCTTCCTGAAACAGGCCGCCCTTGAGTGCGCCCCGGGGCAGCGCCAGCCGGTGCCACGACAGCCGGGACGCCGGCACCACGGCCACAATTTCTGTACCCGAGGGCGTGGGCAACAGGGCTAGGGGCGCTTCGACCGACTGCAGGGCGGTACGGCCGTCATTGCTCAACACGCCCGCGCAAAGCGTGGCCGCTGTCGGAAGCGCTTGCGAAAGGGTGACGATCAGAAGAGTCATGCTTGAATTCAGGGGCTGATTGTAGGGGGGCTGATGGGTGACGCTGAGGCGCCCCGGTCGCGCCACAAGGTCTTCACTTCCAGCCCGTCGCGCTGAACCACTGAATGTTCTTCAACGACGTTCTGGTCCAGCCGCAAGCGCCCCTGAACCTCAAAAAATCGCGAATTGACACTTTGCTGTGCCTCATTGAGTGGCACGGTCAGCTGGCCGATTTGCTCGGTCACTGCGGCCAGCGTGCGAAAGGGCACGGTCTGGCGGGCGCTGACCAGCCGCTGGGCCAGCGCCATGTCAAGCGACGGAATGCAGGCAAACAGCACCGTGACGCTGGCAGTGTTGAGGTTGACCGGCGTGCGCACCGGCAGCAGCGTGATGTAGGGCCGCAAAATGGCCAGGCTGGCGGGCGACAAGCCGAGCCAGACCAGTTGATCCACCCGCTGCGGCAGCAAGGGTGCCAACGACGCGGCGTCGTTTTCGGGGCGCGTGTCCAGCGCCTGGCGCAGGTTTTCAGCCAGCATAGTCAGTTCTGCGGGCGGCAGACCCAGTTGCTCGAACAGCTTGGCAAAAGCTTGCAGCGCAGGCTCGGACACCTTGCCGTTGTCCACCAGATTGGTCACGTTCAGGCGTGCCTGCAAATCGCTGATCAGGCCGGACAGGAAGGCTTGTGATGCACTGGTGTCGCTGTTTGCGGTATTGTTTTTGTCGGCGGCCAGAAAGGTTGACAGCCGGGCTTCTTCCAGCGGCACGGCCCACGGTTCGGACAGGGAATCGGGGCCGCCTGAACGGGCATCTTCGCGCAATATGAGCCGGCCCCAGTCGAGTGCGCCCGTGAGCACCCAGAGCGACTGCACCCGGGCGCGCTCGGCGGCTTCGACTTCCACGCTGCGCCATTGCTGCCACAGGGCCGCAGACGCCAGGCTGGCCACCAGTGCAACCGTCAGCATGGCCGTCAGCAGGGCCGCGCCGGTCTGGCGCAGGGGCCGGGTCATGACTTTGCACCTCCCAGAATGGGCCTGACCCAGTCGCGCGTAATGACGCCATTGATGGCTTCGCCAGCAGGCAAGGTCAGCACCAGCCGAATTCCGTCGGGCAAGGTGAGGTCAGCGGCGGCTGGTTTGTCGGACTTTTGGGCGGCTGCGGCGTTGTCGCTGGACAAGGGATTGGTCCAGGCATTGCCCCGGAAGTAAAAAACCTGCCACTGCTGAAGCGGTGTGATGCGCACTTCGTCTCTTTTTTCAGCATCGCCCGGGTTTTGTGCCCACTGGGCAGCACGCGCCCACGCCGCTTCCAGCTGGCCCCGGGAGAAATTAGGCGGCGACTGCCAGCGCAGCCACTGGTCTGTGCCGTCCACATTGCGCCGCGCCCAGGCCACGACCAGCGCACCACCGCCGGGCTGCAGGGTGTTGCGGCGGATGATGCGCAGCCCGCGCCCGTCCCAGTCCAGCGTCGGTGTCTGCGGCAACTGCATCAAGGCGTCCAGGTCGGCGGCCCACTGTGTCAGCCCGGCTTGCAGCGTCAGCACCGCATCGGCCCGCTGCTGAATCTGCGACTGCGCGCGCACCATGCCGTCCAGCCCGCGCCAGCTCAGCCCGGCCATCAGCGCCATCGCGGCCAGCGCGACCAATAGCTCAATCAGCGTAAAGCCGCGCACCCGTGCCGGAAAAGGTGCTGCATGCGAAGCGACCTGCGGCGACGTCATCAGAACCTTCCCACGACCGTCGACAACGCCAAAATTCGCGCCTCGCCATCGAACACCTGGGCTTCGACGCGCAAGAAATTCGGGTTGGGGGTGGGTTGCACCCAGAGCCGCACGGCCAGGCTGCGCCCGGCTTCCTCACAGACGGTGGTGTTGTCTCCGACCGCAGGCATTTGCCGGATCAGGCGAACATTGACCAGTGCATTTTCAGCACACAAATGGGCCAGCAGCACGTCGGACTGGCGTTCGGAATTACGCGTCAACGAGGCGGTTGCCCGTACGCCGGCAGCCAGCGCAACGGCCACGATGCCCAGCGCCACCAGCACTTCGATCAGCGTAAAACCACGGGTGACCCCGCGTTGGGGCGGGCAGCGGCGCATCATGGCGGGCCGGCTGTTGCCGCCCCCGTGGCCGACACAGAAAAGGGCCGCACTCCGTCGGTCACCAGTGTCAAGCTGCGCGATGGATCAGAGGTGGACACGAGGCGGATTTGTTGCGGCCCGATCACCGGCTCCGGCCCCAGCACCACGACGCCCGTGCCTGCCGCCTGCACGTCGGGCCCAAGCCAGCGGGTGGGAAATGCCGAATCGGACGGCATGCCCTCAAATAAAAAACCGTTGGCGGTGGGCCGCCAGCGCACCGGGCTGCCTGTCATGCGCGACTGCGCCCGGGCCGATTCCAGCAAGACCGACAACCGCTGCGCTTCACGTTCCAGCGCCGTGCCTGAGTTGTCGCGCAGCGCCAAGCCCACACCGGCCGTCGCAATGGCCATGATGGCCACCACAATCAGCAATTCGATGAGCGTGAAGCCACCGCTGCGGAGGGTTCGGGGCGGTGTCGTCAGCCTGCGTAATGCCTGGCTGTTCGTGAGAGGGTGATTGGGCGGCTGGAGACGCGCACCCGGCGCTGTGAGGAAGCGGGGAGGCAATAGTTCTACCTCTAGTCCCAACTGCCGACATCCGCATTTTTACCTTCGCCGCCCGGCTGTCCGTCGGCACCGAAAGACATGACGTCAATCTCGCCCTTGACGCCCGGGTTCAGGTACTGATAAGGACGGCCCCACGGGTCGTTGGGAAGTTTGTCCAGGTAGGATTTCCAGTTGGAGGCCACCGGGCCGGTGGTGGGCTTTGTCAGCAGGGCTTGCAAACCTTGCTCGGCGGTTGGATAACGCTGGTTGTCCAGACGGTAGAGCTTGAGCGCCTGCATCAGGTTGTTGACGTCGGTTTTGGCAGCGGTCGCGCGGGCATCGTCTGCACGGTCCAGCACGTTGGGAACGATCAGCGCGGCCAGCACGCCAATGATCACGAGCACCACCATCAGTTCGATCAAAGTGAAACCGGCTGACAGGCGCCTGCGGATGGACGGAAGAGAAAAAGTTCGTGGGTTCATATGGTCGCTTCAATGATAATCCTGCCATGCAGACAGATGCCTATCGCCTATGGTCTACCAGGATTGTGACATTCACCGTGTCCGGCCTGGCCGTGGCCAGTGCGGTTTATTGGGGACTCAAGGGCTGGAGTCCGGTTGCGCCTTCCACGGCGCAAGCGGTGATGCTCGTGCAGGCCTCGCTTGTGACGCCGCAGGCCGTTGCCCGTGCGCTGGGAGGCGGGTTGGTGCAAGCCCAGTTAACGGCCAAAGCCCCGCCTGCGGTTAGCCGCTATGTACTGGTCGGCGTGTTGGCAAAGCGGTCTCAAGCCGGTGCGGCCCTGATTTCGATTGATGGTCAGGACGCCAAGCCAGTTCGGGTGGGTGGCCTGGTGGACGAAGGCGTGACGCTGCAGTCAGTGACCGGACGCCGCGCCGTGCTGACTTCAGGAAATGGAAGCACCTCAAGCTTCACGCTGGAGTTGCCGCCGCTGGAAAAATGATGCTATTTAAACGATAGCTCCCTAAGCCCGCTGTCAAAGCGCAAACGCTTTAAATCGTCTATTTAATCAACCTGCAGTGTGTTTGACGCGCCTGCTCCGGTGGTTGATGCGGCTGATTTATTTTGGCTTGGCAGCAACGCTTGTGGCTCTACCAGCATGTTTCCCGATTTACACGGGGTAATCAATAAGCGATGATCCCTGCTTTAAGCCCCACCTAGAGAGCCATGCCCGCTACTGATACCGCCACCAAAAATCCCGCTATTGTTCCCACGGTGTTGCCGGGTCTGGGCCGGGCGCTGATTGCTGCTGGCAAATTGGGGCAACGGGCTGCAGAAGAAATCTTCAGCAAGGCAAAAAGCAGCCGCACCAGTTTCATCGCCGAGTTGACGGGTTCGGGCGCAGTCTCTGCGTTCGATCTGGCGCATCTCATGTCTACCGCTTTTGCCGCGCCCCTGCTTGACCTGGACGCCATCGACGTTCAGCGTTTGCCCAAGGGCTTTCTGGATGCCAAGACGTGCCAGACCTACCGCATTGTTGTGCTGAGCAAGCGCAATAACCGGTTGATGGTGGCAACTGCTGATCCTACGGATCAAGAGGCGACAGAAAAAATAAAGTTTTCTGCCCAGCTGGGCGTGGACTGGGTGATTGCTGAATACGACAAGCTCTCCCGGATGGTCGACGCTTCCAGCGCGACTGCCTCAGAAGCGCTTGAAAGCATCGTCGGCGGCGATTTTGAATTCGATGAAGATGTCGCGGATGCCGACGCCACGGCAGACAGCGAAAGCACTGCGTCCGAGGTCGAAGATGCGCCGGTGGTCAAGTTCCTGCAAAAAATGCTGATTGACGCCTTCAACATGCGAGCCTCTGATTTGCACTTTGAGCCTTTCGAGCATACCTATCGGGTGCGGTTCCGGGTGGACGGAGAGTTGCGTGAGATTGCTTCACCCCCTGTGGCCATCAAGGAAAAGCTGGCTGCGCGCATCAAGGTGATTTCCAAGCTGGATATTTCCGAAAAACGGGTGCCGCAGGACGGCAAGATGAAACTCAAGATCGGCCCTGACCGGGTGATTGACTTTCGGGTCAGCACCTTGCCCACCATGTTTGGCGAAAAGATCGTCATTCGTATTCTTGACCCGAGCAGCGCCAAGCTGGGTATTGATGCGCTGGGTTACGAACCCGAAGAAAAGGTGCGCTTGCTCGAAGCCATCAGTCGGCCTTACGGCATGGTGCTGGTGACCGGGCCGACAGGTTCAGGCAAGACCGTGTCGCTGTACACCTGCCTGAACATTCTCAATACCGCAGGCGTCAATATTTCCACTGCCGAAGACCCGGCCGAAATTACCTTGCCTGGCGTCAACCAGGTCAGCATGAACGACAAGGCCGGAATGACTTTTCCGGTCGCGCTGAAGGCTTTCTTGCGGCAGGATCCGGACATCATCATGGTGGGCGAAATCCGTGACGTCGAAACGGCGGATATTGCCATCAAGGCCGCGCAGACCGGACACCTGGTCTTGTCCACGCTGCACACCAATGACGCGCCCACGACGCTGACGCGAATGCGAAACATGGGCATTGCGCCCTTCAACATTGCGTCCAGCGTTATCTTGATTACTGCCCAGCGGCTGGCGCGCCGCCTGTGCCCGCATTGCAAGACGCCGGTCGATATTCCACGCGAGACTTTGCTGCAGGCAGGTTTCCTCGAAGACGATGTGGACGGCTCGTGGTCGCCCTTTCATCCGGTCGGCTGCGCCAAATGCAATAACGGCTACAAAGGCCGTGTAGGTATTTACCAGGTCATGCCAATCACCGAAGAAATCCAGCGCATTGTCCTGCGCGACGGCAGTGCGCTGGAGGTGGCCGCCCAAGCGCAAACCGAAGGTGTCAGAAGTCTGCGTCAATCCGGTTTGCATAAAGTTAAACTGGGAATGACTTCGCTGGAAGAGGTTTTGGGCTGCACCAATGCGTAATTTGAAACGCGGCAGCAACCAGAAACTGGCGTTTGACGACAGCGGCAAGACGGTCCAAAAGCCGTTCATTCAACGATAAGGCACCATGGCAACCGCAGCACCTAAAAGCATCAAGGAATTTGTTTTCGAGTGGGAAGGCAAAGACCGGAGCGGCAAACAGATTCGTGGCGAGCTCCGTGCCGCAGGCGAAAACCAGGTCAAGGTTTCCCTGCGCCGGCAAGGCGTGCTGGCCACCAAAATCAAAAAGCGGCGCATGCGCTCGGGCAAAGCCATCAAGCCCAGAGATATTGCCATTTTTACGCGCCAGCTCGCCACGATGATGAAAGCCGGCGTCCCGTTGTTGCAGTCTTTTGACATTGTGGGCCGTGGCAACCCCAATGCCAGCGTCACTAAATTGCTCAACGACGTGCGCACCGATGTGGAAACCGGCACTTCCCTGAGCGCGGCGTTTCGCAAATACCCGATGTATTTCAATGCGCTGTACTGCAACCTGGTCGAAGCAGGTGAGGCCGCCGGTATTCTGGAATCCCTGCTGGACCGGCTCGCCATGTATATGGAGAAGACCGAAGCCATCAAGTCGAAAATCAAATCGGCCCTGATGTACCCGGCTTCTGTGGTGGTGGTAGCTTTTGTGGTGGTGGCAGTGATCATGATTTTCGTGATTCCTGCGTTTAAAGAGGTTTTTTCCTCTTTTGGCGCCGATTTGCCGGCACCCACGCTGATCGTGATGGCGATCAGCGAATTTTTTGTGTCGTACTGGTGGCTGATTTTTGGCGGTGTGGGCGGCGGCATCTATTTTTTCATCCAGGCCTGGAAGCGCAGTGAAAAAATGCAGAAAGTCATGGACCGCCTGTTGCTGAAAATGCCTGTGTTTGGCACCTTGATTGAAAAATCTGTCATTGCCCGCTGGACGCGCACCTTGTCCACCATGTTTGCCGCCGGTGTGCCGCTGGTGGAAGCGCTTGACTCGGTGGGCGGCGCGTCGGGTAATTCCTTGTATGCCGATGCGACTGAAAAAATCCAGCAGGAAGTCTCGTCCGGCACCAGCCTGACAGCCGCGATGGGCAATGCCAACTTGTTCCCCACCATGGTGCTGCAGATGTGCGCCATTGGCGAGGAATCAGGCTCGGTCGATCACATGCTGGGCAAAGCGGCTGATTTTTATGAAGCCGAAGTCGATGAAATGGTGGCGGGCCTGTCCAGCCTGATGGAGCCGATCATTATTGTGTTTCTGGGCACGCTGATTGGCGGCATTGTGGTGTCGATGTACTTGCCTATTTTCAAGCTGGGTCAAGTCGTCTGATGGATTTGGCACTTTTACCCGACCTGGTGGCTGTGCTGGCCGGTATTCTGGGCTTGCTGATTGGCAGCTTTCTGAACGTCGTTATTTACCGCGTGCCCAAAATGATGGAGCGCCAGTGGGCCGAGGAATGCGCCGAACTCACCGGTACCCCAACGACGCCGACCGAGAAGTTCAATCTGCTGACGCCGCGTTCGCGTTGCTCCAGTTGCGGTCACCAGATCCAGTGGTATGAAAACATTCCTGTCGTGAGTTATCTTTTTCTCCGGGGCAAATGTTCGGCCTGCGCCGCACCTTATGGCGTGCGATATCCGTTGGTGGAACTGGTGACGGGCGGGCTGTTTTTCTTTTGTGCCTGGCGCTGGGGCTGGACGCCGACAGCGCTGGTCTGGTGCGGATTTTCTGCTGCGCTCCTGGCGCTGGCGATGATTGACTGGGACACCACCTTTTTGCCTGATGACATCACTTTGCCATTGCTGTGGGGGGGCTTGATTGCGGCGACACTGCAATGGAATCCGGCTGTCGATTTGTCGACGGCCTTGTGGGGTGCCGTTGGCGGGTATCTTTCGCTGTGGGGGGTGTACTGGGCGTTCAAGCTGGCAACCGGCAAGGAAGGCATGGGCTACGGCGACTTCAAGCTTTTTGCCGCACTAGGTGCCTGGTTTGGCTGGCCAGCCCTGATACCGATCATCCTGATGGCTTCGGTTATCGGTGCGGTGATTGGCCTGGTGATGAAGTTCTCCAGCGGGCTGCGTGAGGGCGGCTATGTGCCGTTTGGCCCTTTCCTGGCCGGTGCCGGTTTTACCGCCATGGTGTTCGGGCCGCAATCGATTCTTCAGTTCGTTGGTCTTTAAACAGATGCACCCACCCCTTCAGCGTATCGGCTTGACAGGCGGCATAGGAAGCGGAAAAAGCACGGTAGCGCGCGTTTTGGTGGATTGCGGCGCTGCCTTGATTGATGCGGATGCGATTTCCCGGCAGCTGACGGCTCCCGGCGGGGCTGCCATCAGTGCGCTGGCAAGCCAGTTCGGGCCGCATATCATCACGGCAGAAGGCGCTATGGATCGCGACCGGATGCGCCAGCTTGCCTTCAATGACCCTGCCATTAAAAAGCAGCTCGAAGCCATTATTCATCCTCTGGTCAGCCAGGAATCCCTGCGCCAATCCAGCGCGGCGGCGGATGCAGGCCGCGCCTGCATCGTGTTTGACATTCCCCTGCTGGTGGAGTCAGGGCGATGGCGGCAGCAGCTCGACCGTGTGCTGGTGGTGGACTGCACTGAGAACACGCAAATTGCGCGTGTCATGGCCAGAAATGCCTTGACGCGCGAGAGCGTCGAAAAAATTATCGCGGCACAAGCCAGCCGGGCGCAACGACTGGCGGCCGCTGATGTTTGCATTTGCAACGAAGGCTTGTCGCTGCAAGCGCTGGCCCGACTGGTGTGTCAGTTGGCCCCGCGCTTCGGGCTATGATGAACAAAAACCATCCCTAAAGCCAGGAAAACCAGCTCCGTGATCCTCTACGAGTACCCTTTTAACGAACGCATGCGTACCTATCTGCGTCTCGAGAACCTGTTTTTGCGTCTGTCAGAACTGGTAGATCGAGAAAGCCCGATAGACCACCACCATGCCCTGGCCACCATTTTCGAAATCATGGATGTGGGGGCGCGGGCAGATCTGAAAACCGACATGCTCAAGGACATTGAAAAGCAAAAACATGTGCTCAATGGCTACCGAGGCAACCCGGCCATTTCCGAAAAGGTGCTGGACGACATCACCGCACAGCTCGATAGTTGTTTTGCGAGCCTCAATGCGCTTTCAGGCAAGGTCGGTCACTCCCTGACTGAAAATGACTGGCTGATGAGCATTCGCAGCCGCATAGCGATTCCGGGCGGCACCTGCGAGTTCGACTTGCCGGCTTACCATGCGTGGCAATATCTTTCAGCTACTACACGCCAGCAAGACCTGCAGCGCTGGGTGTCACCGCTGGTGCCACTTGCAGAGTCTTTGCGTTTGCTTCTGGGCATGGTTCGCGACTCCGGATCGCCACAAAAATTCGCCGCCCCGGCCGGGCAATACCAGCAAATGCTGCCCCAAGGGCGAACTTTTCAGTTGCTGCGGCTTCGGCTCGACTCTGCGCTGGGGCTGATTCCCGAAATAAGCTGCAACCGCATGATGGTATCGGCCCGCTTCATGCGCCAGGAAAGCGATGGACGCCTTCATACCAGTACAGACGACACGGTATTTGAATTGACGCTTTGCAGCTGAGCTTTGCCAAGCCACAAACTTGGCGTTTTCCAGCGTTATTTATCTTCTTCAAACCATGAAAAAAGACCCGTTGCCAGAGCGACAAGTGGTGTGCCCCGCTTGCGGCGGCCCCAGTATTTATTCCCAGCGCAATCCTTTTCGTCCTTTTTGCAGTGAACGCTGTAAAAACAATGACTTGGGCGCATGGGCCAGCGAAGATTTCCGCTTGCCTGCAGAGGCGCCGCCCGATGACGCGCTCTATGGCGACCCCAAGCTGCAGTGACAGTCAATCCGTTCACCTCACCAGACACGCACGCTCAGCGACAAGCCTGCGCATGCAGATACAGGGAATAAAAATGAAAAATGACGTGATCAAACGTACAGGCGCGTGGCTGTTGATGGCGCTAGCGCTGGGGTTCTGTGCGCATTCCCAGGCGGCTTCCGTGGACGCGGACGGCAAGCCGAAGGCAACGAAGACCCGCAAAAAGAGCAGTACCAGCGGTCAAATCAAGTTTCTGCCAGGCTCGGCAGAAACCACCAAAGAGCGAAGCAGTCGCCTGATGCGCGAATGCAAGGGCCGGGTTAACGCCGGCGCCTGCGCAGGCTATACAAACTGAGTTCAGCTGACGCAGCCGCTGAATTAAAAAACGCCCGTCAAGGGCGTTTCAGATTCAGGCTTGTGGCGCGCCCAGCATTTCCTGGAGTTCGCCGTTTTGGTACATCTCCATCATGATGTCAGAGCCGCCGACAAATTCGCCCTTGACATACAACTGGGGAATGGTGGGCCAGTTGCTGTATTCCTTGATGCCGTTGCGAATGCCTTCGTCTTCCAGCACGTTGACGGTGGCGGGCTTGTTCACGCCGCAGGCTTTGAGCACCTGAATGGCGCGGCCGGAAAAACCGCACATCGGGAACTGGGCCGTGCCCTTCATGAAAAGAACCACGTCGCTGGATTTGACGATTTGCGCAATGCGCTCTTGGGTCGGGTCGATGGTGCTCATGTTGAAATCCTTCAGGTAAAGCGGCCATAAGGGGCCGTGAAACTCATTAACCGGCGATGGCGCCGGGACGTTAAAAACATGGAATCTGAATACAAGAATTCAAGTCCTGATTATCGCTGTCTGCTCCAGGCCCCGCGCCTGGCAGGGATAGTCCGTCATGGGTGCCACTGGCCGCCCGAGCAACGCTCGATTCCCGCCAGGTCCAGCCGGCTTTGAACCTGCGAAAAGCCGCGCTGCGTCAGCAAATTTCGCACCCGGTCCGCCTGGTCGTAACCATGCTCCAGCAGCAGCCAGCCGCCTAGCAGCAAATGGCTGGGGGCCTCTTTAATGATTTGCCGGATGTCGTCCAGCCCGTCGGCCCCGGCGGTCAGCGCCTGCAGCGGCTCATGCGCCAAGGCCGCCAGATGCGGATCAGCGCTGGCGATGTAGGGCGGATTACTGGCAATAAGATCAAAACGGCCCGTCACCTGCTTCAGCCAGCCGCTTTCAATGAAGTCAACCGTCAGCCCCAGCCGCGCGGCATTGTCACGGGCCACATCAAGCGCATCCGTGCTGCTATCCACGGCTGTGATCTGCGCCGGGCGGCCCGCTGCCTGCAGGCTGTGGGCGATGGCCAGCGCAATCGCGCCGCTGCCCGTGCCCAGATCCAGCACCTGCAGCAAGCCGGACAGTTGCAGCCGTTCGAGTGACCAGTCCACCAGCGTTTCAGTGTCAGGCCGTGGCACCAGCACGCGTCCATCGACCTGCAGCGCCAGCCCGAAAAACTCCTTGCTGCCGACGATATAAGCCAGCGGTTCGCCGCTGGCCCGGCGTATGCACAGCGCACGAAACGCTTGGGCGACTTCAAGCGTCAATTCATCGGTGTCGTGCGCCAGCAGCCAGGCGCGCGCGCTGGCGGGTTTGCCCAGCGCGTGCAGCAGCAGCAACTGAGCATCGAGCCGTTCCAGCCCGAGCGTCTGGGCAGCCGCCAAGGCTTGTGTGCAAGTCGGTTGATTCACGGTTTTAATCTGATTTTGCTATTAAAAAAATAGCTGCTTGCGCCCGTGGCTATTGCACAAGAAGGCTATTTGATATAAAAAACGGATTTTTCGGGGGTTCAGCCGCCGTTGTTGGCCGTTTCCAGCTCGTTCAATTGCTCTGCACCGCGCGCCACCTGCAGCGCTGTCACCACATCGTCCAGGTCGCCCTCCATGATGGTGAGCAGCTTGTACAGCGTCAGGTTGATGCGGTGGTCGGTCAGCCGGCCTTGCGGGAAGTTGTAGGTGCGGATGCGGTCGCTGCGGTCGCCGCTGCCAATCAGGCCCTTGCGCTCGGCGGCATCTTTGGCGGCCTGCGCCGATCGGTCTTTCTCGTGGATGCGCGCGGTCAGCACCTTCATCGCCTGGGCTTTGTTGCCGTGCTGGCTGCGGCCTTCCTGGCATTCGGCGACGATGCCGGTCGGAATGTGCGTGATGCGCACCGCTGAATCGGTCTTGTTGATGTGCTGGCCACCGGCGCCGCTGGCGCGGTAGGTGTCGATGCGCAAATCAGCCGGGTTGATCTGGATGGCGACGGTTTCGTCCGGCTCGGCCAGCACGGCCACGGTGCAGGCGCTGGTGTGGATGCGGCCTTGCGTTTCAGTCGCCGGCACGCGCTGCACACGGTGGCCGCCCGACTCAAAGCGCAGTTTGCCGTACACGCCCACGCCCAGAATGTCCGGCGGGCCGTCGATGCGCAGCACCACTTCCTTGTAGCCACCCAACTCGCTCGGCGACTCGCTGATGATTTCGACCTGCCAGCGCTTGCGCTCGGCAAAGCGGGTGTACAGGCGAAACAGGTCAGCTGCGAACAGCGCCGACTCATCGCCGCCAGCGCCGGCGCGGATTTCGACAAACGCCGCGCGCTTGTCGTCCGGGTCTTTTGGAATCAGCATCAGCTGCAGCGCTTCGTCGATTTGCGCAATGTCGGCTTTCGCGGCGTCGATTTCTTCCTCGGCCATCGCTGCCATGTCGGGGTCGTTTTTGGCTTCAGCCAGCATGCTTTCGGCGCTGTCCAGGTCGGCTTCTCGGCGCGTGAGGCGGTTGTACTGCTCGGCCACGACGCTGGCCTCGGCATGTTCGCGGGTCAGGGTGCGAAAGCGGTTCAGGTCGCTGACCACATCGCTGGCGGACAGCAAAGCGTCAAGTTCGTGCAGGCGCAGCAACTGGCGGTCGAGGGTCTGGCGAAGAAAGGGTTTCATGCAGTGAAAAGAAAAATCAGGAGAAGCTGCCAGCAAAATCGCCAGGAGTAGGGCGCAACCAACCGGCTGCATGAGCGGCGAAGGCCGGCGCTAACGCTCTTTGCGCTCTGCCGCGGCTCTGGGCGACTGGCCGCGCAAAAACAGCTTGGACACGGTATGCGCCGTGGCTTCGCGACTGCTGGCGTCGCCGGCATGCAGTTCGGCCAGCGTGCCGTGCATCATTTTCTGGGTCAGACCACGGCTCATGGCTTCGAGCACGGCGTCAATCGACTCGCCCCGGGCCAGCAATTTTTTGGCGCGCATGATTTCTGTGGCGCGCCAGATGTCGGCTTGTGCATTGAGCTGCTGGATCAACGGCACGGTGCCGCGCTGCTCCAGCCAGTGCATGAAGTTTTGCACGCCGGAGTTGATGATGACTTCGGCGTCGGCTACGGCGGCTTGCCGGCTGTCCTTGCCGGTTTGCACCACATGCGCCAGGTCATCGACGGTGTAGAGGTAAATATCGGGCAGCGCCTTGACTTCGACTTCGATGTCGCGCGGCACGGCCAGATCGACCATGAACATGGGCCGGTGCTTGCGCAGTTTCACGGCCCGCTCGACCGCGCCCAGGCCAATGATGGGCAGGGTGCTGGCGGTGCAGCTGATGACGGCGTCAAATTCGTGCAGGCGGCTGGGCAGGTCGCTCAGGCGCATGACTTCGGCGCCAAAGCGGCTGGCGAGCTTTTCGCCGCGCTCCAGCGTGCGGTTGGCAATCGCCATCGCTTTCGGGTTTTTGGCGGCAAAGTGGGTGGCCGCCAAATCAATCATTTCGCCAGCGCCGACAAACAGCACCTTGATGTCGCTCAGGTCTTCAAACAACTGGCCGGCCAGCCGCACGGCGGCGGCGGCCATGCTGATGCTGTGCGCGCCGATTTCGGTGCTGGTGCGCACTTCCTTGGCGACGGCAAACGAGCGCTGGAACAACTGGTGCAGCGTGGTGCCCATCGCACCGGCGTCTTCGGCGGCGCGCACGGCGTCTTTCATCTGGCCCAGAATTTGCGGCTCGCCCAGCACCATGGAGTCAAGCCCGCTGGCCACCCGAAAGGCATGGCGCGCGGCCTGGTCGTCTTGCAGCGTGTAAGCATGGGCGCGCAGCACGGACAACGAGACGCCGCCGTTATGCGCCAGCCATTCCAGCGTGTTGTCCAGGTCATTGCTGTCGCCAGCGCAGTAAATTTCGGTGCGGTTGCAGGTCGACAGCAGCGTCGCCTCGGGCTGGCGCGGAATCGCCGCGCGCAGGCCGCGCAAGGTCGGCTCGATCTGATCGAGGGCAAATGCGAAGCGCCCACGCAAATCCAGCGGTGCGGTGTGATGGTTTAGCCCCAAGGCCCAGACTGACATGCGCTGATTATAAAATTTTAGGAGGCTGCAAACGATGCACGGCCACAATCTCCTTTTCGGCCTTCACAGGGCGCGCTTTTCTTTGAAATAACGGGCTGACATGACTGCTTACCTGCTTGCCGACCACCTGCTTAACTTTGTCGCCCCCGCCGCGTTGCTGGCTTTGCTGTTAGTGGTATTGCCGCGTCTGTTTTTTGGTTATTTCAGGTCAAAACAGTCGTTTGCGCAAGCCTGGTGGGCGCAGGCAGCTATTAATTTTGTAGTAGGTTTGGGCGTTCTGACGGCCGGGCTGGTGCTGCTGGGGCGCGATGGCAAGCTGCTGACGTATGTGCTGCTGGTGCTGGCAATGGCCAGCAGCCAATGGGTGCTGCTGGGCGGCTGGAAGCGCTGACGCAGCGACGCCCGGAAAATTGCCTGTGCCGGTTTCTTGATCTAAATCAAGAAAAGCGCAGGCAACTGGCGGCGCTGTCAGCGGTTCACGCGTTCAGCCGGGCTGAACAGATCCACGCGGTCGGTGATGATGCCGTCGGTGCCCAGCGCCATCAGTCGCTGCGCGGCGGGCGCGTCGTTCACGGTGTAGCTCAAGGCGCGCAAGCCGGCATCATGGACTTTTTCAACATGCACACTGCTCCACAAGCTATGGTTGCAGACCACGGCAACGCAACCCAGCCCGCGGGCGGCTTGCAGCCAGTCCTCAGGCAAGGTGTCCAGCAGCAAGGCGCGCGGCAAACCGGGCGCGGTTTCGCGTGCGCCCTGCAGCGCATCGCGCGAAAAAGACGTCAGCAGCGGCGCAACGCTGGCCCCTTGCCACAGGCGCAGGGCGTGGGCGGCCACTACCTCGCCGGTGCGGCGTTCGGTTCCGGGCGTCGGCTTGATCTCGATGTTCAGTGCATAGTCATTGGCGCGGCAAAACCGGGCGGCGTTTTCCAGCGTCGGCAGCGGCTCGCCGGCAAAGGTACGCGAATGCCAGCTGCCAGCGTCGAGTTGCGACAATTCGGCCCAGGTGTGGTCGGCACCCGTTGCAGTAGCGTCGTTTGCCAGCTTTTCAACCGCGTTGGTCGTGCGAGCGAGCGTGGCGTCGTGCATCAGGAAAGGCACGCCGTCGGCGCTGAGCTTGGCATCGCATTCAAACATCCGGTAGCCGTGCTGCGCGCCCAGGCGGAACGCGGCAAGTGTGTTTTCAGGCGCCAGCTTGCCGGCGCCCCGGTGGGCAATCCAGAACGGGTAAGGCCATTGGGCGGTGTGGGCAGGCATTTGAGTTAACGGCGGTTGCCAGTGGCGGGGTCAAAATCGGGTGTTGCAAATGTCAATGTGGAGGGGCGGCTTGTCATGCAATCTCCTGAAAACGGGGCGCTGCTTCGCAGTGTTAAAAAATGGCCGTGTAAAAACTGTGGGCGGCAGCGCCATTTAAACGGCACGTTGCGCGCAAGGCAAGCGGGGGTTTCATGGGGTCATTCTGGCCGCGCGCCTCTAAAGGAGGCGCTGCGATAATATCGGGCTACAGTGCTGGACGTGGGTCCGAAGCCGCTGAAATTTCACGATGAACGCACCTACTACCCTCCAAGAATTGAACGTTTTTGCCGACAACGCAAAACACACAGAAGCACGCATCCGCGAGATTCCCTACAACTACACCTCGTTTTCTGACCGGGAAGTGGTGATTCGTCTGCTCGGCAGCCGGGCCTGGGACTTGCTCAACCTGCTGCGCGGCGAACGCCACACCGGCCGCTCGGCGCGCATGCTGTACGAAGTGCTGGGCGACATCTGGGTGGTGCAGCGCAACCCGTACCTGCAAGACGACCTGCTCGACAACCCCAAGCGCCGCAAGCTGCTGGTCGAAGCCCTGCAGCACCGGTTGTCAGAAATCGAGAAACGCCGCACGCCGCAAGCCGACAGCGAGCGCGATGCCATCGTGGGTGAATTGCTGCAAGGCGCACAGGCGGCCATTGGCCGGTTTTCGGCCTCGTTCGAGGAAGTCGCCAGCCTGCGCCAGCAGACCGAGCGCAAGCTGCGCAAGATCACGCTGAAAGACAACATCAAGTTCGATGGCCTGTCGCGTGTCTCGCATGTGACCGACGCGACCGACTGGCGTGTCGAATACCCGTTCGTGGTGCTGACGCCCGATACCGAAGTCGAAATGGCCGGGCTGGTCAAGGCCTGCATCGAGCTGGGGCTGACGATCGTGCCGCGCGGCGGCGGCACGGGCTACACCGGCGGCGCGATTCCGCTGACCTGGAAATCGGCGGTCATCAACACCGAAAAGCTCGAAGCCATGACGGAAGTCGAGATGGTCTCGCTGCCCGGCCTGAATCAGCCGGTGGCCACCGTCTGGACCGAAGCCGGCGTGGTGACGCAGCGCGTGGCCGATGCGGCCGAGCGCGGCGGCTTTGTATTTGCGGTTGACCCGACATCGGCTGAAGCCTCGTGCATTGGCGGCAACATTGCCATGAATGCCGGCGGCAAGAAGGCCGTGCTGTGGGGCACGGCGCTGGACAACCTGGCCTCGTGGCGCATGGTGACGCCTGACGCCGAGTGGCTCGAAGTGACCCGCGTGGGCCACAACCTGGGGAAAATTCACGACGCCGAGATGGCGAGTTTCGATTTGAATTACTTCGAGGCTGACGGCAAGACGCCGATTCGCACCGAGCGGCTCGACATTCCCGGCAAGACGTTCCGCAAGCAAGGCCTGGGCAAGGACGTGACCGACAAGTTCCTGAGCGGCCTGCCGGGCATCCAGAAAGAAGGCTGCGATGGCCTGATCACCAGCGCGCGCTGGATTGTGCACCGCATGCCGGTTCACACGCGCACAGTGTGTATGGAGTTTTTTGGCAATGCCAAGGACGCCGTGCCGAGCATCGTGGAGATCAAGGATTTCATGTTCGCCGAGCAAAAGCGCGGCGGCGCGATTTTGGCCGGGTTAGAGCATCTGGACGACCGCTACCTGCGCGCCGTCGGTTATGCCACCAAGTCCAAGCGCGGCGGCAACGGCAAGGGCGGCGTTACTGGCGTGCCGAAAATGGTACTGATCGGCGACATTGCCGGGGATGATGCCGACGTGGTGGCACGCGCCACCAGTGAAGTCGTGCGCATCGCCAATTCGCGCAGCGGCGAAGGCTTTGTTGCCATCAGCCCTGAGGCGCGCAAGAAGTTCTGGCTGGACCGCAAGAAAACAGCGGCTATATCGCGCCACACCAACGCCTTCAAGATCAATGAAGACGTGGTGATTCCACTGCCGCGCATGGCCGAATACACCGACGGCATCGAGCAAATCAACATCGAGTTGAGTTTGCGCAACAAGATCAAGCTGTGCGACGCGCTGGATGCGTTTTTCCGCAAGGGCAATCTGCCCTTGGGCAAGGTAGAAGACGCCAACGAGATTCCTTCGGCTGAACTTCTGGAAGACCGGGTTGCTCAGGCGCTGGCGCTGGTGGCTGAGGTGCGCAGTCTGTGGGCCGGCTGGTTGCAGGGCGTGGCGGTGCATTTCCCGGAACTGCAAGACCACACGCTGCGCGCCAGCTGGAAAACCCAGATTCGCGCGCCGTTGCAGGCAATTTTCAGCGGCGGCGCGTTCAAGCCGATTCTTGAGGAATGCAGCGCGATTCACAAGCGCGTGCTCAAGGGTCGCGTCTGGGCGGCGCTGCACATGCACGCGGGCGACGGCAATGTACACACCAACCTGCCGGTCAACAGCGATGACTACGAAATGCTGCAAACCGCGCACGAAGCGGTGGCGCGCATCATGGTGCTGGCCCGCTCGCTCGACGGCGTGATTTCGGGCGAACACGGGATCGGCATCACCAAGCTCGAATTCCTGACCGACGAGGAACTGCGGCCTTTTACCGAGTACAAGGCCAGAATCGATCCGGAAGGGCGTTTCAACAAAGGCAAGCTGCTACGAAATTCAGAGCTGCTCGCGACCGGACAGCATGCGCTAGCGGCCGATTTGACCAATGCCTACACACCCAGCTTCGGGTTGATGGGCCACGAGTCGCTGATCATGCAGCAAAGCGACATCGGCGCGATTGCCGACAGCGTGAAGGACTGCCTGCGCTGCGGCAAGTGCAAGCCAGTGTGCGCCACGCACGTGCCGCGCGCCAACCTGCTCTACAGCCCGCGCAACAAGATTCTGGCCACGTCGCTGCTGGTCGAGGCCTTTTTGTACGAAGAGCAGACCCGGCGCGGCATCAGCCTCAAGCACTGGGAAGAGTTCGAGGACGTGGCCGACCACTGCACGGTCTGCCACAAATGCCTGAATCCGTGCCCGGTGGACATCGACTTCGGCGAGGTGTCGATGAACATGCGCAACCTGCTGCGCAAGATGGGCCAGAAATCGTTCCGGCCGGGCAATGCGGCGGCGATGTTCTTCTTGAACGCCACCAGTCCGCAGACCATCAAGGTGATGCGCACGGCGATGGTTGATGTCGGCTTCAAGGCCCAGCGCCTGGCCAATGACGTGCTCGGGGTGCTGGCCAAAAAGCAAACCGCGCTGCCGCCCGCCACCGTCGGCAAGGCGCCGGTCAAGGAACAGATCATCCATTTCATCAACAAGAAGATGCCGGGTGGCCTGCCGAAGAAAACCGCGCGGGCGTTGCTGGATATTGAGGACAAGGATTACGTCCCGATCATTCGCAACCCGAAAGCCACCACGGCCGAAACCGAGGCGGTGTTTTACTTTCCGGGCTGCGGCTCGGAGCGTTTGTTCAGCCAGGTCGGCTTGGCGACGCAGGCGATGCTCTGGCATGCCGGTGTGCAGACGGTGTTGCCGCCGGGCTATTTGTGCTGCGGCTACCCGCAGCGCGGCAGCGGCGACTTTGACAAGGCCGACAAGATGATCACCGACAACCGGGTGCTGTTCCACCGGGTCGCCACCACGCTGAACTACCTCGACATCAAGACGGTGGTGGTCAGCTGCGGCACCTGCTACGACCAGTTGCAGGGCTACCAGTTCGACAAGATTTTCCCCGGCAGCCGGATCATCGACATCCACGAATACCTGCTGGAAAAAGGCATCACCTTGCCGGCCAACCAGCCGGGCTTTCTCTATCACGAGCCGTGCCACAACCCGATGAAGCTGGGCGACTCGATGAAGACGGTCAAGGCGCTGATTGGCGACAACGTGCTCAAAAGCGAGCGTTGCTGCGGCGAATCCGGCACGCTGGGCGTGACCCGGCCCGACATCTCGACGCAGGTGCGCTTTCGCAAGGAAGAAGAAATCCGCAAGGGCGAAGCCGAACTGCGCGCGTCGGGGGCCGTCGCTGCGACCGGCAATGTCAAGATTTTGACCAGCTGCCCGAGTTGCCTGCAGGGGCTGAAGCGCTACGGCGACGACCTGCAAAACGGCCTGCTTGAAGCCGACTACATCGTGGTCGAAATGGCCAACCAGATACTGGGCAAAAACTGGCTGCCCGACTATGTGGCCGTCGCCAACAATGGCGGCATTGAACGGGTGCTGGTATGACGAATTCGGCGTGTCCTCTGTGCGAAGGTGATGGCGGCTTGCTGGTGTTTCGCAACCACGACTTGCGCATTATTCAGGCCAGCGAGGCTGGCTTTCCGGCGTTTTACCGCGTGATCTGGAACCGCCATGTGGCCGAATTTTCCGACTTGTCGCCCACTGAGCGGCAGGTTTGCATGCATGCAGTGGCCAAGGTCGAGCAGGTGCTGCGCAGCGAACTGCAGCCGACCAAGATCAATTTGGCCGCGCTGGGCAATCTGGTGCCGCATCTGCACTGGCATGTCATTGCCCGTTTTGATTGGGACAGCCACTTTCCGGCGCCGATCTGGGGCGCGGCGCAGCGTCCGGTCGATGAAGAAAAGACAGCGGCCATTGCCTCGCGTAGCCATGACATCAACCGGCTGATGGCCGAAGCCATGGCGCTTTGAGGCGCCTCCCCTCCATTTTCAAGAAAGCGAGACATCCTCATGGCAGGTCTTCAAGCCGGGTCACCGACCCCCACGGCGCTGACGGTTCACAGCCAGTCGCGCATTCTCGAAATTGCATTTTCAGACGGTGCGCAATTCAGGATTCCGTTTGAGTTGATGCGCATCTATTCGCCCTCGGCCGAAGTGCAGGGCCACGGCCCCGGTCAGGAAATCCTGCAAACCGGCAAGCGTGAAGTCGGCGTCGTTGCGCTGGAGCCGATTGGCAATTACGCCGTCAAGCCGGTGTTTTCAGACGGCCATGAAAGTGGCCTCTTTACCTGGGACTATCTCTACCAGCTGGGCGCTGACGAAAGCCGTCTGTGGGACGACTACCAGCGCAGGCTGCAAGCGGCAGGGGTTGAGCGCGATGCGCCGATGGTGGTCGCCGGCGGGCATGGCTGCAGCAGCCATTGACAGGGGCGCGCCGCCTTGGCTGCTGCCCATTTTCAGAATCAATAACCCGGTAACCCCCTGAATCTGCGCAGGGGGTTGCTATTAATTGGCGCTTTGCCGCCTGGCACTCACTTTATGACTACTACCCATTTTGGTTTTGAATCGGTCGATGAGCAGGACAAAGCGCGCCGCGTGCGCAGTGTGTTTGACTCGGTCGCGCCCAAATACGACGTGATGAACGACCTGATGTCGATGGGCCTGCACCGCGCCTGGAAGGCCTACACCGTGATGGTCGCCAACGTCAAGGAAGGCCAGCAAGTGCTCGACATTGCCGGCGGCACAGGCGACCTGGCAATGGCTTTTGCGCCCAAGGTCGGCGCGACCGGGCGCGTGGTGCATACCGACATCAACGAAGCCATGCTCAGGGAAGGGCGCAACCGGCTGATTGACGCTGGCGTGAACTTGCCGACGCTGGTGTGCGACGCAGAGCACCTGCCTTTTGGCGATGCGCATTTTGATGTGGTGACCGTGGCGTTCGGCCTGCGCAACATGACGCACAAAGACAATGCCTTGCGGGAAATGAACCGGGTGCTCAAGCCCGGCGGCAAGCTGCTGGTGCTGGAGTTTTCCAAGGTCGCCAAACCGCTGGAAAAGCTTTATGACTGGTATTCGTTCAAGGTGTTGCCAAAAATCGGCAAGCTGGTGGCCAATGACGATGCCAGTTACCAGTATCTGGCCGAGTCGATCCGCATGCATCCGAGCCAGGACGAGCTGAAAACCCTTATGAAAAATACCGGCTTTGGCCATGTGGATTACCACAACATGTCCGGCGGGGTGGTGGCGTTGCATGTTGGAATCAAGTGTTGACAGGGTAGTTCGTGGCTTCACGCTCGTGACCACGAGGCAGTTATTGACACCAGTGATTAAGGAGACGATATGAAAATTTGGCAGGTGATTCTTTCGACCGTGTTTGCGGTAACCCTGACGTTGTCAGGAACAGCAGCGGACGCCAAGCGCATGGGCGGCGGCGGTTCATTTGGCAAGCAGTCGTCCAACGTGACGCAGCGCCAGGCACCGGCCAACAACGCGACCAATCCTTCCGCTGCACCCGGCGCAGGGGCTGCTGCGGCCGCCGCACCGAAAAAACCGTGGGGCGCCATGTTGGGTGGCCTCGCGGCAGGCCTGGGTCTGGCGTGGCTGGCTTCGTCGCTGGGTCTGGGCGGTGCTTTTGGCCAGATCATCATGTTTGCCTTGCTGGCGCTGGTGGTCATGGTGGTGATTGGTTTTGTCATGCGCAAGCTCAAAGGAGGCGGCGCAAATGCGGGAGGGGCGACGCGGGCGCAGCCGCCGTTTGCCTTTCAGGGCGCCGGCAATGCTTCCGAAGCCACCACGCCCCGAAACTACAACTCGGCCAATGTGGGCAACGACGCTTCAGCGCGTCCCTGGGAGCGCAATGCCACGGCTTTTGACAGCAACGCTGCAGCGGCTGGCGCTGGCGGCTCAATGATTGGCTCCGGTTTGGCCGGCTCGCAGACATGGGGCGTGCCTGCTGGTTTTGATGCCGACGGCTTCCTCAAGGCCTGCAAGGCCAATTTCGTGACATTGCAAGACGCCTGGGACCGCTCCGATATCCAGAATCTGCGCGCCATGATGACTGACGACATGCTGGGGCAGATCAAGACGCAACTGGCTGACCGTGAAACCCATACCGGCGGCGTGGCCAACAAGACTGAAGTCGTGATGCTTGATGCACAGTTGCTGGGCATTGAGGAAATGAGCGACGTGTACATGGCCAGCGTGGAGTTCTCCGGCATGATCAAGGAAGACGCCTCAGCCGGCGCCAGCCCGTTCCGCGAAGTCTGGAACATGACCAAGCCGCGCAGCGGCAGCGGTGGCTGGCTGGTGGCTGGTGTTCAGGCACTTCAATAAGCCAGTCAGGGGCGTTGCGCCTGCGGCCCCGGCTGGCAGATGAAAGCATGAGCAATTAGGGGGTATCACCGGGCAGGCTGTTTATCCTGCAAAATCGGGGACGTATGAATAACACGTCCCCTTTTTCTTTTCTGGAGTCCATCGCCACCCGTTTTCAGCCGCCCGCCTGGGTGGTCGATGAGGGGCAGCAGCGGCTGGTACTGTTTCTCAACCACGTTCTCCTGCAGGAAAAGCAGGCGCAGGATCGTCTTTTACGTCAAAAAGGCCGTGTTGTGCACTTGCGGTGGGGTTTGTTTGCTATTGATTTGATAGTTACGTCCGCTGGCCTTGTAGACCGGGCGCCTGCTTTTTCAAAGCCGGATCTGGTTCTTTCCGTGGCCGCCGAGTCGCCGCTGGTCGTCGTGCAGTCGGCGCTGGCAGGCAAGGCGCCTCCGGTCAAGATCGAGGGCGATGTTCAACTGGCCGCAGAAATAGGCTGGCTGGCAGAAAACCTGCGCTGGGATGCGGAAGAAGATTTGTCCCGCCTGATCGGGGACGCGCCAGCCCATGCGCTGGCTGATGGCGGTCGGCGCTTGGCTGCAGGGCTGAAGCAGTTGCTGGCAAAGGGGCCGTTTCCGGCGTCAGCGCCTTCCGCCGCAACCGCATTCACCCCAGAGCCGGCAAAAGAAAGTGAACGCGAACGCAGCGCGTTTCCCACAGCGCCTGTCGCTTCCCCTTCAACGCCCCCAATGCGCGAAGCCGTCAAAGGTGGCGTCCCTGATTTCAGCCAGCCGCTCCAGGACGCTTCTGCACAGGGCGATGAAGCAACTGACCCTGTTAAAAGCAGCGTTGCACCGACCCCAACGACCCCGCCCAAGGCCGCTGAATGAGCCGGATTTTCAGGGGCTTTTTCATTGTCTGGACAATGCTGCGCTTTGGTCTGGATGAGTTGGTGCTGTCCAGCTTTGAAAAGCCGTGGATTCGCCTCTTAACTCGCGTTGTGTCGGTCGGACGCAACCTGAAGGCCCCACGCGGCGAGCGTCTGCGGCAAGCGCTTGAACGCCTGGGGCCGATTTTTATCAAGTTCGGACAGGTGCTGTCCACGCGCCGCGACCTGCTGCCGCCCGACATTGCCGACGAGCTGGCACGGCTGCAAGACCGGGTGCCGCCATTTCCGTCCGCCGTGGCGGTAGCGATTATTGAAAAATCTTTTGGCAAGCCGCTGGACCGCATTTTCGAGAGTTTTGAGCAAACGCCGGTGGCCAGCGCGTCGATTGCCCAGGTGCACTTTGCCACCTTGCCCGGCGGCCGTGAAGTCGCCGTGAAAGTATTGCGGCCCAATATGGTCGCAGCTTTCAAAAAAGATCTGGCGCTGATGCGCATGATGGCCGGCTGGGTCGAACGCGCCTCCAGCGATGGCAAGCGCCTGAAGCCGCGCGAGGTGGTGGCCGAGTTCGATAAATACCTGCATGACGAGCTTGATCTGCTGCGCGAAGCATCGAACGCAGCGCAACTGCGCCGCAATATGCAAAGCCTCAATCTGGTGCTGATTCCCGAGATGTACTGGGACTATTGCATGCCTGACGTGATGGTGATGCAGCGCATGAAGGGCGTGCCCATCGGCCAGACCCAGCGTCTGCGCGACGCGGGCGTGGACATGAAAAAGCTGGCACGCGACGGTGTCACGATTTTTTTCACCCAGGTATTTCGGGATGGCTTTTTTCATGCCGACATGCATCCCGGCAATATCCAAGTCAGCCTGGCACCGGAAACTTTTGGCCGCTACATTTCGCTCGATTTCGGGATTGTCGGCACGCTGACCGAGGTGGACAAGGAATACCTGGCGCAAAACTTCAGTGCTTTTTTCCAGCGCGACTACAAGCGCGTTGCTGAACTGCACATCGAGTCCGGCTGGGTTCCGCCAGCGACGCGGGTCGATGAGCTGGAGTCAGCCATTCGCGCCTGCTGCGAGCCGATGTTTGACCGACCGCTCAAAGAGTTGTCGCTGGGCATCGTGCTGATGCGGCTGTTCCAGACTTCGCGCCGTTTTCAGGTGGAAATCCAGCCGCAACTGGTACTGCTGCAAAAAACTTTGCTCAATATTGAAGGCTTGGGACGCGACCTGGATCCCGATTTGGACCTTTGGAGCACCGCCAAGCCTTTTCTTGAGCGGTGGATGCTGGAGCAAGTGGGCCCCGAAAAACTACTGGCCCAACTCAAGGCCGAAGCGCCAACGTATGCCAAATTGCTGCCCATGCTGCCGCGCTTGCTATCTCAATACCTCAAAGCCGGCCCGTCGGTCAGCCGCAGTGACCTCAGTGAATTGCTGGCAGCGCAAAAACAGACCAACAAGCTGCTGCAGGGTGTGATTTATGGCGGTCTAGGGTTTGTCTTGGGTCTGATTTTTATGCAGGTGGTGCTGCGTATCCGCCTGTTCTAAAGCCGAATGCCCGCTCAGGGGCACTGCCTTGGCCTTGACGCGGCAACACAAGGCAAACCCTTATAATTAAAGGCTTTGCACCGCTTCGCTTTCGCAGGCGGGAAAATCTCCGGAAACGAGCTTAAGCACCATGCCAATCTACGCGTACAAATGCGAATCCTGTGGCTTTGCCAAGGATGTCCTGCAAAAAATGTCGGATACGCCCTTGTCGGTATGCCCGCAATGCGGAGTTTCCAGCTTCAAAAAGCAACTCACCGCAGCGGGTTTTCAGCTCAAGGGCTCTGGCTGGTATGTGACGGATTTTCGCGGTGGTAATAACGCAGCTCCTGCTGCCAAACCCGCCGAATCACAAGCGGCTGCAACAGGCAGCGCCGACACCGGATCGACCTCTGCGTCTAGTGCGGCACCGGCCAGCGCAGCACCTGCGGCCGTCTCTGCTCCGTCTGCCAGCAGCAACAGTACCAGCGGCGAAGCCTCTAAAAAATCCTCATGATGAGCTCGATTCGCCGATGGTTGCTGGCCGGACTTCTGGTTCTGGTGCCTTTGGCTATCACCTTGGCGGTGCTCAACTGGATTGTTTCCACGCTTGACCAGACCCTGTTGATTCTTCCGGCTGCCTGGCATCCTGACAGGTTGCTGGGGTTTCATCTTCCCGGTTTCGGTGTACTGCTGACACTTGGCATTGTGTTGCTGATGGGGGCTGTTGCCAGCAACTTCCTGGGCAGGAAGCTCTTGATGCTCGGCAATGCTTTGTTGCGCCGCATTCCGATTGTCCGGTCGATCTACTCCAGCGTGAAGCAGGTGTCCGACACGCTGTTTTCCGAGAATGGAAATGCTTTTCGCAAGGCCTTGCTGGTGCAGTGGCCGCGCGAGGGCGTGTGGACGATTGGCTTTCTGACCGGCCTGCCGGGCGGCGACGTGGTGAACCACCTGCCGGACGACTACATCAGTGTGTACATCCCGACCACCCCCAATCCAACCGGCGGCTACTTCGTCATGCTCAAGAAAACTGAATGCATCGAGTTGCAGATGAGCGTCGATGAGGCGCTGACGTATGTGATTTCCATGGGCGTTGTCGTGCCCGCGAAGCGTGCGGTGTCACCGCTAAACCCTCCCTTGTAAATGGCAAAAACTGCCTTTGACGGCACTGAAAGTTCGAGTATTTTTTATGACTATTGCTGAAAAACAAGGCGCTCAAATGCGTTCCACCTATTGCGGTCTGGTCACCGAAACCTTGATGGATCAAACCGTCAGCCTGTGCGGCTGGGTCAATCGCCGGCGCGACCATGGCGGCGTGATTTTCATTGACCTGCGCGACCGCGAGGGGTATGTGCAGGTGGTTTGTGACCCGGACCGGGCCGAGATGTTCGGCGTTGCTGAAAATGTCCGCAACGAGTTCTGCGTTCAGGTCAAGGGTGTTGTTCGCGCGCGTCCTGAAGGCACCGTCAACGCCAGCCTGAAAAGCGGCCAGGTCGAGGTGCTGTGTCATGAGCTGATCGTGCTCAACGCCAGCGTCACACCTCCGTTTCAGCTAGACGACGACAACCTGTCGGAAACCACACGCCTGACGCACCGGGTGCTGGACTTGCGCCGCCCCTATATGCAGAACAACCTGATGCTGCGCTACCGCGTGGCGATGGAAACGCGCAAGTTTCTCGATGCCAACGGGTTCATCGACATCGAAACCCCGATGCTGACCAAGAGCACGCCAGAAGGCGCGCGCGATTACCTGGTGCCCAGCCGCGTCAATGAAGGTCACTTTTTTGCGCTGCCGCAAAGCCCGCAACTGTTCAAGCAGATGCTGATGGTGGCGGGTTTTGACCGCTACTACCAGATCACCAAATGTTTTCGCGATGAAGACCTGCGTGCCGACCGTCAGCCTGAATTTACCCAGATTGATATCGAAACGTCCTTCATGGGCGAGCAGGAAATTCGCGACATGTTCCAGGGCATGATCAGCAACATTTTCAAGACGGTGCTGAACACCGATTTGGGCGAGTTCCCGGTGATGGCATATTCCGAAGCAATGCACCGGTACGGCTCTGACAAGCCCGATTTGCGCGTCGACCTGGAATTTACCGAACTCACCGATGTTATGGGTGATGTGGACTTCAAGGTCTTCAGCGCACCCGCCACCACACCGGGTGGGCGTGTCGTGGCACTGCGCGTGCCGGGTGGCGCTGAAATCAGCCGCAGCGAGATCGACGCCTACACCGAGTTCGTCAAGATCTACGGCGCCAAGGGGCTGGCCTGGATCAAGGTGAACGATGCCAGCAAAGGCCGTGAAGGCTTGCAAAGCCCGATTGTCAAGAACATTCACGATGCAGCGGTGGCTGAAATCCTCAAGCGCACGGGCGCGCAAAACGGCGACATCCTGTTCTTTGGCGCCGACAAGTCCAAGGTGGTCAACGACAGCATTGGCGCCCTACGGCTGAAAGTTGGCCTCAGTGCCTTTGGCAAAAAAACCGGCTTGTTCACTGCGGGCTGGAAACCGCTCTGGGTGGTTGATTTCCCGATGTTTGAATACGACGACGAGGGCAAGCGCTGGAGCGCGGTGCATCACCCATTCACCGCCCCGAAAGACGGCCATGAAGACTGGATGGACACCGATCCGGGTCGCTGCATCTCCAAAGCTTATGACATGGTGCTCAATGGCTGGGAACTTGGCGGGGGTTCGGTCCGTATTCACCGTGCCGACGTGCAGAGCAAAGTATTCGATGCGCTGAATATTGGCCCGGAAGAAGCGCAGGTGAAGTTTGGCTTCCTGCTGGATGCCCTGCAATATGGCGCGCCGCCGCACGGTGGTCTGGCTTTTGGCCTGGACCGGCTCGTCACCATGATGACCGGTGCCGAATCGATTCGCGACGTGATCGCTTTCCCAAAAACCCAGCGCGCGCAGTGCCTGCTGACGCATGCACCGAGCCTGGTGGATGAAAAGCAGTTGCGCGAGCTGCATATTCGCCTGCGCAATCCGCTGCCCGTCTAAACCGCTTGGCGTTGCAAGCATCCCGTTAAAAGGGGCGCCTTTAGGGCGCCCTTTTTCGTTTTGCAATCAGCGAATCATTAAGCTCAATTCAAACGCCTGGGATGTGCAGGTATTGGTCTGAAGACAGATTGTCTTAATTTTGAGCGTGACGGTTTATCAGAATGAAATTGGCTTGAGTCGTAGTTACGATGAAGAAAAGAGCCGGCATTTTTTGCTACTTAATCAATAGCTAAATGTGCAGTTGCAGCATGCACAAGATGCCTGTTTGATGCTTAAATTGCCGTTTTTTCTCCAAGATCAATGCACTCTAGCGCAGAACCAGAACAGGCACCGTGCTATGTGTCAGTACATGCTGGGTTTCGCTTCCGAGCAGCACGCGTTTGATGCCTTTTCGGCCATGAGATGCCATGACGACAAGATCGCAATTGTGTTTTGTCGCAGCAGACATGATGGATTCAGCCACCAAATCAGACTGGGCAACCACTCCCCTGGCCTTGATGCCCAGCGCTTCGGCTTCTTTCTGTACCTCGTCAACCACGGCCTGACCTTTGTCGCTCCACTGCTTTTCGGTTCTGGCGATATCCTCAACCGAAATGGTGATGCCGCCTTCAAAGTAGCTCACCGGATAACGCGGAACGACGTAAAGCGCCACCAGTTCCGCGCCCACGGCCGCTGCCAGCTCAATGGCGCTGCGCACGGCGGTCTTTGAAAGATCGGAGCCGTCGGTCGCCACAAGGATTCGCTGGTACATGATGATTTCTCCAATTAGATGTTAGAGCACCCAGCCTAACTGTGTCGGCGTATGCAGGCATTGATTAAGGTCAATAGCCAAGAGCTGATTCGTTATGGCATCAGGCATGGCGTGAGCGAGTCCTTGATGCGCTGTGTTTCGTTTGCGGTGTAGCGGGAAGCTGTATGCAGTTCCTTGATGAGTTCAAATTTAGCCGAACAGAGGTTGCAAGTCTGTATTTATTGAACCCAAAAACTGTTGAAGCGACTTGAATCTTGCCACTGAGCAGGTATGTTTATCCGGTCGTCGCAATTTGGACAGTCATTTTTCTATCGCTGGTGTGTAGATTTTTATTTGTTCTTTTGATGTCGGAATTGATGCTTGATATTTACGCTATAATTTGAAGCTTGGCGGCTGTAGCTCAGTTGGATAGAGTACTTGGCTACGAACCAAGGGGTCGTGGGTTCAATTCCTGCCAGCCGCACCAGACGATAGCCCTAGAACAGTAATGTTCTAGGGCTTTTTCGTTTGTGCTCTATGTTCGTCAAGCGCTTTTCGGGAATGGGTTTTTACAGTTCCAATTTTTCCACCCGTACCGCAGCAGGCGCAGGGGGTTATATGAAACTCGTACTGGTACCTGTTGATTTTCAGAATACATTCCACGTTAGCGTGCGCAGCCTAATTGATGCAGGCTTATGGTGCAAAAGCAGTTTGACTGCGTAGCAACTTGATGCTGCTACGACCTTAACGCAATGTGATTCAGAAATTATTTTTATAGTGATAACTGGCTTGCCAAACGCAATACTTAAACTGCTATGAACAAAGCTTTCACCAAAGAGACTGACTCTGATGATGATGAAGATTTGCCAGCTTCCCCACTTCCCGTCAGTGGAAAGAATTACATAACCCCTCAGGGTTATGAGCGCTTGCGTGGTGAGTTGCTGCAGCTGATTGACATTGAGCGACCCAAGGTAGTTGATATCGTTCACTGGGCCGCCAGCAATGGCGACCGATCAGAAAATGGCGATTATTTGTACGGCAAGAAACGGCTGCGTGAGATTGACCGGCGCATCCGGTTTTTGACTCAAAGGCTGGAAATTGCTACCCTGAGCGATCCATCCATCCATCATGGCACTGACCAAGTATTTTTCGGTGCCAAGGTAACCTACTGCGACAGTGAAGGTCTTGAGCGAACTGTCACCATTCTGGGTATTGATGAAGCCATCAGTAGCTTGGGGCAAATTAGCTGGGTCTGTCCGGTAGCCAAAGCGCTTTTGAAATCGAGGGTAGGCGATGAGGTGACACTCGTCACCTCTCATGGCACGCAGGTGCTTGAGGTGTTGAAAGTAGACTATCCTGCGGCCGACAGCATGGCCGGCTGACCGCACCGTTCACCTGATGCACTGCTCATTCAGGAAAAAGTGCAGTACTTTGGCTTTACGCTCGAGGATTTAACGAGCAGCCAAAAACAAGCGAATCAGACCGTCGCTTTGGCGCGCTGCACTCGCAATACTGAAGGTGTCCGTTTGACATTTCGCATCGCTGCGGCCAAGTGAATACGATCACGTACAGCCACAATAAAACGCAGGTCGGTCGCCCCGTTTGCAGGCTCTTTCCCCATATCGACATGGGTGATATCGACTTCAGCGTTGGCCAGTGCGGCCGCCACACGCGCAAGCACTCCTTTTCCGTCTGAAACTGTGACCAGAAGGTTGGTTTCAAATGTACGCGACGGCTCATCTGACCAGTCAACTGCAATAAAGCGTTCACTGTCGCGCTGTTGCAGTCGCTTGACCACCGCACAGTCATCGGTGTGGACGAAAAGGCCTTCTCCTCGTCCCAGATAGCCAATGATGTCATCGCCAGGAATTGGGCAGCAGCATTTTGAAAATTGCACCGACGCCCCTTCGCTGCCATCGAGCACCAAGCCGCCTTGAGCCACCGACTCATGCGCGATGTAGCGCTCTCGGGTCATCAGTAATGCATCGGGTTTTTCGCCGGTTTCTGCCAGGATAGACACGATGCGTTTGGCAATCATGCTGGCAATGCGTTTGCCCAGTCCGATATCCGTCAGTAGCTCGGCACGCGTACGGTTGCCGGTAAAGCGCAGTATTTTTTCCCATCTGGCGTGGTGGGCTTCGTCATCCTGGGACAGATGCTCTCGGTTGATGCCTTCGGCCCGCAGCGCCTGTGCCAGCATTTTTTCTCCCAGCTCCTGCGATTCCGAGAGCGCCATGCTTTTGAGGTGATGACGTATTTTTGAACGCGCCTTGCCGGTACGCACGAACCCCAGCCAAGCCGGATTCGGGGTGGAAACAGGTGCCGTAATAACCTCGATCACATCGCCGTTGTGCAGTTCTGTACGCAGCGGAACCTGTTCTCCATTGACTTTGGCTGCAATGGCGTGGTGACCCACGTCGCTGTGAATAGCGTAGGCAAAGTCCACGATGGTCGCGCCACGGGGCATGGCCATGATCTGGCTTTTAGGCGTGAAAACATAGACGGCTTCAGGGAAAAGGTCAATCTTGACATGGTCCCAAAACTCAGCAGCATCATGGGTTTCCTGCTGGATATCCAGCAAGGACTGCAGCCACTTGGTTCCGAGTCGCTGCGAGGCATCACTGTTTGGATCAGACGCCTTGTACAGCCAATGGGCCGCTACGCCAGCCTCAGCCACGATATGCATGGCATCAGTACGCATCTGGAATTCAATGTTGGTTCCGAATGGGCCGACCAGTGTGGTGTGCAGCGACTGATAGCCGTTGACCTTCGGAATTGCAATATAGTCCTTGAATTTTCCTGGCAAGGGCTTGTAGAGCTGATGCAGCACGCCCATTGCGCTGTAGCAGGCCGTCAGTTCTTGCACGATGACCCGAAAGCCATAAATGTCGGTAACCTGTGCAAAGGACAGGTTTTTTTCACTCATCTTGTGATAGATAGAGTAAAGAGTTTTTTCACGCCCATAAATGCGCACAGGAATATGTGCATTTTCGAATACGGCTTCGACTTCGGACTGTACGCGCTTGATGACATCACGCCGGCGCCCGCGTGCGCGCAGCAGCGCTTTGGTAAGAACGGTGTAACGCCACGGGTGCAAGTGCTGGAAGGCCCGGTCTTGCAGCTCCCGGTAAGTCGAGTTCAAACCCAGTCGATGGGCAATGGGGGCATAGATATCCAATGTCTCGCTGGAAATTCTTTTCCATTTGGAGCGCGGCGCATCGCCGAGCGTTCGCATATTGTGAATGCGGTCTGCAAGTTTGATCAGGATGACGCGAACGTCGCGCGCCATGGCCAGCAGCATTTTGCGGAAAGACTCTGCCTGATTTTCTTCCCGGGTGTTGAACTCCAGCTTTTCCAGCTTGGTCAGGCCATCCACCAATTCGGCGACGGGTGCGCCGAAGCGCTCAATCAGCTCAGGCTTGGTGACTTCACAGTCTTCAATGGCATCATGAAGCAGTGCCGCCATGAGCGCCTGTGCATCCAGTTTCCATTCGGCGCATTGTTGGGCGACCGCGATGGGGTGGGTGATGTAGGGCTCGCCACTGTTCCTCAATTGCCCCAGATGGGCTTGATCGGCAAAGCGGTAGGCCTGACGGACACTTTCAATGTCTGCTGCGTTCAGGTAGTCGAGTTTTTCGGTAAGCGCAGCAAAGCTGGCTGCAGCGGCGTTGGCTGCAGCAGGTGAGGGCGCGTGGGGAACGTCGGGCGTGTGCAATGCGTTCATGCCTCAAATGTATCGTGACATCAATAAATCCGTGGAAAAGTGGTTTTCTGGCTATCCAGAAATGAAAAAAGCACCTTGTTCAGGTGCTTTTTTCTGCGATTCAAGACGTTCAGTTGGGTACTTTTTTCAGCATTTCCAGACCCACTTTGCCAGCGGCGATTTCGCGCAAAGCAGTAACGGCCGGTTTGTTCTTGCTTTCAATTTTTGCGGCATGGCCTTGGCTGAGCATGCGTGCCCGGTAAGTGGCAGCCAAAACCAGCTGAAAGCGGTTCGGGATTTTTTCGAGGCAATCTTCAACGGTAATGCGGGCCATGATGTTCTTTCGGATGATCGGAAACTTAGGGAATGTGAAGCGCCTTGAAGGTCTCGGCTCGGGCGCGTCGCTGGGCAGAGTATTTCAGCCGCTGGGCGTGAACAATGGTCTTCAGGTCGAAAACTGCCCGTTCAAACAACTCATTAATTATAACGAAGTCGAATTTTTGCGCCTGTTCCATCTCGATGGCTGCATTTTTAAGGCGTAATTCAATCACTTCATCGCTGTCTTCGCCGCGTCGCTGCAAACGCGAGCGCAACTCTTCCCAGCTGGGAGGAAGTATGAAAATAAGCACTGCATTCGCAAAAATCCGCTTGATGTTGATGGCACCCTGGAAATCAATTTCCAGAATGACATCAGCGCCATAGGCGACGCGCTCTTCAATAGTATGGCGCGACGTGCCGTAACGGTGGCTGTGAACGTGGGCCCATTCCACAAAGGCATCGCGCTTGACCATGCCGTCAAATTCTTCAGCCGACAGAAAAAAGTATTCCCGACCATGTTTTTCCTGTCCGCGTGGTGGCCGGGTGGTGTGGGAAACCGCAGGCTGAATGGCTGAATCCAGTTCCATCAGCGCTTTGACCAAGCTTGACTTGCCAGCGCCACTGGGGGCGGCTACAACAAAGAGATTTCCGGGGTAGTCCATACGTGACGAGTGTTGTTTGCTACGAATTTAAGTGTGAATAAGGGACGCTGCGTCACTCGATGTTCTGAACTTGCTCGCGAATCTGTTCGATCAATACTTTCATATCGACAGACACGCGCGTCAGCTCCAGCGAGGCCGATTTCGAGCCCAGGGTGTTGGCCTCGCGATGCAGTTCCTGAATCAGGAAATCCAGACGTTTGCCCAATTCTCCACCGCCGGCCAGCAGGCGGTCAATTTCATCCAGGTGCGAGGCCAGGCGGGTGATTTCTTCGGCCACATCAATCCGTATGGCAAAAGCAGTTGCCTCTGTCAATGCCCGGTCGTGGGCTATTTCTGGCAGTATCGTGCTGCCGCCGACGGCCAGCGCTTCTTTCCAGCGTTCAAGAAAGCGGTTTTTTTGCTGTTCCACCAATTTGGGAACCATGGGCACGGCGGACTCCGCCAGCACGCGCAACTGGCGGGTACGGTCCAGCAGCATCTGGGCCAGACGCGCACCCTCGCGTTCGCGGGCGGCCATCAACTCCGTAACTGCTTTTTGGGCCAACTGCAGGAGTTCTGCGCTGTGGTCGTGTGGTTTTTTGTCTTCGTTGGTCGCAATCCGCAGGACATCCGCCACGCTGAGAGCACCCGCTTGCGGCAGCCAGGATTTGATGGTGTCTTCGATAGACCCCAGCCGCTGCAAGGTAACCGAAGAGGGCGCACGCAGATTGCTGGTTGATCCGCTTTCAAGCGAAACACGCATTTCCACCTTGCCGCGCTTGAGCTGGCCCGTCAGCAGCTCCCGCAGGGCGGGCTCGGCCTGACGCATTTCATCGGGCAGGCGAAATGCCAAGTCCAGAAAACGGCTGTTGACAGAGCGTATTTCAACGCCCAGACGGGCATTGAAATCTCGGCTTGGTTCAGTTTCCGGGGTGGGCTGCGCGGTGCTGGATTGCACGCTTGCGTAACCTGTCATGCTGTAAACTGACATTAGCTTATAGGCCTTACTAGAGAGACAAAAGGGTGTGGATGACAGGTTTGTCATCCTGCGCAGGAAAATTATGACAAAGGTCAAGCCTTCATCTTTACCCCCCGATACCGTGATTGGCGGCTACCGTGTTGTGCGAAAGCTTTCGGCCGGTGGATTCGGTGTAGTTTACTTGGCCGTCGATACCGAAGGTCAGCAGTTCGCGATCAAGGAGTATTTGCCTTCGTCTCTGGCCAGCCGTGCTGTCGGGGAGTTGTTGCCGCAGGTATTGCCTGAAAAGCTGTCACTTTACCGACTGGGGCTCAAGAGCTTTTTTGAAGAGGGCCGTTCGCTCGCCCAGATTTCGCATGGCTCGGTGGTCAGCGTGCTTAATTTCTTTCGCGAGAACGAAACCGTCTACATGGTGATGAACTACCTGGAGGGGGGAACCCTGCAGGACTTCATCATCACGGCGCGTGACCTGAAAAAACCCAAAGTATTCCGCGAATCGACCATTCGCTCGCTGTTTGACGAAATCCTGCGCGGGCTGCGCATCGTGCATCAGCACAAGATGCTGCACCTGGACATCAAGCCAGCCAACATTTTCATCACCGATGACAACCGCGCCGTCATGATCGACTTTGGCGCAGCCCGAGAAGTGCTGAGCAAAGAGGGCAATTTCATCCGGCCCATGTACACGCCTGGCTTTGCCGCTCCGGAAATGTACCGGCGCGATTCTTCCATGGGCCCGTGGACTGATATTTATGCCATTGGTGCCTGTATTTACGCCTGCATGCAGGGTTATCCGCCCAACGATGCCCCCCAGCGAATTGAAAAAGACCGGCTTTTGCTGTCTTTGTCCCGTTTGCGTGGCGTGTATTCCGACAGCCTCATTGAGATTGTTGAATGGTGCATGTCGCTGGATTCGCTGTCGCGTCCGCAGTCGGTGTTTGCGCTGCAAAAGGAGCTGAGTCGCGAAAGCGAGCGGCGCTACACAAAACTCACTGTGGCAGAACGCGTTCGGCTGCAATTTGACAGTGTCGCGGCTGACCCCAAAAAAAATTCCCCTAAAGGAAATGCGCCGGGAAGCCGATCCAAATGAAATTTTCGGTTTTTCAACTCACCCGCATTGGGGGCAGGGCGCTTAACGAAGACCGCATGGGCTACTGTTACACCCGCGCCTCATGTCTGTTGGTGCTGGCCGACGGGATGGGCGGCCACCCTGAAGGCGAAGTTGCCGCCCAGCTGACCCTGGAAACAATTTGCGGGCTGTATCAGCAAGAGGCCAAACCTAGCATCAAAAATCCGGCTGAATTTCTTTCTGCTGCGCTGCTGGCTGCGCACCACCGGATCCTGCGCCATGCGACCGAAAAAGGCATGCTCGACACGCCGCGCACCACGCTGGTAGCAGCTATTTTGCAAGACGGTCATGTCACCTGGCTTCATTGCGGCGACTCGCGGTTGTATGTCGTCAGAGAGGGCGAGATGCTGCTGCGCACGCGGGATCATTCTTTTCTGGAGCAAGCGAATGACGGGTTTTTGAAGTTTGAGCCCGTCAACCGCAACATTCTTTTTACCTGCCTGGGTTCGTCCGCCAAACCTTTTTTTGACATGCCGGATCCGCTTCCCCTGTTGCAGGGTGACAAGCTGCTGCTGTGCTCGGATGGCTTGTGGGGCAGCCTGGACGATGCCGAAATCGTGCGCCGTCTGTCTTGCAAGAATGTGGCTGAATGCGTGCCTGAAATGGTCGAAAGCGCTTTGCGAAAAGGCGGCGAGCACAGCGACAACGTGACCGCGCTTGCGCTGGAGTGGGAAACGCCCAATTCGTTTGAGGCCACCGCGCACAGCATGGCCGACAGTACTATGAGCGGCGGGTTTGCCTCGACCCTTCAGTCGGGCTTGCCCGACAGCATGGGCGATGATCTGGACGAGGCGGCGATTGAGCGCTCCATCGCTGAAATCAACGAAGCCATACGCCGTTCGGCAGCGAAAAAAATCTGATTCGCACAGCCGGCCTGCCCAGTGCAGGCACATTTTGTGCAAGTGCAGGGCACGGCGCAAGACAATGCTTTTTCGCTGCAGAAAATGCATACGCTGCCGGGCCGGGACGAAAAATTTATCCGGGAGCGGTTTAATCTGCCGCTGGATTAACTATCAAAATAATAGCTGCTTGTGCCCGTGGGGCGTGCGCTAGAACCTTATCCCATCATGAAAATCGTATTGGCATCCAACAATAAGGGCAAACTTGCCGAACTGCAGGCCATGCTGGCGCCGCTGGGGCTTGAACTGCTGAGCCAGTCGGCGCTCGGGATTCCCGAAGCTGAAGAGCCTTTTCGCACCTTTGTCGAGAACGCGCTCGCCAAGGCACGCCACGCGTCGGCGCTCAGCGGCCTGCCGGCGCTGGCCGACGATGCCGGCTTGTGCGTTGATGCCTTCGGCGGCTTGCCGGGCGTCGATACCGCGTTTTATGCCACCCAGTTTGGTTACGCCAAGGGCGATGACAACAACGTCAAAGCCTTGCTGGCGCAGATGGCCCACTTGACGCAGCCTGAACAGCGCCGCGCCGCCCTGGTCAGCACCCTGGTCGCGGTGCGCTCTGTCGATGACCCCGAACCGTTGATCGCCAGCGGGCGCGTGGCCGGAGAAATCGCGCTGACGCCCGTCGGCAGCAACGGCTTTGGGTTTGATCCGGTGATGTTCGTCCCGGAGTTTGGCCAGACCTTTGCCCAATTGCCGGTCAGCGTGAAAAACGCCAACAGCCACCGTGGCAAAGCCATGCGCCAGATGATTGCGCTGCTGCGTGAACGCTGGCTGTAAACCCGACTCCAACCCCTCATGACCCAAAAAGACGTTCAGCACTACATGCGCAGCGGCACGCTGCAACTGGCAAGCCTGCCGCCGCTGTCGCTGTATGTGCATTTGCCCTGGTGCCTCAAAAAATGCCCGTACTGCGATTTCAACTCGCATGAAATGGCCGGTGACATGCCCGAGCAGCGCTACATCGATGCGCTGGTGGCCGACCTGGAGGCGTCGCTGCCGCTGATCTGGGGCCGCACGGTGCACAGCATTTTCATTGGCGGCGGCACGCCCAGCCTGTTTTCACCGCAGGCCATCGACCGCTTGCTGGGCGACATTCGCGCCCGGCTTAAATTAACTGCAGATTGCGAAATCACGCTCGAAGCCAACCCTGGTACGTTTGAAAAAGATCGTTTCAAGGCCTTTCGCAGCGCCGGCGTGAACCGGCTGTCGATTGGCGTGCAGAGTTTTGACGATGCGCATTTGAAGGTGCTGGGCCGCGTCCATGACCGAGCCCAGGCGATTGCGGCCGTAGAAGAAGCCGCGCAGGCCTTCGACACCTTCAACCTCGACATCATGTACGCGCTGCCCGGCCAGACGCTCGAAAACCAGGCGCAGGACATGCACCAGGCGCTGGCTTTGGCGCCGCCGCATATTTCCATTTATCACCTGACGATTGAGCCGAACACCTACTTCGCCAAGTTTCCGCCTGTGGTGCCCGAAGAAGACACGGCCTACGCCATGCTCGACCAGATCACGGAAATGACCGAGGCAGCGGGGCTGCAACGTTACGAAGTCTCGGCGTACGCCAAGGCGGGGCATCGCTGTTTTCACAACCTGAACTACTGGCAGTTTGGCGACTATTTGGGCATCGGTGCCGGCGCGCACAGCAAGCTCAGTTTTGCACACCGCGTGGTGCGGCAGGTGCGCTTTCGGGAACCCAAGCTGTATATGGAAAAAGCGCTGTCGGGCGATGCGGTGACGCAGGAAACAGAAGTTAGCCGCGCCGATTTGCCGTTTGAGTTCATGCTTAATGCCCTGCGGCTGCGTGACGGCTTCAAGCTGCAGGACTTTGTTGAAAAAACCGGCCTGCCGTTCACGGCGATTCAAAAAGGGCTGGATGAGGCCGAGCGCAAGGGGCTGATTGCGCGTGATTTTGTCCACGCCCGTCCGACCGAGCGCGGCTTTGATTTTTTGAACGATCTGCAATCACTGTTTTTGGCCGACTGACGCGCGGCGCATATCATGGAAATTGAAACTTCAAGCATGGTTCTTTTGGCCGCCAGCGGCGCAGTGAGCTTCGCGCTGGGGCGTGTCTTTGTGCATTTCCGCGATAAAAAGCGTAAAAAAGCGCATGATCAAGCGCAGCAACGGGCTGCCCAAGCCCTGCGTGACCAGCCGCCTGAACCCGAGTCCAAAAACAAGAGTAAACGCAAGCGCCAGCTTCAGCAGCAGGAAAAAAACAGCACACACTTGCCCCGCTGAAACGGGCTGACGTGTGGGCGGACGGATGCATCGGTGTGACTCGCACGCATTGGTTTTGACATGCTAATCACTTTTCAAGCATTAAAATTCACTTATACGCATACTGCGTATTTGTTGGAAGCTATTAATAAAATAGCAAAATGGCTGGATTTTTGGTACGTTTTGATTGCCCTGAAACGGTTTTCGTTTTAGCACGTTGCTCAGAACATGTTCACGATCTTGGCTTTGAGTCGTGGACGCGACCAGCACGTTATTAGCGTTTTGGAGCTGGCTTTAAAAAACCAAGTTGGCACCGCCCGGGGCAAACTGGGGCGCAACGCAGCACAAAGCTTTTGGTCGTTGATGCGCAGACCGTGAAGACATGCTCAAGGACTATCACGCAGGCAAGAAAGTTTCAGACATCAAGCGCCACATTGCAGTCGATGTGCGATCCTTTCCCCCTGCGGTGACGAACGCCTGCGGCGGCACCCCTTCCTTCGTCGCCACTGCCACATGCCTCCCGCATCGATTGCAGGCGAGCAGCCAAGCGCGGAAAATCTTGACGAAATTCAGAAATCGCCAACGTGTGAACGTGCGCAAAAGTAGCGTCCATCATTCCAGCGCCTGATTGACCGTTTCTCATAGAGCATCACCATAGACGTTCGGATTCGTTACCAAAAGAGGCAATTGAAGATGCGAAAAATTTTTTTTAAAATGCTGGTAATCGCAGCCGTCAGTGGCATGGCTTATGGGCAAAGCGCACCCACTTACAAATGCACCACGGCAGGAAAAGTAACTTATTCCGATGAACCGTGTGTGGGTGGCAAAGTGGTTGACACGACGCCGACTCAAGGGCTTGACAAAATCTCCGGCACAAGCAAAAAGGGCGCTGACGTGCAGAAGATCGAATTCAACAAAGCCATGGCTGAAGGGTTGAAACCGTTGCTTGGAGAAACACCGGAACAACGAGCGCAACGCCATAAGCGCTGGAAGTTGTCCGACAAGGAAAAACTGGAATGTTGGAATCTGGATGGTCAGATTCAAGAAACTAAAACTAGGGAGCCGGTTTCTTTGTACCAAGCTCGAAAACGGTACAAAGACCTGACTTGCTAAAAGGGTGTCCACGTCAGGTTCTGTCATGACCACAGCAAGCAGACAGAAGGACGCAAGACAAAAAGCCAAACACCTTAGACGAGAGCAGCTGCAAAGTAAGCGTCCGCCCAGTACCCGTATTGAAATTCAAGACTCAGTCTGGTGGAGCCACTGGTTGATTTCGGCCACGTCGAATGCGGCAGGGTCAAA
>NZ_JAXCHR010000025.1:0-40579 GCF_035984465.1 Polaromonas sp. CG_9.5
CATTCAACTCTGGGCAACTTGTCACCTATTGCTTTCGAGCATCAATCGGCAACTATCAAACTTATCGAACTGTCCGAAATAACTTGACCACCACAGATCGACATCCTGGTCAACAACGCCGGGGTGCCGCCCGGCATGCCGAACTCGCTGCGCACCTTCAAGGATTTGGGCGACGAAGACTTCGAGCGCCAGCTGGATTTGAACCTGCGCGCCATTTTGGGCCTGACGCGGCTGGTGGTGGACGGCATGTGCGAGCGCGGCTTTGGCCGCATCGTCATCATCACGTCGGAGTCCTGGCGCAACGGCATGGCCATGGGGCTGTCGAACTACGCGGCGGCCAAGTCGGCGGCGCTGGGCTTCATGCGCCACTTGGCGCACGAGGTGGGCCGTCAGGGCGTGACGGCCAATGCACTGTCGCTGGGCGCGATGAACAATTTTGGCTACGACGAAATCGCCAAGCGCAACACCGCCTTCGGGCGCGCCGGCACCGCCGACGACGTGGGCGCAGCGGTGGTGTATCTGGTGTCCAGCGAAGCGAGCTGGATGAGCGGCCAGGTGATTGCGCTGAACGGCGGGTCTTGCACCGCCTGATACGCCTTGGTCGGGTCGGCGATGGTGCTTGAGTGTCAAACGGATACATGGCCAGGACGCTGTTTCGTTTGCCAGCGATCTCTGGACGCATGCCGTGCCGGGTTATCGCCTGCTAAAACCGGGCGCAGCATGGCCGCACCAGGTTGGCGCTGATGCAGTTCGTTTACTCCTGAAAATATAGCTGCTTATGCACGCTGCATAAGCACATAAGGCCTATATCGCTATAAATCAGGCCTGTGGTGGCTGCAATGCTTGCGCGGCGTCGGCTTGTGCTGACGCCATCGTCTGAGCGGACGATGACTGGCTTTGGCGCACGCCAAAAAATGCAGGTAAGCCCTGCCGTTGAACCCGCAACGGATACGCGCCACGAACGCCAGGCCCGGCTTGTTGACATGCCCGCTTGCCACGCCCCAGTTTCACCTCAAGGAAATTTTCCATGACCCAACCCGCCCACAGCTGGCGCAGCCACTACGCCCTGCTGATGCTGCTGTTCGTCCACACCATGAGCTTCATTGACTGGAAAATCATGGGTATTCTGGTGCAGCCCATCAAGCAGGAGTTCGGCGTGTCTGATACCGCTATGGGCATGCTGAGCGACTTCCTGGTGCCGCAATATGGCAACGAAGCGCTGCGCTGGGCGTTAGTCCTGACGACGGGCGCGTGTTTTCTGCTGGGGATGCTGGCATTCATCTGTACGCTCGGCCCTTACGCAGTCGAGCGCTTGACGCTTGCATCAAGGCCCCGGCCTGCTGCGCTGCTGGCGGCCACTGCCTCATGACAACACTTAATACCCCTCCCGCCACCCGGCCCGGCTATGTTCTGGGGTTGCTGACGATGATGTCAGCGCTGGCCTTCATGGACCGGCAAATCCTGTCGGTGCTGATCCAGCCGGTCAAGCTGGAGTTTGGCTTGAGTGACCTGCAAATCGGCCTGGTCACGGGGCTGGGTTTTGCCTTCACCTTCAGCCTGCTGGGCGTGCCGCTGGGCCGGCTGGCCGACCGGCGCGAACGGCGCACCCTGATTGCCTGGTGCCGTGGCATTGGCGGGCTGCTGGGCGCGCTGGGCGGCGCTTCAATGGGCTTTTGGACGCTGATGTTGTCGCGCGCCGGCGGTGCGCTGAGTGACGCCGGCGGCACGCCCGCGTCGATGTCGATGCTGGCCGATCTGTACCCGCCAGCGCAGCGTTCGCGCGCCATGAGCGTGATCAGCACCGGTGGCAGCCTGGGCGCGCTGATGGCGCTGGTGCTGGGCTCGTGGCTGGCGGCGCACTACGGCTGGCGCATCACGGTGGTGGTGGCGGGCAGCGGCTCGATGCTGCTGGCGCTGCTGCTGCACTGGAGCGTACGCGAGCCGCTGCGCGTGGTCACGGCGCACGCGGCGCAAGCCGCTCCCGGCGCGCGCCAGAGTGGCGCGGTGGCGGCTATCTGGCACCAGCCCATCACGCGCTGGCTGATCGTGGGCGCGGCCTTCACGCTGCTGGCGGCTTACTCTTTTGGCACCTGGAATATCGCGCTGATGGTGCGCCACCACGGCATGTCGCTGCAGCAAGCGGGCTGGATCTCGGGTGCGGCGGCGCTGACCTCGGTGATCGGCGGTTTGACCTCTGGCGCGCTGACCGACCGGCTGGCGCGCCGCGATTTGCGTTGGCAGCTCGGCGTGCCGATGCTGGGCGTGGGGCTGTCGCTGGTGTGCGGCATGGCTTATTTGCTGCTGCCCGCCGGCGCGTTGACCGCCGCCACGGCGCTGATGGTGGCGTTTGCCTTCTTTTTGCCCTGGTGGGTGGCCCCCACCTATGCGGCCATCAGTCTGGTCGTGCCCAGCCAGCGCCGCGCCACGGCCAACGCCATGGTGCTGCTGGCGGGTGCCATCGTCGGCAACGGCCTGGGGCCGATTCTGACCGGCTGGCTCAGTGACGTACTGAACGCCAGCCTGGGCGGCGACGGCCTGCGCTATGCGCTGATGGGCATGGTCGGCATGCTGCTGCCGGGCATGCTGGCGTTTGGCCGCGCTTTGCAAGCCTATCCGGCAGCGCACCGTATCGCCCTGCAACCTTTGCCTGCCACAGTAACCACACCATGAAAAATACATCCCCTTCCACTACTTCCCGCGTAGCCGTGGTCACCGGGGCCAGCCGGGGTGCGGGCAAAGGCATTGCGCTGGCGCTGGGCACCGCAGGCCTGACGGTCTATGGCACCGGCCGCAGCCAGCGCGAGGGCGACGCCGCCCTGCCCGGCAGCGTGCAGGCCACGGCTGATGCGGTCACGCAGGCCGGCGGACACGGCATTGCCGTCATCTGCGACCACGCCGACGACGCCCAGGTGGCGGCGCTGTTCGCGCGCGTGCAGCGTGAGCAAAGCCGGCTCGATCTGCTGGTCAACAACGCCTGTTCGATTCCCGACGAATTGACGCAGCCCGGCCCGTTCTGGCAAAAGCCGCTGCACATGCTCGACTTGCTGAACGTCGGCATGCGCTCGCACTACGTCGCCAGCTGGCACGCCGCACGGCTGATGGCGGCGCAGGGCAGCGGGCTGATCGTGCACACCTCGTCTTATGGCTCGGTCTGCTACATGCACGGCCCGGCTTATGGTGCGGGCAAGGCAGCAGTCGACAAAATGGCGCACGACATGGCGTTTGATTTGCGACCGCACGGTGTGGCGGTGGTGTCACTGTGGATGGGCCTGCTGCGCACCGAACGCACCGAGCGCGCGCTGCAAGACCCCGAAATGGCGCGCAAGTACGCCGCCAGCGTGCCGCACATGGAGTCGCCACAGTTTCCGGGCCGCGTGATTGCTGCGCTGCTCGACGATCCGGCGCTGATGGCGCGCAGCGGCCAAGTCTGCATTGACGCCGAACTGGCGCTGGAACTGAACGTGTGCGACATCGACGGCCGCCAGCCGCCCAGCTACCGCAGCGTCCTGGGCGCGCCGCCGGTCTACAGCCGCGCGATTGTGGAGTAACCCCCTGATGCTATTTCTCTTTCAATGCGATAGTTTTTTGCAGCTTGAGTCCTTGACCCGGCACCGTCATCGAGAGGCCGAAGACCGTGGCGATCCATCGTCGAATCAAGCGCCGGGCTGGATGGCCGCGCTGCGCTCGCCATGACGACGCAAGACCCCGTACGATGGAAAATGATTTACCTCGCCCGGCGCAACCCGGCGCTGGCCGCTGGCGACTTTGCGCAGGCTTGGCGCGAGCATTCGGCGCTGGGCCGCCAGTGCCGTAACGTGCAGGATAAGGTGCTGGGCGTGACGCAGTGCACGCGGCTGCGCGACACAGCCGAAGACGGCGGCCTGCGCGGCGCCAGCACTGATTACGACGGCGTCAACCTGCTGCAGCTGCGCGACCTGACCGTAGCCACCGACCTCTGGAACGACCCCGAGACACTGGCCATCATGCGGCCCGACGAGCCGCGCGTGTTCTCGACCTATGTGCGTGACTTCACGCTGGTCTGCCGTGAGCGCGTGCTGCGTGATGGGCCGCGCGGCGCAGTGGCGGTGTTTGGCTTTGTGCGCCGCAGCCCCGGCATTTCAAAAATTGAATTCGATGCTGCCTGGGCTGACGGCCCCATTGAGCCTTGGCTGGCAGCCCCGGCACTGCAAGGCGCGCTGCGCGTAATCCACAACAGCGTAGTGCAAACGCCGCCCGAAGGCTACGATTACGACGGCATCGCCGAATGGTGGTTTGCCTCGGCCGACGCGGCCCGCGCCGCTTTCGCGGGACGCGACATCCGTACGCAATTGCCATCGGCCTACGCGGCGGTTGGCAATCTTGCCAACGCGGTCTTCATGTTCACGCACGTCACCCACAGCCGTCCGTAGCGACGCTGCGGGTGGTCCAAAAAAATCCCGTCGAAATGACGGGCCATGCGGCTGAAAACTGGCGACCTTTAGAGGGTGCCAACCTGCATCAAGCCACTTCAGCAACGGCCGTGTAAGGCGTAGCGCCGCGCGGCACGTACATTCCCTCGCACTGCTCCAGGTACTCGTTTTTGTTGGCGCGCGGGTTGTAGAACTGCTTGTACCAGACGCGTGCCTTCATGAACGGGCCATCGCTGGGAATGAACAGGCCGTTCAGGCACGGGCCCTTGTTGGTCCAGACCTCGAAATCCTGCGCAAAAGCCAGGCGGCTTGACTCCTGGAACTGGCGTGCAGCCACCAAATCGGCGGCGGTAGTCTGGGCTTTGTCACCCATGGGCTTGACGATCAGCGAATGCCAGACCTTGATAGAGCCGTCATCGACCGGCGTGTGCATGATCAGCAGCACCGTCTCGAACATGCCGGTTAGCATGGAAATTAGCACGCCCGGGCCGTGGTAGACGGTGTCGGTGTGCAGGATGGCATTGCTGCCGTCGGCCGACACCAGCGTGCGGTGGCCGCCGCACTGGCGCTGGATCGCGTGGTGGCCCTTGAATTCGTTTTCGTAGCGCTCAACGGTCGAGCCGTGAATCGGGCTCAGGTGGCCGTAGTCGGCAATGTTGTCGATGATTTCCTGCGGGTGCTGGTTCAGCATGCCCAGGTGATCCCAATGACCGCGCACCCATGCGGCGTCGTCCCACTGCGGCATGCTGGGATGCGCCCACTCGGGCTCGCCACCCTCGGGGTCATGCCAGACAAAGATGGCGCCCAGGCTCTCGACCACGGTCCAGCTCTTGACGCAGGCGGCCGCCGGAATCGGGCCGCTGTGGTACGGAATGTCGTCGCACTTGCCATCCGGGCCAAAGCGCCAGGCGTGGTACGGACAGCGGATGTTGTCGCCTTCAATGTTGCTGCCGCCGCCGTCGATGACGACATATGACGTGTGGTTGGGCGCCGCCAGGTGCGTCTTCATGTGCGGGCAGTAGGCGTCAAGCAACACAATCTTGCCGGTGGCGCGGCCGCGGTAGAGGGCGAAATCCTTGCCGAAAAAACGCACCGCCAGCGGCTTGTGCGTGTTGAGTTCTTCGGCATCGGCGATCATGAACCAGCCCCGTGGGAAGGTAAATTCACCGAGTCGATAGTCTTTGGAAGTGGCCATAAAGTCTCCAGACAAAGCAGTAATAGGTAGGCGGCAATGATGGATTTGTGCCGGCCTGCTGGCATACCCTGTTTGGACGATGGGTGCGCATGGGCTGATCCAGCGCAAACTGTGCGAAGTTAAGCCAGTGGCAACCGGCGACCTGGCGCAAAGTTCGCTTGAGCGCAATGTGTGCCTGTAAAAACCCGCTTTTTGCTATTTTATTAATAGCTGTTAGCGCAGGTGCAGCAAGCGCTACAGGCATTTTTTATATAAAAAATCTGTTTTTTGGCTCAAAACGACTGCACGGCTGGCCGCCAGGCGGCATTTCACCCGTTCAAGCCGTCAGGCCGTGCCAGAGCGCCCGACCGACCACAAACAGGCTGCTTGTCAATCAAATGTTTCAGCGTGGGCGAAAGCTGCACCTGCTTATCGGACAGCGCGATGTGCTGCCCGCCTACGCACGCATGCAAATCGGCCAGCGCCGACTTCAGCAGCGCCTGCGACCAGTGCAGCTTGCGCGCGGCATGGGCAATGTCGCGCACCTCGCTGACCACGCGCAGGCAGCGCCACTGGGCTCGGGTCAGGTGCAGGCCGGGCAGCGGCTGGCTCTGCGATTTCATGTCAGCTGGTAGTCGCGCACCAGCGCCTGCAGCTCGATGAGCGCCGGTTTTCGGGCCAGCGCGGCGGCGCGCGCATCGGTCGCCAGCCACAGCAGGCTGGCGGCAATGGCGCTGGGTGCTACGGCGCCGTAGCGCTGGGCCAGCGCGCCGTCGTCGCCCAGCGTGGCGGCCACGGCTTCGGTGGTGACCAGCCCCGGATTGACGCTGAAGGCGCGCACACCCTGCTTGCCGTGTTCGCGGTTGATGCAGCCGGCCAGCCGCGCCAGGCCGGCTTTTGACGCGCCATAGGCAAAGCCCCAGCCGCCCTGGTTGGCAGCGACCGGCGGGTCGTTCTGGCCAGCGCCCGAGCAAACATTGATGATTTGCCCGCCGCCCTGCGCCAGCAGCGTCGGCAGCAGCCGGCGCGCCAGGTGAAACGGCGCGACCACGTTGCCCAGCAACGTGCGTTCCAGCGCCGCGTCGTCCAGGTCAAGCAGCATGGCGTTGATCTCGCGGTCCTGGTAAACGGCGTTGTTGATCAAGAGGTCGATACGGCCAAAATGCGCCAGCACGGCATCCAGCGCCGTGTCCATCGAGGCGCTGTCCATCAAGTCCATCGCATGTGCAAACACTTCAGCGCCGCTGGCTTGCACCGTCGCTGCAGTGGTAGCCAGGCTGCCGGCCAGCAACTGGCCGTCCGGGCGGCGCAGCTGGTGCGCCAGCGGCTGGCTGTCGGCGTGGGTGCGCGCGGCAATCGCCACGCGCCAGCCGGCGCGGCCAAACGCCTCAGCCGTGGCCGCGCCAATGCCACGGCTGGCGCCGGTGATGAAAACAACCGGAGAAGATGAAGACGTCAAGGGTTTTCCTTTCCAGCCGCTTCAGGCGCTGCGGGGTTTAAGGGCCGACATCTGCGCCAGCCGCGCACGGTAAGGGTTGAGCGCCATCGCCATCAGCACGGCGGTGGGAATCATCAACAGCATCACGCTGACCAGCGACCAGCGCAGTGCCTGCACGCCCATCATCGGCGTCAGCAGGTCGCTAACCATGCCGGTGACCAGCGGGCCTGCGCCAACGCCAAACAGCGTGACAAAAAAGTTCAGCAAGGCCGCTGCTACGCTGCGCTCGTTCGAGCCGACCATGTGGCTGGTCGCGCTGTACGACAGCGAAGGCCACCAGCTGGCAAAAAAGGCAAACAGAAAAGCAAACACCAGCGCGTGCGGCGCGCGTATCGAGCCGAGCATCCAGTGACCGCTGGTGGGCCACAAAAAGAAGGCGATGGCGCACGGAATGGACACGATCACTGCCAGCATCGGCAAAGCCAGCTGCCAGCGCACGTCACGCGCCACCATGCGGTCACACAACCAGCCACTGAACAGCGCGCCGCCCACCGCGCCCACGCCACTGGCCACGCCAAACAGCAAGCCCGCCTGGGCCATGTTCATGCCATGCGTGCGCACCAGAAAGCTCGGCGTCCAGATGCCATAGCCATAACCGGCCAGACCGGCAAAGCCGCAAGCAAACGCCAGCCGGCGAAACGCGGTGATGGCAAGCAGGCGGCGCACCTGTGTAAACAGGGATTCAGCCGGCTGCTGCTGCATCTGCGCCAGCGCCACTGGCGTATCAAAGCCGCCCCGGCGCGGCTCGCGCACCAGCAAAAATACCAGCGCTGCCAGCAGCAGCCCCGGCGCGCCAAACCAGATAAAGGTGGCGCGCCAGCCGTAGTGCTGCGCAATCCAGCCGCCCAGCGCCAGACCGATCAGCACGCCTAGGTGCGGGCCCATCATGAACAGGCTGATCATGAACGAGCGCTGCTTGGGCGGATACAAGTCAGACACCAGTGAAATCGACGGTGCCATGCCGCCCGCCTCGCCCACCGCTACCGACATGCGCGCCAGCAGCAGTTGCCAGAAATGCCCTGCAAAGCCGCAGGCCATCGTCGCCAGGCTCCACAGCCCGCAAGCCACGGCCACGATGGTGCGGCGGCTTTTACGGTCAGCCAGCTTGCCCACCGGCACGCCCAAGGCGGCATACAGCAGACCAAAGGCCAGCCCCGTCAGCAGCCCCATTTGCGTATCGCTGGCACCAAACTCGTTTTTGATCGGCTCGATCAGGATGGCGATGACCTGGCGGTCGATATACGAAAAGATATAAACCAGCGCCAGCAGCGCCAGACTCAGGTGGGTGCGCCAGTTGACGCGTGGGGTGTCTTGCAAGTTCATGCCGCATATTCAGCGCTCAAGGCCTGCCGCGCCATCGTCTTTTCAGACTAAGCGAGGGAAAACCATGCCCGTTAGCATGTACCGCTTGCCCGCTATCAACCCAAATAAATCAGGAGACCGCATGCTTGAGTCCGTTGCCCCCCCTTCCCTGTCCGCACTGCTTGCGGCGCAACAGGCGGCTTTTCGCGCCGAAGGCCCGGTCAGCGCCGCCACGCGCCAGGCCCGCCTGCAGTGCGTGATCGACATGCTGGTGGCGCACAACGACGCGCTGTGCGACGCGATGGGCGCAGACTTTGGCGGCCGCGCCGCCGTGTTTTCAATGATGAACGACGTGGCCGGCTCGCTCGGCTCGCTCAAGCATGCGCGCGACCACCTGGCCAATTGGCTGCCCGACCAGCCGCGCCCCAGCGTCGCGCCGTTCGACAACTTTGGCGCGACGGCCTGGGTGCGCTATCAGCCCAAGGGCGTGGTCGGCATCATCGGCACCTGGAACGCGCCGGTGTTTACGCTGCTGTCGCCACTGGCCTGCGCCTTTGCGGCAGGCAATCGGGCGATTCTCAAGCCGTCTGAAATCGCGCCGCGCACCGCCGAAGTCATGGCGCGCGCCGTGGCTGAATTTTTTGACCCCGAAGTGCTGGCCGTGGTCAACGGCGGGCCCGATGTGGCCGCCGAGTTTTCGCGCCAGCCCTGGAACCACCTGGTGTTCACCGGCTCCACCAGCGTCGGCAAGCTCATCATGAAAGCCGCCGCCGAGAACCTGGTGCCGGTCACGCTGGAGCTGGGCGGCAAGTCGCCGGTCTTGATTGGCCGCAACGCCGACATCGGCAACGCCGCCGAGCGCATTGCCATCGGCAAGGGGGCCAATTCGGGCCAGCTGTGCGTCTCGCCCGACACGGTGTGGGTGCATGCGTCGCAGCTTGATGCATTGATTGACAGGCTCAAAGCGTTTTACAGCGACCAGTTCCCGACGCTGGCCGGTAACCCGGACGTGACGCCCGTCGTGAACGAGCGGCATTTTGCCCGTGTCGAGTCGTATGTGGCCGACGCCGGCGCACGCGGCGCGCGCGTGGTGATGGCCGGCGAATGGCCCTGCGAGCAAGCGGTGGCCGAGCGCCGCATGCCGCTGCGCATCGTCATCAACCCGCCCGCCGACAGCGAAATTGCCCGCCATGAAATCTTTGGCCCGGCGCTGGTGCTGCGCACTTACAGCGAACTGCCAGATGCAGTAGCCGAAATCAACGCGGGCGAGCGTCCGCTGGCGCTGTATTACTTTGGCACCGATGCGGCCGAGCAGCAGTGGGTGCTAGACCACACACTGTCGGGCGGCGTGTCGATCAACGACGTGACCATGCACCCAGCCCTGCACGACGCGCCGTTTGGCGGCGTCGGCGCATCGGGCATGGGCCACTACCACGGCCATGAAGGCTTTCTGGAGTTCAGCCATGCGCGCAGTGTGTACAGCGCAGGCGGCCACGACCCGCGCCGCGAGTGGGGCATGCTGCCGCCGTACAACGAAGGCTTCGTGCAAATGATCCGCAGCGCGGTCACGCCTTGAATCGTGCCTATCTGCTGAATCACCCTGACCCACCCCGGCCTTTTTTCAATTTTTCCAGAACCCGACCATGAACCCTCTTTCGCCTCTTTTCTCCCTGACCGGCCAGGTGGCCATCGTGACCGGTGCCGGCAAGGGCATCGGCCGCGCCTGCGCCCTGGCACTGGCGCAGGCCGGCGCTGACGTGGCGCTGGCCGCACGCACGCAGGCCGACCTGGACGCCGTGGCAGCCGAAATCCGCGCACTGGGCCGGCGCGCCATCACGGTGGCCGGCGATGTCAGCGATGAAGCCAACCTCGACACGCTGGTGGCGCGCACCGTGGCCGAACTCGGCAAGGTGACGATCCTGATCAACAACGCCGGCGGCGCCGGCCCCAACAGCCCGATGAAAATGGGCGGCGACGAGTTCAGTGCCGTGCTGGCCTGGAACGTCACGCCGGCCTACCTGCTCATCCAGAAAACCGCGCAGGCGATGAAAGACGCCGGCGGCGGCGCGGTGGTCAACATCTCGTCGGTGGCGGCGCGCTACGCGCAAAAGCATTTCAGCGCCTACGGTGCGGCCAAGGCAGCGCTGAACCAGATGACACGCAACCTGGCGCAAGACTACGGCCCTGCGGTGCGCATCAACGCCATCGAGCCTGGCACCATCATGACCGACGCCCTGGCACCCTACCTGACGCCTGAGCGCAAGGCACGCATGGAGTCCAGCACCCCGCTGGGCCGCCTGGGCCAGCCCGAAGACATCGCCAACGCCGCACTGTTCCTGGTTTCACCCGCCTCAAGCTGGATCACCGGCCGCATCCTGGGTGTGGACGGTGGCGTTGAAGCACCCAACTTTTGACAAAATGGGCGCTTGCAGCTATTGATTCCATAGCTGCAAGCGCCCGTATTTATTGGACTATAGGCCAATAACGCCTGGAATACCTGCAAAAAGAAAGCCGCTGCACCGAGCGGCTTTTCTTTGGCCGCTCAACCCAGCGCTTCCAGTCCGGCCCGTTGCTCGCCCACGCTTGAAATTCGGCTTGTTGCTCGGCCACCAATCTTGGCAGCGATACGCACCACCCGTTGCTGATCTTGCGCGAATCAAGGCAGACAGCCGATGCCGGACAGCGACCGAACCGCTACTTCTTCAATAGCGCATCACGCCCGCTGAACCTGCGCTATAGGCCTGAAAGGGCTAAAAATCTTGAAAACCGGGGCCTGCTTCAGGCTCCAGCCGTGCGCTTCAGACCGTGCGTCCAGCCCGGTTGCCGTCGTGCATTGCGCCTTCGATGTAGTTGACGCCAGCGCAGTCGCCGATGCGCTGCACCGGCACGCCCGTCGCGGCCAGCGCCGTCGCCACGCGGTCGTCGGCTTCTGCGCCAATCGCCAGCACCACCGAATCGACCGGCGTGCGCTGGGCTGCGCCTTCGGCGTCCGTCCATAGCACGGCGTCGCGGGTGATTTCCTGCACTGTCGCATTGAGGTGCAACGTGCCGTGCGACGTGACGGCGTCCAGCACGCGCCAGCGCCGTACGATGGACAGTTCACGCCCGGCGCGGTTGCCCGGCTCTAACACCGTGACCTGGCGGCCACGCGCCAACAGAAATTCAGCCAGCTCCAGCCCGACCAGCCCGCCGCCGACGATGAGCACTTTTTTGCCCAGCGGCATCCACAGCTTGGACAGGCTTTGCAGCGCCTGCGTGCTGTCGGTCACGCGCAGCATGCCGCCAGCCTTGAACATGGCGCGCTCGGCCAGGCCCAGTTTGGCTTTGGCAATCTCGTCGGCACGGTCGCCGGTCATCAGGCGGCGCAGCTCGTCGCCGCTCCAGACATGCTTTTGCTCGGCGCCTTTGATGGCCGGGGCCGCACGCCGTGCGCCGGTGGCGACAACGATGGTGTCGGGCTTGAGCCGGGCCACCAGCGCCGCATCGGCTTCGGTGGACAGCTTCACGTCAATCGGCGACTGCTTGACCTGCTCGACCAGGTAGTCCAGGAGCTTGCCGTTTTCCGGATAGGCCAGCGCGGCAAAAAACAGCGTGCCGCCCAGCCGGTCGCTGCGCTCGACCAGCGTGACGCGATGGCCGCGCAGCGCCGCCACGCGCGCGGCCTCCATGCCGCCGGGGCCACCGCCGACCACCAGCACATGGCCGGGGTTAGCGGCGGGAATGATCGGGGCCTCGAACTCATGGCCGGTCTGCGCATTGACGGCACATTTGACGCGCTTGTTGATGAAAATCTCGCTGACGCAGGCGTAGCAATACACGCAGGGCCGAATATCTTGCGGGCGGTTGCGCTCCAGCTTGATCGGGATTTCCGGGTCGGCCAGCATCTTGCGCGCCATCGCGACAAAGTCGAACTGTCCTTCGGCAATGGCTTTGGCCGCCAATTCAGGCTCGATACGGCCAGCGGTAATGATGGGAATCTTTACGGCCTGCTTGATGGCGGCGGCATTCGACACATAGGCCGCCGGTTTTTGTGGAATTGGCGCTTCGGTAAAGGCGACGCCGCTGGTCATGGTGGCATAGGCCGAGACACTGATGGCGTCGGCTCCAGCTGCCTCGCACAACTTGGCCGTGGCAATGGCGTCTGCCAGCGTGATGCCGCCAGGCGTGTGCATTTCCTCGCTGTCCAGGCGCACCCAGACCGGAAAATCAGCGCCCACACGGGCCTTGACCGCGCGCAGCGTCTCCAGCAGCAAGCGGGCGCGGTTTTCCAGCGGGCCGCCGTATTCGTCGTCGCGCTGGTTGTAGTAGGACGACAGAAAACCGGCCAGGATGTAGGTGTGCGCGCCATGCAGTTCCACGGCGTCAAAACCCGCTTGCTTGGCGCGCAGCGCGGCGGCGGCAAACCATTCGACCATCTGCGCAATGTCGGCCTTGTCCATCACGCGCATGCGCACCGGGTGCGGGCCAATGCCGATGAAGGTGGACAGCTCTTCGGGCGTGATGGCCGACATGATGTTGTTATTGACCATCTTCGGAATCGACGGCACCCAGATCTCGCGGCCCTGCGCCCGGTCCAGCGCGGCGGTCTTGCCGCTGTGCTGCAGCTGCATGGCGATCTTGGCGCCATGGCGGTGCACGCGCTCGGCCACGGCGGCCAGGCCGGGAATGAAGTCGTCACGCGACACGCCGACCTGGAACGGCTCGCCCGTGCCATGCGGGTAGGCGATGGAACACACGCCCATCGTCAACAGGCCCGCGCCGCCCTTGGCGCGCGCCTCGTAGTAGGCCTGGATGCGTTCACCGCAAGTGCCGTCGGTTTCGGCAAAGTTCGAGCCCATTGGGGCCATGACGATGCGGTTGCGAATTTCCAGCGTGCCGATGCGGCCGGGCTGGAGCAGTGAAGCGTAAGGATTGCTCATGGGAGGGGTGTGCCTTGCAGTAAAAACTGCTGCCATTGTGAGAGCCGCAGGCTGACAAACATCGTCCATTCGGACGCTGACTGGCGCGCCAGGTTGCGCCACAGTAGGGAAGATTGATCATCAGCCCTTTCATTTTTCGCTTCAAAAGACATTCACAGGAACCCTGCCCCATGAAAATTCTGGTCCCCGTCAAGCGCGTCGTCGATTACAACGTCAAAGTCCGCGTCAAGTCTGATGGCAGCGGCGTTGACATCGCCAACGTCAAGATGAGCATGAATCCGTTCGACGAGATCGCTATCGAAGAAGCCGTGCGCTTGAGAGAAAAAGGCGTGGCGACTGAAGTGATCGCCGTGTCCTGCGGCGTGCTGCAGTGCCAGGAAACCCTTCGCACCGCCATGGCGATTGGTGCTGACCGCGCCATCCTGGTTGAAACCGCAGAAGAATTACAGCCGCTGGCGGTCGCCAAGCTGCTCAAGGCGCTGGTCGACAAAGAACAACCGCAGCTCGTTATTCTCGGCAAGCAGGCAATTGATGACGATTGCAACCAGACCGGCCAGATGCTGGCGGCGCTTTTGGGCTGGGGCCAGGCGACTTTCGCGTCCAAAGTGGAAGTGCTTGAGGGCAAAGTCAATGTCACGCGTGAAGTCGACGGCGGCTCAGAGACGCTCAACCTCACGCTGCCCGCCATCGTCACGACCGACCTGCGCCTCAACGAGCCGCGCTACGTCACGCTCCCGAACATCATGAAAGCCAAGAAAAAGCAGCTCGATAACGTCAAGCCGGCTGACTTGGGCGTTGATGTCGCCCCGCGTATCAAGACCCTCAAAGTCAGCGAGCCGCCCAAGCGCAGCGCCGGCATCAAGGTGGCCGACGTCGCCACCCTGGTCGACAAGCTCAGGAACGAAGCCAAAGTCATCTAACCCTTTCACTGACCGAACGGAAAATAACACCCCATGACCTTTTTAGTCATTGCTGAACACGACAACAACAGCATCAAGAGCGCCACGCTCAACACCGTCACCGCCGCCAGCCACATCAGCCTGTTTGCTGACGGCCAGGTGCATCTGCTGGTCATGGGCCAGGGCGCGCACCAGGCGGCAGAAGCCGCCACGCACATTGCCGGCATTGCCAAGGTCATTCATGCCGACGGCGCGGCCCTGGCCCACGGCCTGGCCGAAAACATGGCTGCGCAGGTGCTGGCACTGGCCGGTGGCTACAGCCACATTTTGTTCGCGGCCACCGCCAGCGGCAAGAACGTCGCGCCCCGGGTGGCGGCGCTGCTGGACGTGGCGCAGATCAGCGACATCACCCGCGTCGATGCGCTGGACACCTTCGAGCGGCCCATCTACGCCGGCAATGCAATGGCGACCATGCAGAGCCAGGACGCGATCAAGGTGATCACCGTGCGCACGACCGGCTTTGACGCGGCACCCGCCAGCGGCGGCAGCGCGCTGATCGAAGCCATCAGCGCCGTCGCCGACAGCGGCAAGACCCGTTTCGTCAGCAGCGAAATCGCCAAAAACGACCGGCCTGAACTGACGGCGGCCAAGGTCATCGTTTCGGGTGGCCGCGCGCTGGGCTCAAACGAGAAGTTCACCGAAGTGATGACGCCGCTGGCCGACAAGCTGGGCGCGGCACTGGGTGCTTCGCGCGCCGCCGTGGATGCCGGTTACGCACCGAACGACTGGCAAGTCGGCCAAACCGGCAAGATCGTCGCGCCGCAGCTGTACGTAGCCGTGGGCATTTCCGGAGCGATCCAGCATTTGGCCGGCATGAAGGACTCCAAGGTCATAGTGGCGATCAACAAGGACGCCGAAGCGCCGATCTTTGGCGTTGCTGACTATGGGCTGGAGGCCGACCTCTTTACCGCCGTGCCTGAGCTGGTGGCCGCACTGTAAAGCACACTGGGCGCATGCCACGCCAGGAGCGCCCTTCGGAGCGCTTTTTTTATGGCCGGCTGCCGATGAAAAAGCCAGCTCAGAGGCATCGTCATGGCAAGCAAGCGCGGAAATTCAGCCCCGCGATGGCGGTGGGTTCATCACCACCGCGAATCGTGCGCCGTAAAAGGCGTGCGCCTTCAGCTCACGGCACGACTGCCGTGGCGCCAGCACCGGGCAGCGTGGCCCGGCTCATGCCGATCAGGTAGCTGCGAATAGCGTCGATGTCGTCCGCTTTTAGGTAAGCACTGAAATCCGGCATACCGCGCTTTTTCAAAATGCCTTCGAGGGGCGGCAGGCGAAACAGCTCGGCGCTTTGCAGATAAGGCGAGCTGCGCAGGTCGGGCAACACGCCAGCCGATACGCCGCCGCCGCCGTGGCATTGCGCGCAGTAGCGGGCAAACTGCGCGCCGCCGCGCACCACGGCTTCAGGATTCAACTCGCCCACCGGCGGCAACACCACCGGGCGCATGGCTTCGGTGGCGACGGGCAACGGCTGGTGCGCGCCCAGCTTGAACACCAGCACGCGGCCGCGCTCGGGCGCGTTGGTTTTTGGCATCAGCATGCCGCCGTTCAGGTGCAGCGACGAGCCAAAACCCGCTGCCACGGCCACATACTGCTCGCCGCCGATGGCATAGGTGATGGGGCCGCCCAGCGCGTGCAGGCGAATCGGCGCCGACCACAGCGGCTTGCCGTTGGCCGCGTCATAGGCGTTGAAAGTGCCGCCGTTATTCCCCTGGAAAACCAGCCCGCCCGCTGTCGCCAGCACGCCACCGTTCCACGGGCCGGGATGCGCCACGCGCCACGCCTCGCGCTGCTTGACCGGATCCCAGGCCAGCAAAAAGCCCTGGTAAGCCTGTTTGGCCTGCGCGATGAGCTTGGGGTCAGCCGGCATGGCCGGGTCTGCCACGCCGGTGTTCCAGACACCGGGTTGAAAGCGAAACGCCGGGTCGGCCACCATGTAGGCGGTGCTTTCCATGGCGGGAATAAAGACCAGCCCGACCTGCGGGTCGTAGGCCATGGGCTGCCAGTTGTGCCCGCCGAGTTGCGAGGGCTGGATCAGCGCGGGGGCTTTTTCATAGCGCGCGCCTTCTGCCACTTGCGGCCGGCCCGTGGCTTTGTCCACATGGCTGGCCCAGTTGACGGCGGTGTATTTTTCAGCCGAAATCAGCTGGCCCGTGGCGCGGTCGAGCACGTAGAAAAAACCGTTCTTGGGCGCCTGCATCAGCACCTTGCGCGGTTTGCCGTCGATATTGAGTTCAGCCAGCATGATGGGCTGGGTGGCGGTGTAGTCCCAGGCGTCGCCGGGCGTGGTCTGGTAGTGCCAGACGTACTCGCCGGTGCGTGGGCGCAGCGCCACGATGGACGACAAAAACAGGTTGTCGCCACCGCCGGGGCTGCGGATGTTGGCGTTGTGCGGCGAGCCGTTGCCCACGCCGACGTAGAGCAAATCGAGTTCTGGGTCGTAGGCCATCGAGTCCCAGACGGTGCCGCCACCGCCGTACTTCCACCATTCGCCGTTCCAGGTTTTGGCGGCAATGTCGCGCAGCGGGGCGTCCGACACCTCGTGATCAAGGCCGCTGGCCGGGTTGCCCGGCACGGTGTAGAAGCGCCAGCGCCGCTGGCCGGTGCGCGCGTCGTAGCCCGCGACAAAACCGCGCACGCCGTATTCGGCCCCGCCGTGGCCAATCACCACCACGCCGTTGGCCACGCGCGGCGCGCCGGTGATGGTGCGTGCCTCTTCGATGGGAAAGGTGCGCTGCGACCACTGCGGACGGCCGGTTTTGGCATCCAGCGCCACCAGCCGGCCATCGAGCGTGCCAACAAAAACGCGCCCGTCCTGCACGGCCACACCCCGGTTGATCACGTCGCAGCAGGCATGCGCGGCTTTCTCGCCCGGCACCTTGGGGTCATAAACCCACAGCTCGCGGCCCGTGCGTGCATCGAGCGCATACACCGTGCTCCACGACCCGGTGACATACATCACGCCGTCCACCACGAGGGGCGTCGCCTCCACGCCGCGCGGCTGGCGAAATTGGTAAGTCCAGGCCAGCCCCAGCTGGCCGACATTGGCGCGGTCTACCTGCGCCAGCGGGCTGAAGCGCTGCTCGCCGGCGTCGCGGCCATGCTGGGGCCAGGGTTCGTTCCTCAAAGGGGCGGCATGGCCCGTTCCGAAAGCGGCCAGCCCCAGGGCAGCTGCAGCCAGGGCGCGGCGCAGAAATCGGGAAGTCAAGGAGTGCATGCGTTTTCCATCCATTCAGCAAAATTTTTAGTTGTAGGGCGGGCTACAGCGTCATGACTGCGCCCTGTTTGCAGCCCGCAGCAGCCACCGTCTTTATGGCTTGTTCGCATCAAGCTGGTTCAGGGTGAACTGCAGGCGTCCCATGTGTTCGGCATAGACCAGTGCTTCCTGCGTCGGCAATGGCTTGGCCACGCGCTTGGCGTAGACCTGCAATGCACCCTGAACGATGGCGGGGTCTTGCTCGCTGGCCAGCCAGGCCCAGTCGGCCAGGTTGGCAGCCAAAGCCGGGCTCTGGTCCGCCAGGGCCAAGGCGCGTGTCATCAGTGCGTGCGGCCCGCCGGCCAGCGCCGCCAGTTCGCGCGCCTGCGCTATCAGCGGCGCGGGTGCCCAGTGCGAAGGAATGTCGTCCCACCAGCCGCTGTGCTCTTGCACCACCATGCGGCCAATGTCGCGCGCGCTGACGTAGAGTTCGCGCGCATCGTCACGTTTGGCCAGCTCTGGCGGCAAAGCGACGCGGTCAATTACCAAATCGCGGCGCTCGCCCGCGTTCAGGCCGTCCACCACCTGTTTGGATATGCTTTGCAGCATCTGCGCCTGCGCGCCCAGCCGGTCTTGTATCTCGGCTGCCTGCGTCAGCGCCGGGCCGTGCATGGGCAGCAGCAGTTGAGGCTTGAGCGCGGCCATGTCGAGCAGCGCCTGGGCCCATTCCTCTGGGTAGCGCTGACGCCGTTTACCGTTGCCGGCGTTGGGCAAAAAGCCCTGGAAATAGTCGGCCGACACAACGATCTTGCGTCCCGGCACCGAGACCCAGATCTGGTCTTCGGTTTCGCCGCGTGCATGCGTCAGCACAAAGTCTTCGCCGCCAATCTTGAGCGTGGTCTTGCGGTGAAAGGTCTCGGTGGGCTTGACGGCATCGGCCCAGGTGCGCGGCACCTCGGTCAGCGGCTGCTGGTTGTTTCTGGCAATCAGGCCGTGGGTGCGCATGTCTTCTTCCATCTGCTCGACGAAGCGCTCCTCGGTGATGATGCGCGGCTTCATGCCGGCCGCCAGCAGTGCCCAGGCACCAAAAGCGTGGTCGGCGTGAAAGTGGGTCAAGACGACGGTATGCACCGGCTTGTTGCTGATTTGCTTGAGCGCATCGACCAGCGCGGGGCCGGCCGGAGCGTAGCCGCTGTCAATCAGCACCAGGCCTTCGTCAGTCTCGAAGACAACGACGTTGACGATGGGAAAGCGCAGCAGCCAGGTGCGTTCAGCCAGCGGCTCGATCTTGAGCTTGGCGCGCGCGTCGGCAATGGCCGGCGCGTTGGTGCGGCTGTACATGTGGTTGGCAATGGCATACGACAGCTCGGTGCCAAAGCCGCCGCCGCGCATGATGGACTTGACCAGCTCGGGGTTGGCCTTGTAGACCTGGGCGCGGGCTGCCGCCACCTGAGGGATGTCAGTCTTTGGCGTGCTGTCGTCATGCGCGGCGGCCAGTGGGCTGAACGCAGCCCCGGCCACACAGCAGGCCAGCGCGGCGCACAAACGGGTCAAGCGGGGCGTTGCTTTTTGAACGGGATTCATCCGGGAGGCCTTTCGGTTGAGTTGCAAGTGGTCATGTCGCGTGGCAAACCCCGTCCTCACAAGGCTGCCAGCCGGGGCCAGTCATCCCGGCCACAACTGGCAAGTGATGCCCCCGGCAGTCTGGTTACCAGCTTCAGGTTCAGGGCGCGAGCTTTTCAATCGGCTCCGGACTCCAGGACGGATCGCGTGCCAACGGCCACGGCTGGTACAGCCGGGCATTGAGCACAAAGCGGTTGCTGCCGGGGCTGGGCAGCCAGTTGCTGCGCTTGGCCGGGCCCGGGTCTTCCGGCTGGATCAGGAGGTCCAGACTGCCATCGGCATTGCGCTGCAGCCCACGGGTGCGGTCGCCGATTGAATAGCGATTGAGCGGGTTGTCCATCACGTAGTGGCCGCCCGGCGGGCCGTCCTTCGGAAACTCGTACAGCGTGATGGACCAGAACGCATCGGCTGGCAGCCTGCCCTGCGGCAGATGCAGCCGGTAGCGCGCGCCGCCGCCCAGCGGTTGGGCGTTGCCATCGACGCTGGCGAAGAAGTAAACCGCTTCGGCTTCCTCCAGACCAAGGATGCCGCCCGACATCGCAGCCGAGCCCGCACGCAGGCGGTAGTTGCTGCCAAAGGTGGTGGGCAGGCGAAACGGCAGCCAGCCATTTTTTCGGCTGACTGCCGCCGAGCGGCGATCGGCGCTCAGCGCGCTCTTCAACTCTTTCTCGATCTCTGGCGCCAGAGCTTGCCAGCGCGCTTGCAGCTGGGGTGAAAGAAGCGCCCAACTACATTCCGCGCCGCAAATGCCGACTTCGCGGTAGCGCTGCAGCGTCGCTGTCTCTCGCGCGGGCGGTGGATTGCGTGCAATCGCCTCGTTGGCCACATCGACGAAACGTGCCCAGTCGCCGCGTTGCGGTGCCAGCCGGGGTTCGTCGGCACGCGCGGCAGCGTTCACGGGGACGGTGGTGAAAGCGTCCTGCACGCGATAGGCAGCATCCAGATCCTTGGGGCTATCAACCAGCACGCGCAGATTGAGATACACATCGCGTGTGGGCGCGCGGATGATCTGATCGACCTTGGGTAGCTGGCCCTGCCAGTCGGGTGCGACGATGGCAATGCGCCTGGCCACCGTGCCGCTGGCGCGCTGGCCTACATAACCAAAGGTGTCCAGATCGGCACCGATGAGCGCGACCACGTAGTAACGCCCTGCTGTATTCGGCACCGACAGCACCACGGGCGCAGGGCCCACATCGAGCCAGCCGGTCGAGTACAGCGTGTCAACGATGGGGCCGTTGGCCCAGCGGTCGTTGGGCGTCGCCGTTTTTCGGGAATGGCGAAACTGATTGCGTTGGGTGGAGGTCGTTGAGGCCGGATCGTTCAGCGCGCTGTAGCGCATCTGCATGAACTCCTGGTAGGGATAGGCGTACAGCATCGCCTCACGAATCAGGCCGTCCAGCGCGGCGCCCTCAGCCGGCGCGGCAACAGACACCGGCGCGGCGGGCTGCTGCGCCATCGCCAGGGCGCAAGACGTGAGCAGCGTTAGCGCGGCGAGGCGCTTGAGTCCTGACCAGAAAGTGGTAGAAGTGGTGAAGGTTTTAGGCATCAAGGCTTCCTTTTTTGGGTTGTGATGGGTGAGCGGTTGAGCTGCGGCATCGAGCGGTCTGGCGTTTGCCGCCGACTGCCGGGCCAGGCTGGTGCAATGCCTTGCCGCTGTGCCTTAACCCGTTCCGTAGAGGTTGAAGCAAAAAGGCGTGCGCGCAAATTCACGCCGGATGGTCGCCGCGCAGTGGCTGGCGCGCCATCGTCTTTTCAGACTAAGTCAAACAAAAAATGCACCTTTATCATGGTGTGCGTACCGCCAAAGCGGGGCGAAAAGTCGCCAATGCGCAGGCATGCAAACACAAGTGGTTGGGGGTGCGTTTGAAAGCGCTGCCCTTGAAGGCAAGACGCCGTGCAGTGCGACTATTTGCGCCTGGTGACGGGTACGCCTCAGACACCTTGCCCCGACCCCCCTGCAAAAGCAGGACGCATGCCTTGAACGCTTCTTCCATTTGCCCTCCACCCAACCCAAGGATCAACAACATGCCTCTTACCCTCGTTACCGGCTCTGCCTCCGGCATTGGTGCCGCCACCGCTGAGGCCCTCAAGGCCGCCGGCCACACCATCATTGGCGTGGACTTGCGCAACGCCGACATCACCGGTGACTTGTCCACCGCCGCAGGTCGCCAGGCCGTCATTGCGCAGGCTTTGGCGCGCTCGGGCGGTACGCTCGACGGCTTGGTGCTGTGCGCCGGCCTGGGCGCGCAGGTGCAGCCGGCATCGCTTATCACGTCAGTCAACTACTTTGGCGCAGTCGAATTGCTGGACGCCCTGCTGCCGGCGCTGCAAAAAGGCACGAATCCCTCGGCGGTGGTGATCTCGTCGGTCGCCTCGGCCATGCTGCCGTGGGATAAAAACCCGCTGGCTGCCGCCTGCGAGGCGGGCGATGAAGCCAGCGTCAGCGCCATCGTCATGGGCGCGGGCGCGCAAGGCGGCAACCTGGCCTATGCCGGCTCTAAAAACGCGCTCACCGTGGCCGTGCGCAAGCGTGCCGCCGCTTGGGGTCAAGCCGGCGTGCGCCTGAACACGCTGGCGCCCGGCGCCACTGAAACGCCGCTGCTGCAGGCTGGCCTGCAAGACCCGCGCTACGGCGAAGCCATCAAAAACTTCGTGGCCCCGATTGCCCGGCGTGCCGAGCCGCGCGAGATGGCGTCGGTGGTGACGTTTTTGATGAGCGATGCCGCCAGTTTTGTGCATGGCGCGCAGTTCTATGTGGACGGCGGCATTGACGCGGTGACGCGCCCTACCCAGTTTTAAACCAGCAAAGGTACTCATGCCCACCCCCGAACACATGCAAGCCGTTGTCGAGACGTATGTGCGCGCACTGAACGCCGCCGACCTTGACGCCATCGTCGCGCTGTACGCCGAGGACGCGCTGGTTGAAGACCCGGTCGGCTCCACGCCCAAGCGAGGCCTGGAAGAGATTCGCGCCTTTTATGCAGGCTCACTCAGGATGAAACTGCACGTCGAACTCGAAGGCAGCGTTCGCGCCGTGGCGAACGAAGCGGCCTTTGCCTTCAGCGTGTCGTTTGAGGTGCAAGGCCGCAAAACCACCATCCGGCCGATTGACGTGTTTCGCTTTGACGAGGCCGGCCGCATCGTGCAGATGCGCGCTTTTTTCGGGCCTGCCAACATCAGCGCGGGCTGAACCTGCACCTGCGTCTCCTTGCCGCCCGCCCATGCCGGCGCGGTGGCAGTTTTCAAGCTTTTTAAGCGTCTTGCGCATACAGGCCGGTCGCATACAGCTATTTAATCGATAGCGCTTCAGGCGGCCGCCAACGTGCATTTCAAGTGCGGCCATCCGGCTCTGCGCCTTGTCAAAGACAAATCGCCACACTGCGCGCAGTGACCAGCCCCGCCCCGCCAAAAACCAGTGCAGCGACACAAAACTGCCCTGCACCATCAAAAAAGCCCGGATAAATCCGGGCTTTTCAAGTCAAGCAGCCTGCAGTATCAGAACGTGTATTTCATGTTCAGCGACAGCTGGTCGCGGTCGGCCAGCAGACGGTTGTCAATCGAGTCGAGCGAAGCGCCGCCGGCATAACCGTTGTAGGTCACGCCCACCGAGAAATTACCCCGGCGGGTGAACGAAGCGCCCAGGCTGTAGCGGATGTCGCCCTTGCCGCCCACGCCGCCCAACAAGGTGCGGCCCTTGAGCTGCTGCGAGTAGCTGATGGGAACGTTGAGATCCCAGCCTTCAAAAATGCCGGGGTAGCCCAGCACCAGGGTGCCCGAAAATGCCACGCCAGAGTCGGTCTTGAACGTCAGGTTGCTGGCGGGGCCGTCGTAACCACTGTATCTCACCGCCGAGACTTCGCCCAGCAGGATGACCGAATCGGCAATCGGCGTGCGTCCAAAGTTGGTAAAGGTGCCCAGGTTGAGCTGCATGGCCTTGGCGCGGGTTGGGGTGCCCAGCGCACCCACCAAAACCGGCACGCCGTCGCGATAGGTGAACTCACCGTAGCCCGAGGTGTTGTTGGTGACCTTCGTGCTGACGGTTCCGCCATACAGCTTGATCTTGTCAAAGTAACGCACCTGGTACGAGCTGGTCGCCAGACTGGTGATCGGCAGCGGCGTGCGGTCGTTGTAGTTGAGGTAGTACAGGCCCGCCTCGGTCTCGTCGGTCACACGGTAGCGCGAGCCTATGCCCCACTGGCCGCTTTTGCTGGGCAGGATATCGTTCCCGCGCAGGCCAAAGCTGCACTTGTTACCCCTATAAGGTTGCAGACAAGTACCGCCCGGGCCCACGCCGTCCGATGCGCTCAGGAATGAACCCGGCGCTGGCGCGATGGTCGGGTGAAAGCCGAACTGGTACTGACCCAGCAAGGTCAGGCGCGGCGTCACCTCAATGGAGGCGACCAGCTGGTCTTCGGGCAGGATCACGTCTTTGGTTTCCGTGCCCGGTATGCCGGTTTTGGTGCCGTCAAACGGGCCTTGTGCCTGCGCTATGTTGGGAAAGTACACCGACTCGCCCCAGTTGACCGCCTGCCGGCCAAAGCGCACGGTGGCGCGGCTGGATTCACCCAGTTCAAACGACGTGTAGCCGTAGGCGTCAAGAAAGCGGCTGTAACCCCCGTGGTAACGCCTGGCCGCATCTGAGAACTCGTTGACCGCACCGGGCTTGTTGACCAGGCCGGTGTTGTCGTTGCTGCGGTGGTAAACGTCGTCATAAAACGTGCTGCCCGACAACACGAAGCCGCTGTCGCCCTTGGAGATCTTGCCCTCGAACAGCTCTGAAATACGGTTGGCCGTCAGTGCGTTTTTGGCAAAGTTGTTGTCGCCGTCATTGGCGCCGGCATTGCGCGCCAGCATGGCGTCGGCGCTGCGCATGCGCTGCGACAGCGTGTAGTTGGTGGTAAAGCGCCAGTCCAGATTGACACCATTTTCAAAAGTAATGGTTTCACCGGCCTGCGCGCCCCCGGCAACCACCAGTGCCAAAACGGCCATGGCCACTGGTTTGAGTCCCCGATTTGTTTTCATTTTTGTTTTCCTTGTTTTTTTCAAAAGCGCTTAGTTGCCAGCGTTGCGTGCGGCTTCTGGCGTGTACATCGACGGGTTCAGGTTGCCCTTGTTCAATATCGGCCCGGTTGGACGCTCCTGGAACAGGTTGTAGGCAATGTAGCCACCGGAGTTCAGGTCAAAATAAAACGCGGTGCCTGCCTGCCATGCGCTGGTGTCAAAGGCGTAGTAGTAGTTGAGCAAGGCGTACTGCCACAGCGAGCCACGCGCGTCATACATGTCAGACATCACAGCCATGCCGTTGTCTTCATCAAGGAACAACACGCGCTTGCCGTACAGGTGGCGGTAACCGTCTTTCAAGGTACCCTCGACGGCCCAGACGCGGTGCAGTTCCCAGCGAATGAAGTCCGCATTGGGTACGCCCGGCTTGAGCAAGTCGGCGTACTTGACGTTCTTGCCGTGAAGCTTGTAGGCGTTGGCGGGGATGTACATCTCGCGCTTGCCCAGCAGCTTCCAGTTGTAGCGCTCGGGCGAGCCGTTGAACAGGCGGTCCGAGTCAATGGTCATCTTGCCGCCAGAGCCGCCCAGCGGCTGGTCAAAGCCGTATTCAGGCACCTGACGAACACGGCGCGTACCGGGGTCGTAGCTCCAGGCCAGGCGTTTGCCTTTGGCAAAGTTAATGGGTTCGGACGACACCGTGACGCCGCCTTTTTCACGCTCGGGCAGCAGCGTTGCGGTCTTGCTGTAGGCCATCGTGCCTTCAAGCGGCTTACCCACCTCGGACGGCAGACCCACCATGCCCAAGTTGGTGTTGCGCTGGCGGCCCCAGGAGATGGCGCCGTCTGACAGCACGTTGGCAAAGTCGGTGGTCTTGTCCTCGTTGAAAGCCCGGTTGGGGAACATGTTGTTCATCAAGGCTTCCTGACCCGTCTTTGGAATCGGGAAAGGAATGGCACCGATGGACGCGCCCGCGATGCCCAGGCCGCCATCGGAAATCTCGGCATTCAGCGCATTTTTCTTGGCGACTTCACAGACCGAATCGGGGTAGCGGAAATCGCGGTGGCCCGGATAAACCTCCATGCGAAACGTCTTGGGGAACTTGGCGAACAAGGCCTTTTGTCCGTCGGACAGTTTGGACGCGTACTGCGCCTGGTTTTCGGCCGTGATGGTCAACACCGGCTTTTCGCTGGCATACGGGTCCACCGGGTGTTGGCCGACATGAGGCGTGTACTGCACGCCGGGCGGGGTACCGAGCCACTTGCCGGTGAACTCGGGTACGCCGTCCTTGGTGCCGGCTTTCTCGGCACCGACACAGGTCAGCTCTTTGCCCAGTTTTTCGGCCTCGGCGGCGCTCACTTTTGCCATCGCGCTACCGGCCATGAGCAGGCTCACGGCAAGAGGTATCAGGGTCATCGTTGCTTTCATCAAAGTCTCCTTTTCCCTTGTTCAGGGAGTTGTAATCCAGGTCGCCACGCAAGCGCGTGGTGGGCAAAACAGACGAGTGGGGAAATAATTTCAACGCCCAACCATCCCGGTAGGAATTGTTGGTTCAGCGCAAATTATCTCCATCGTCTGATGAGACTAGGTTGTGACCCGAACTGATGAGAGAGGCATGGCCGCGTGTTGCACACTGGCAAAGCAGTGACGCCACGAGCAAGAAAATCGCCGCTGATTGCTGGCGAATCAATTGCTGCAGGCGCGCTGCCGCAAAGCGCGAAATGCGCTTTTTATTGAAATTAAAGGTGTGCCGTAAAAGCACCTGGACAACTTCTCGCGCGCCAATAAAGGGACGCGCCAGCATGCGATGGCGTGCGTGGTTCAGTCGTCAGGAAAGCTGGATTTTTGCTACGGTATTCATAGCTGCTTGCGCCCATGCAGCATGCGCAAGCAGCCTGTTTGATGCCGAATCAGTCGTTTGCGCGTCAAAACGCAGGCGCGCTGGCACTGACATCGCCAGAAAACTCAATGCAGCCGGCGTTGCGCATGAATGGGTTCGCAACGCCCGTGCGATGCTGCAACGGGCGTCACGGGAGCAGCGCGCTCAGGCGGGCGGGTATTCGCGCTTGAGGGTGGACTTGAGCATTTTCCCGGCCGGGTTGCGCGGCAGGCTGTCATGGCGCACATGCACGTGCAGCGGCACCTTGTAGGCCGCCAGCCGGCCCGCCACATGCGCCTGCACCTGCGCGGGCGTCAGCCACTCGCCATGCGCCAGCACGACCACGGCAACCACCGCTTCGCCAGTCTGGTCGTCAGGCTGCGAAAACACTGCCGCCTCCACCAGCCCGGGGTGCTGCAGCAGGCAGGACTCGACCTCAGCAGCGGCGATTTTTTCGCCGGCGCGGTTGATCACGTCCTTGATGCGGTCCACGATGCGCAAAAACCCGTCAGCGTCCATCAGGCCAATATCGCCGGTGCGAAACCAGCCGTCGTCTTCCAGCGCTTGGGCGCTGGTGGCGCTCTGGGCACAGTAATCCTGCATCACGGTCACGCCGCGCAGCCACACTTCGCCGGACTCGCCAGTGGGCATCGGCGTGCCGTCATAGTCGGCCACGCGCAGCTCGATGATGGGCGAGACCAGTCCCGAGCACTGCGGTTTGAGCTGGAACAGCCGGCCCGAAGACGCCGCGCCCACGCCGTTGGTTTCGGTCAGGCCAAAGCCGGTGCCCGACATGGCGTCGCCGCGCCGGTTTAGCACGTCGTCGATCAGGCGCTGCGGCAAGCCCGCGCCGCCAAAGCCGACGCCGCCCAGGCTGCCGGTGATGGCCGGGTCGTCAAAGCCGGGTTCAGCCAGCAGCTGCATCACCATCGACGGCGCGCCGTTGAACTGGGTGATTTTTTCTTTCTGGATCAATTGCAGCGCCTGCGTTGGCCCCCAGCGGTGCATGAACACCAGCCGGCGCCCGTGGCGCAGCGACGCCAGCAGCTGCGCATGCAGGCCGCTGACGTGAAACAGCGGCACGGCCGTCAGCGTGGTCGGCTGCAGGCCGCGCGCCATCATGGCCTGGATCATGGCGGGCGAGGTCATGGCGGTGATGGTGCCGATGTAGTCGATGTTGTGCAGCGCCTGACACACCGCGCGCTGGCAGGAGAGCACGCCCTTGGCCTGGCTGCTCGCGCCCGAGGTGAAAAGAATCAACGCATCGTCGCCGGGCTCAAGCGCAGGCGGCTGCACGGCAGGCGCGCCGGGTGCAATCATGTCGGCCCAGTCGGCGTCGCCCTGACCGGGCGCGCCCTCAACCACCACGGCGCGGCAGTCAAGCGCGGCCAGGTCAGCTTCTACACGGACAAAGCGCTCAACATCACAAATCAACCAGCGCGGCTTGATGTCGCGCAAATTAGCCAGCAACTCACCCTGCAGACCAAAGCTGTTGAGCGGCGCGGGCACCGCGCCCAGCAGCGCTGCGGCGACAAACGCCACCGCCCACTCGGGCCGGTTGCGCATGGCAATGGCGATGCGGTCGCCGGCCTTGACGCCGTGCTCGGCCTGCAAGCGGCCAGCCAGCGCGTCCACTGCCTGATAAAAACGGTCAAAAGTCCAGCGGTCGCCTTCATAAACCATAAATTCGCGCGCGCCATGCACACGGCCCGCATCCAGCAGCGCCGGCAGCGAAGCAAACGCGTTGCGGTAAGCCGGCAGCGTCTGGCCGTTGACGCTCAGCTCGGTCAACTCGAACGGCGCGCCCGGCGCGGTGAGCTGCGCGTGGCAGCGGGCGACCTGGGTCAGCAAATCAGGTTCGGCAGCCGGGGTAGTAGCCGGGGGTGTTGCAACAGAAGTCATGGCGCTCAAAATCCTTTCAGTCGTGCATAGCGGTCGCGGTGAAACACCCCGTCGCCCAGGCTGTGTTGCAGCACGCGGGCGCGCTTGACCATCAGCCCCAAATCAAATTCGTCTGTGACGCCGATGCCGCCGTGCAGTTGCACCGCCTCGTTCATCAGCTTTTCGCACAGGTCACTGGCGCGTGCCTTGGCCAGGCTGGCCAGCAGCGCCAGCTCGGCGTCCTGCGTGTCGATGGCCGACAACGCAGCGCGCACGCAGCTTTGCAGCATTTCCAGCTCGGTGTAGAGCCGCGCCATGCGGTGCTGCAGCGCCTGGAACGAGCCAATCGGCACGTCGAACTGCACGCGTTCCTTCAGATAAGCATTGGTGCGCTCGAACGCCTCACGCATTAGCCCCAGCCCTTCGGCAGCCAGGCAGATGCGGGCGCGGTCGAGCGCGCCGTCCAGTGCCTGTGCAGTGTCAAGGGCGGCGCTCAGGCGCTGGTCGTCGGCGACTTCAACGTTTGTGAGCGTCAAGCGCGCGTGGTTGCGGCTGTCGGCCAGCAGCGTCGGCTGTAGGGTGACGCCGGTTTGCGCGGCTTCGACCATGAACAGGCCGATGCCTTCATCAGCGCCCTGTGCGTCCAGCACCTTAGCCACGACGATCAGCCAGGATGCGCCGATGCCGTCAATGACAAACCATTTCTCGCCGTCCAGCACCCAGCCGTTGCCTTGCGCATTGCGCCGGGCACGGGTCTTGATGCGCTCGGGATGGTGGCGGCCCTGCTCGTCCAGCCCCAAGGCCAGGCGCTGCTGGCCGTCCACCAGACCGGGCAACCAGCGCTGGCGCTGGGCTTCGCTGCCGGCGGCCAGCAGCAGCTCGCCGCACAACACTACCGACGACAGTAGCGGCAGCGCCGCCAGCGTGCGGCCCATCGCCTCGAACACCGCGCCCAGGCCGGGGTAGCCCACGCCCAGCCCGTCATAGGCTTCGGGGAAAACGGCGGCTGGCCAGCCCAGTTCCACCACCTGTTGCCACAGCGCGGGCTCAAAGCCCAGCGTCGCGCGCTCGTCGCGCAGGCGGCGCTGCAGGCTGATAGGCGACTGCGCGTTCAAAAACTCCGTGGCGCTGTCGCCCAGCTGGCGCTGTTCATCGTTCAGCAAAAAACTCATGCCTGTGTCTCCGGTATTTGTGTCGTGTGCATCGCGGCGCGCCTTCAGCCCGGCAGGCCGAGCACGCGCTTGGCAATGATGTTGAGCTGCACCTCGCTGCTGCCGCCCGAGATGGTGTAGGTCTTGGCCAGCAACCACAGGCGGCAAATGTCGTGCTCGTCGCGGCTGAACTCATCGCCCTCCCAGCTCAGGCCGCGCTGGCCCATCAGCTGCATCAACAGCTCGTACTTGGCCACTTCCTGCTCGGTTTGCACCAGTTTCATGATGGACGACGGCCCGCTGATGTCGATGCGCGCCATGGCTTCTTCCTTGACACGCTGGTGCGTCAGCGAAAACGCGTGCGAGTCCATCAGCAGCGCGGCCAGCCGGTCGCGCCACACCGGCTCCAGCAGCGTGCCGTCTTCGTCATACAGATAAGGCCGTGCCACCGCCAGTGCGTCGTGCGAGGGCGCTGCGCCTTCGCTGAACTTCGACATGGCGGCGCGCTCGTGCTGCAGCAGCTTTTTACCGACTGTCCAGCCGTCGTTGAGCGCGCCGACCAGCTGGCGCGCAGGCACCCGCACGTCGTCAAAAAACACCTCGCAAAAGCTCGACTTGCCGCTGATCAATTCAATCGGCTTGACGGTGACGCCCGGGCTTTTCATGTCGATCAGAATGAAACTGATGCCCTGCTGCTTCTTGACGGTGGTGTCGGTGCGCACCAGGGCGTACATCCAGTCAGCCGCGTCGCCGTAAGACGTCCAGATTTTCGAGCCATTGACGACGAAGTCGCCGTTTTCGTCCTGGCGCGCAGAGGTCTTCAGGCTGGCCAGGTCAGAGCCGGCGTTGGGCTCACTGAAACCCTGGCACCAGCGCATACGGCCTTCCATCATGGGGATCAAGTGTTCGCGTTTTTGCGCTTCGGTGCCGAGTTCGAGCAGCACCGGCCCAAGCATCCACACGCCCAGGTTGAACTGCGGCGGGCGGCACGTCAGGCGCAGCATTTCCTGCTCGACGATGCGTGCTTGCTTCGGAGTCAAGCCGCCACCGCCCAGCTCGGTCGGCCAGTCGGGGGCAAACCAGCCCCGGTCACGCATGCGCTCGAACCAGACGCGCTGGTCGTCGTTGGCAAACTTGACCGTGGAGCCGCTCCAGACGATTTGCTCTTGCGTCAGCGGCTGGCGCATGGCCGGCGGGCAGTTGGCTTCCAGCCAGGCGCGGGTGTCGGCGCGAAAATTTTCAGTGTCTTGCATGGCTTTCTTCTTGTTCGGGGCTGGGGGTCGCGTCAGAGTGAGGAAGTGTCAGGGCAAACGACGGGTCGGCCAGCGCAAATCGGTACACGCCGTCTTCGTCAAGCACGCGCCGCAGCACGCCTTCATAGCGCAGCCAGGACAGGTGGGCCACCGTCTCGCCCAGCGCCAGCATGTCATCGACCGGGCCGCGCAAACGCGGAAACAGGCACAGCATGGCTTCAAAGGCGCTGCAGCTGGCGTGCTCGGTCAGGTAGGCGCGCAGCAGCACAAACTGGTACTCGTGGTGTTCGCGCAGCTCTTGCGTGCGTGGATGCAGCCCACGAAACACGCGTTCATGCGACGGCAGCACCAGCGTGCCGGGCGCGAGCTGCTCCAGCCGTATCAAAGACGCCAGCCACAGCTGCAGCGGATTGGCCTCGGGCTCGATGCCGGTGACCAGCACGTTGGAGCTGATGCGCGGCAGCAACTGGTCGCCGGCAATCAAAATTTCGTCCTGCTCGCAGTACAGGCAGGCGTGTTCGGGCGAGTGGCCTTCGCCAATCACCACGCGCCAGATGCGCCCGCCCAGCTCAATCTCGTCGCCACCGCGCATGCGGGTGAACGAATGCGGCTGCGGCGGCAAAAACGGGTCTTTGCGCATGGCTTTCCACATGCGATCAACCCGCTCTTGCGGCATGCCGGCGCGCTGGTAAAACTCGGACTGGGCTTGCGGCAGCGGGTCGGGCATAGGCTCGGCCAGCGTGCGCATCATGTAGTACTCGCCGTGCGTCATGTACAGCGGAATGTTGAAACGCTCGCACAGCCAGCTTGCCAGCCCCGCGTGGTCGTAGTGCATGTGGGTGCAGACCAAGCGCACGATGGGCAGGCCCTGCAGGTGGGTGGCAGCGATGTGCTCCCAGCGCTCGCGCGTGAGTTCGGTATTCAGGCCGGTGTCAATCAGCGTCCAGCCCTCAATGCCGCGCAGCAGGTAGATGTTGATATGGTCCAGCGCCATCGGCATGGGCATGCGCACCCACAAGATGCCGGGCGCAACTTCCACCACCGAGCCGTCGGTCGCCGGCGCGGTAAACGGGTAGTCCAGCACCGCCTTGGCATGCAGCCGGCTCATGTCAGCGCTTTCTGTGCAGACACTGCGCTCGAACCCGAGGGCAGCATCGCATTGGAGTCGTCCAGCACGACATAGGTCTGGGCCTTGTCGTCGCGCACAAACAGGGGGTCGCTTGTCTGCACGCGGTCATAGCCTTGACGCTGCAAGTCCACCTTGCGCAGTTTGTAGTTGCCGGTCATGTCGGTGGTGGGGGCAATGCGCAGGTAGTGCGGCGCAGCGTAACGCGGCAGGCGCTCCAGCGCAAAGTCATAAAACGCTTTGGCATCGAACGGCATGTCTGGCTGAAACACCAGTGCCGCCATGCCGGCGCGGCCTTCGGCACCCTCTACCTTCACGCCATAGACCGTAATGGCGTCCAGCCCCGGGAAATCACCCAGCGCATCGGTGACCTCGGTGGTCGAGACGTTCTCACTGTTCCAGCGAAACGTGTCCCCCATCCGGTCGACAAACCAGCAGTAGCCGTCTGCGTCGTAGCGCAGAAGATCGCCTGACGACCACCAGGCATCGCCTTGCTTGAAGACGTTGCGCAAAATTTTCTTCTCGGTCGCCTCGGGCGAGGTATAGCCCTCAAAACGCCCGCCGACCACGTCGGGAATGTCGATGATCATGCCGATGGCTTCGCCTACTTCGCCCACCTCGCAATGCTGCAGAAACCCGTTTTCATCGCGCACATAGGTGTCGGCGTCGGTGTCGTAGCGCGCGAGCCGCAGGTTGGTCTTTTCCCAGAACGGAATGCGACCGCACGAACCGACCCGGTTGTCGACGTTGATGGTGTTGGTGTTGGACTCGGTCGAGCCCCAGCCTTCGTAGATCTGGAACTGGTCGCCAAAACGCCGTATCCACTGATACCAGACTTCGGGCGCCATGCCCGCGCCGACCATCTTGCGCAGCGGGTGCGCGTGGTCGTCGGGCTGCGGCGGCACGGTCAGCAAAAAGCGGCAGATCTCACCCACGTACTGGCAAATCGTCACGTTGTGGCGGCGCACGTCAGGCCAGAACTCGCTGCGGCTGAACTTGCGGCGCAGCAGCAGGCTCGCGCCCGAGGTAAACGCTGTCGCACCTGCCGACAGCGCGGCAGCGCCGTGGTAAAGCGGCAAAAAGCAATAAAAACAATCGTCCTGCGTCACGTCCATGGTGGCCACCATCACGTCGCCGGTCAGCAGCCAGCGGGCGTGGCTGATGAGCGCCGCCTTGGGCAGGCCGGTGGTGCCCGACGTGAAAATGTACAGGGCCGCATCGCCCGCCACCAGCCCGGCGCGCCATTCGGCGGGCGGATTGGTTTCCAGCGACTGGTCGGCAGCCTGCGCCAGGTCAAGCACACAGCGCGCGTGCAGCGCCGCTGCGGCGGGCCGTTCGGCGTCGGGCCAGAGCCAGTAGCACAGGTCGCCCGGCAACTCGGCCGTGTCAAACAGCGCCAGGCATTCTTCACCCACCACGATGTGTTTGGCCCCGGTAGCCTGCAGCGCATGCAGCAGCGGCTTGCCGGTGACGTTGGTGTTCAAAAACGCCACCCGCACGCCCAGCTTGGCCAGACCCATCCACGCAAACAGGAAGGCCGGACGGTTTTCCATGCACAAGGCCACCACGTCGCCGCAGCGCACACCGCGCGCGTACGCGGCATGTGCCACCTGGTTGATGCGCCGGTTGGTCTGCTCGTAGCTGTAGTGCTCGTTGCCATACAGCAGGCAAGGCCGCGCGGCAAAGCGCTCGGCACTTTCCTCGATGCGCTCGGCAGTGGTGTAGGTTTGTGAGGCCCGGTGGCGCTGACTCGCCCGCGACCGGTTGTCGAGCTTGGCCTGCGTGACTTCGCGCGGCACGATGGGTGGTTTATTCACGCCGTCTTCCTATGCATCATTAAGTTGAATGTGAACGCGGCGCGTTAGCGCACCGGGCGCGGCATCTTCAGGCCGAACTGCGCAATCAGCTCGCGCTGGATTTCGTTGGTGCCGCCGCCAAAGGTCAGCAGCGTGCTGGCGCGTACTTCGTATTCCAGCTCGCCCAGCATCAGCGCGGCGCTGGAGCCGGCGCGCACCAGGGCACTGGCGCCGACGATGTCGATCAGCTTGCGCAAAATCTCCAGCACGCTTTCCGAGCCATAGACCTTGGTGGTCGAGGCCAGCGCCACGTCCATGCCGCCCGCTTCCAGGTCAGAAGCAATGCGAAAGTTGATCAGCCGCATGGCTTCCATGCGCGCGTAACACTCGGCCAGCGAGCGCCGCACCCAGGGCTGGTCAATGGCGCGGCGGCCCTGCTCGTCGCGCGCCTTGGCCCACTGCAGCACGCGGGTGAAGGGGCCAAACACCTTGTCAGACCAGGAGCCCAGGCCTAGCCGCTCGTGGTTGAGCTGCGCGGTGATGAGTTTCCAGCCGCCGTTCAGCTGGCCCACCAGCCGGTCGGCAGGCACTTCGACGTTGTCGTAGTAGGTAGCCGACGTGAAGTTGCCCACGGTCTTGATCAGCGTGTGCGAAAAGCCCGGCGCGTCGGTGTCGAGAATCATGATCGAGATGCCCCTGTGGCGCTCCAGATCGGGGCTGGTCCGGGCCGCCAGCCAGACGTGGTCGGCAGCTTCGATACCGGACGTCCACAGCTTGGCACCGTTGACCACGAAGTGACCCGTTTCCAGGTCGCCTTCCAGGCGCGCCTGTGTTTTGAGCGTGGCCAGGTCGGAGCCGGCCTGCTGCTCGGAGTAACCAATGGCAAAGATGGTTTCGCCAGAAGCAATGCCCGGCAAAAACTGCTCTTTTTGCTTGGCGGTGCCGTTTTCCATCAGCGCCGGGCCGACGGTGCTGATGGTCACGAAGGGCAGCGGCGCGCCGGCAATGTTGGCTTCTTCAAAAAAGATCAGCTGCTCGGTGGCGCTCAGGCCCTGGCCGCCGTGCTCTTTGGGCCAGCCGACGGCCAGCCAGCCGTCGCGGCCCATCTGGCGAATGGTGTTGCGATAGGTGTCGCCGCCTTCAGCGCCACGCAGCTCCATGCGCAACTCGGGCGTCATGAGGTCGTTGAAATAGTCGCGTACCTTCAGGCGAAGGGCGTGCTGTTCGGGGGTGAGATCAATGAACATGGTGTGTTTTTCCTTGCTTGGCTTCAGGCTTCGCCCAGAATCAGGCCGCTGGTGGGCACGCCGGTGCCGGCTGTGACCAGCACGTTGTGAACGTCGTTAACCTGGTTGACCGCGCTGCCGCGCACCTGACGCACGCCCTCGGCAATGCCGTTCATGCCGTGGATGTAGGCTTCGCCCAGTTGACCGCCGTGGGTATTGATGGGCAGCTTTCCGCCACGTGCATGGTGGCCGGCGCGAATGAAGTCTTTCGCCTCGCCACGCTTGACGAAACCGAACTCTTCGAGCTGCGGCAAGACAAACGGCGTGAAGTGGTCATAGATCACCGCCGTCTGGATGTCTTCCGCCGACAGGCCACTTTGTTGCCACAGCTGCTGGGCGACCAGCCCCATTTCCGGCAGGCCGGTGATGTCGTCGCGAAAGTACGAGGTCATGATCTGCTGGCCGTCGCTGATGCCCTGCGCCGCGCCCTTGATGATGACGGGCTTTTGCTTGAGGTCACGCGCCCGCTCGCTGGACGTGATGATCATCGCCACCGCGCCGTCAGATTCCTGGCAGCAGTCGAGCAGGTGCAGCGGCTCGCAAATCCAGCGCGACGCCTGGTGCTCTTCGAGCGTGATCGGCTTGCCGTGGAAAAACGCTGCCGGATTGGTCGCGGCAAAGTCGCGCGCCGCCACGGCCACGCGGCCAAAGTCTTCGCTGGTCGCGCCGTAGGTGTGCATGTAGCGCTGGGCAAACATGCCGACCCAGGAGGCCGGCGTGTGAAAGCCGTAGGGCATGTACCAGCCGTAGTTGATATTTTCAAAGATCGGCGACGAGCCAAAGCCGTAGTTGCCATTGCCAAAGCGGTACCAGCTGCGCTCGTTCATGGCGCGGTACACCACCACCGTCTTGGCAATGCCGGTGGCCACGGCCATCGCCGCATGCAGCACCGGCGCGCAGGCCGCGCCGCCGCCGTGCGGCACTTGCGAGAAGAACTTCACGTCCTTGGCACCCAGCAGGCGGGCGATTTCGTACTCAGGCACCTTGTCCACGGTGTAGGACGAGAAACCATCGACTTCGCTCGGGTCGATGCCGGCGTCGGCCAGCGCGGCCAGCGTCGCTTCCATCGCCAGGCGCAGTTCGGTGCGGCCAGAGTTCTTGGAAAACTCGGTGGTGCCCAGGCCGACGATGGACGCGCGGCCGGAAATTGAGAGATCGTTCATAAAAATGTGTGCTCCTGGCTATGCGGCATCAAGGCAGGGAAACGCGCACCGTACCGGTGACGTGGTTGCCCATGGAATTGGCGCCCTTGAGCGTGACTTCGACCGTACGGTCGGAGTCGCGCTTGTCGGTGACGGCGCCGTTGATCGTCATGCTGTCGCCCGGATAGTTGGGCGCGCCCAGCTTGATTTTCAGGTTATGCATGCGCGCCTCGGGGCCGCTCCAGTCGTCGATGAAGCGCTGCACCAGGCCGTTGGTGGTCAGGATGTTCATGAAGATGTGCGGCGAGCCCAGCGCGCGCGCCGCGTCCAGGTCGTGGTGGCCGGGAAAGTAGTCGCGCGTGGCAATCGCCCCGCCGTTGATCAGCGCCACCGTGACCGGCACGCTCAGGGCGGGCAACGCGGTGCCCACGGCAATGTCGTCAAACTTCGGCATGGCTGTGCTCCTTGCGGGTGTTGTTTTGGTTGTCGTCTTCGGCAGCGTCATATTTCCATCCCAGGGTGTCGTTGTCGGCCAGCCAGTCGCCCAGCCGGGCCAGATGGTGTTCAGTGCCGCCCAGCAGCACGTTCAGGGCGCGGCTCCAGAAAAGAAAGCGGTGAATCGGGTAGGTGATGTCCACACCGATGCCGCCGTGGACGTGCTGCGCCATGTGGCCGGCGCGGTGGCCGGTGTCGTTGGCCAGCGCGCGCGTGGCCCAGGCCTGCGGCGCAGCGCCCAGATTGGCATCAACCCGGTAGACCAGCTGCCACACCGAGGTGCGCAGCGCCTCAAGGGCGATGTAGCCGTCGGCCATCTGCCCGGCCACCAACTGGAACGTGCCAATGGCGCGGCCAAACTGCTGGCGCTCGCTGATGTAGTCGACGGTGCGCAGCAGTTGCTGCCCGGTCACGCCCAGTTGCAGCGCGGCTACGCAGGCAATCGCCCGCTGCTCAGTCCAGCCCGTGGCTTCGACCGGCAGCACGTTACCGTCAGCAATACCCACGCCGTCAAATTCCAGATCAGCCACCGAGAGGTGGTGCTGGTCGAGGCCTTCAGTGCGCTGCACGCCGGCTTGCGTCAAGTCCACCAACACCAGGCGCATCTGGCCTTCGGCGTCAGCCGCCAGCAACGCCTGGCGGGCCTGCGCGCCCAGCGGCACGGCGCTGGCCTGGCCACTCAAAGTCCAGCCTTCAGCGGCACGCACCAGTTGCAGCGACGGGCCGCGTGACTGCGACAGCGATTGCAGCGACAGCACCACCGGCGCTTCTCCTGACAGCGCATCGTCCAGCACCTGCGGCAAAGCAGCCGGTGCAAACTTGGCCAGTGCCGCCACGGTCAGCTGCGGCTCCCACAGCGGCACCAGCGCCAAGGCGCGACCTTGCTGCTCCAGCACCGCCATCAGCTCGGTCATGCCCAGTCCCAAACCGCCCTGCGCTTCAGGAACCATCACGGTGTTCAGGCCAGCAGCCACACATTGCTGCCACAACTCCTGCATGTACGGCGAGCTGGACGCATCGTGGTCGCGCAGCTGGTCGTCGCTGCAAAAGTCGGCAAACAGGCCTTGGGCCATGTCGGCAAAAGCGCGTTGGTCTTCGGTCAGATCAAAATTCATGCTGTCACTCCTTCGGCTGCAGCGTTCGCCACAGGCCTGAATTGCGGCAGCACCAGCTCGCCGTCGTTGAAGGTGTTGAACTCGACCTGCACCGCCTGGCCGATCTTCACGTCGCCGGGCGCAATGCCGACGATTTGCGAAATCAGCCGTGTGCCCTCTTCCAGCTCGACCAGCACAATCGGGTTCGGGTGGTCAAACGGCGCGACTTCGGGGTAATGCATGACCACAAAGGAATACACCGTGCCGCGCCCGGAGGCCTCGACCGTGTCCCACTCAAACGAATGGCAGCTCGGGCAGACCGGGCCGGGCGGATGGCGCAAGGTTGCGCAGCCTTTGCAACGCTGGATCAGCAGCTTGCCGGCGCGCGCGCCTTCCCAGAAAAAGCGCGTGTCGTCGCTGATGCCGGGCAGGGGGCGCTTGGCCGGTGCTGGCGTTGCGGCTTTGGCCTTGTCAGCGGCGTCGTCAGGCTTCTTGACCGGGTTGGCCGGCTTGAACTTGAAAACGCGAAACAGCAGCTGACCGACTTGCTCGTCGCCCTCGGGTTTTTGCGAGAAGAAACTCATCACCAGCGTGACGAAGTGGCCGGTGCCCAGCGCCGTGGTTTTCTCAAGGCTGATGGCGTCAAAGAGCGTGCTGTAGTACAGCCGCTCGCCCTCGGTCACATCGCGTGCAAAGGTGAGTTCGGAATTCACCGCCACCACCGACGCCATGCCCTGCGCTTCCAGCAGCTTGAGCACCTCGTAGGGGTTTTCAGTGGTCGAGCCGGGCGGGTAGTTGTTGGGCGTCAAGCCCTCCATGCACCAGACCTGCAGCATCGCCGGCGGCGCAGTGACGGCGCCTTCAGCGGTGTAGCGCGCGGCGTCCACGCCCATCACTTCGCACCACTGGCGAATCATGGGCGCGTTGACTTTGTCCCAGGCGTAGATACGCCCGTATTCCTTGCCCACCAGGGCCAGTACGTCCTTCATCCACTCGTTTTCAGCCAAGGCCATGCTCCTTTGTTGATTGATCTGTGTTGTTCCCGCAGGCGTCGTTGCCGTCGCCATCAGGGATTACCCGCGTTGGCCGCTGCCAAAAAAGCCGGCTTTTCGCCGCCGCCATGCAGCAGCAAATTGGTTCCGCTCAGGTAGGCAGCGCGCGGCGACGCCACGAACACGCAAGCCTGGGCAATATCAGAAGGCTCGGCCATGCGGCCAGCCGGAATCGTCGCGCCGACGGCGGCAATGCCCGCGTCGTCGCCAAAATGCAAATGCGACTGCTCGGTGCGCACCAGGCCGGGGCTGACCGCCACCACGCGCACCTTGGGTGCCCACTCAACGGCCAGCGACGACGCCAGACTCAGCACCGCCGCCTTGGCCGCGCCATAGGCCGCCGTGCCGGGCGAAGGCCGCAGCGCGCTGACGCTGCCGATAAAAACAACCACGCCGCCCGCGTCCTGCGTCTGCATGGCGGCGTTGGCGGCTTGCGCCATGTGCAGCGCCGCCGTGAAGTTCAGCCGGATCACGCCTTCATGAAAGCGCGGCGACACGGTGGCCGAGTCGACCGGCGGGCTGCCGCCAGCGTTGTGCACCAGCACATCGAGCTGGCCGTGGCGCTGCACGATGTCGGCCACCAGCGCCTGCACGGCCGTGGCTTCGCGTACGTCGCACGGCAAAAATTCGGCGCTGCGCCCGCCGGCAGTGGGCAAGGCGTCGGGCGCGCTGCGGGCGCACACCACCACCGTCGCGCCTTCGGCCAAAAAGCCCTCGGCAATGCCGCGCCCTATGCCCTTGGTGCCGCCGGTGACGAGCACCACGCGTTTGTCAAATTCGTTGTTCTGGTTCATGGGTGCAAATTTACGGATTGGCACCCGACGCAGATACGTCCAAAAGGACGATACCGGCTGCTGCGGCTAGGGCGACTGCAAAGCGGGTGACTAGCCATTGACCACAGGCCGGCGCAGCATGACGACGTTATTCAAAAGGCTAACGACCACTTCATCGCGCTGGTTCAGCAGCTCGAAGCGCGCCACCATCAGCCCGCGTTCAGGGCGGCGGTCGTCCCGGCGCTCCAGTTGCGTGACACGCGCGCGCAAGATGTCGCCCGCCACCGCAGGCCGGTGAAAGCGAACCTCGTCCCAGCCACGCGCCGCAATCGACGCGCTTTCTTCATGCGGAACGGTGTGGCTCAGACGAATCAAAATCGACAGCAGATGCACGCCAGCGGCAAACAATTCGCCGATGGGCGAGCGCGCAGCGGCCGCCTCGTCGATGTGCGGCCCGAACGGATCCCACACCAGGGCAAACTCCTTGATGGCCTGCGCCGTCAATAAAAAAGTCTGGGTTGATTCCTTGGGCTGGCCCAGCGCAATGTCTTCCCAGTAGTGGATAGAGGTGCCGTTGACCGGCGGAGCGTATTGGGTTGATTCGCTTTGAGGGTTCATGCCGTCCAATTTAGGCACCGGCAGGCCCGCCAGATACGTCCAAAGAGACGATGTAACGCCGCGCTGGCAAAACCATCATCGGACAGCTTCATCACTTGCAGGATTTGCGCATGCGTCTCGAACCTTCTTTGCCCACTGCCCCAGCTTCACCCGCCCACGCCACGGAGGCAGCCGCCAGCGAACTGCTGATTGACTACCCCGGCGACGGCGTGGCCGTGGTGCGCATGAACCGCCCGCAGGCCACCAACGCGCTCAGCCTGAACCTGCAAGCGCTGCTGTCAAGCGCCTTCACGCAACTGACGGCTGACCCGCAAGTGCGCGTCATCGTGCTGACGGGCGGCGAAAAAGTGTTTGCCGCCGGCGGCGACATCAAAAGCCTGGAAGGTGCCGGCCCGATTGAAATCATGCAGCGCCACACCGAGCGCGTCTGGGCACCGATCGAGCGCTGCCCCAAGCCCATTATTGCGGCGGTTTGCGGCTACGCCTTTGGCGGCGGTGCCGAGCTGGCGATGCACTGCGACATCATCCTGGCCGGCGAAAGCGCCAGCTTTTCGCAGCCCGAAATCCGCATCGGCATCATGCCCGGCATCGGCGGCACGCAGCGCCTGGTGCGCGCCGTGGGCAAGTTCAACGCCATGCGCATGCTGTTGACCGGCAAACCCGTGAGCAGCACGGAAGCACACACCATGGGCCTGGTCAGCCAGGTTTTTGCCGACGACCAGGTGCTGCCCGAGGCGCTAAAAATGGCCAGCCTGATCGCCGCCATGCCGCCGCTGGCCGTGATGCAAATCAAGGAAGTCGTGCTGGCCGGCGTCGATGCCTCGCTAGAAACCGCATTGATGCTGGAACGCAAGGCGAACCAGTTGCTGTTCGCCACCCGCGACCAGAAGGAAGGCATGCAGGCCTTTATTGAAAAGCGCAAGCCGAAGTTTGAGGGGCGCTGAAAGCCCAA
>NZ_JAXCHR010000026.1:0-39812 GCF_035984465.1 Polaromonas sp. CG_9.5
GCTGCCCCATCGCTGGCAGCCTGCGGACTGACTCTTCTCTAACCCGCAGCATATTTCGGCAAGCCTGGTCAAGGTGCCATGACGAGCCGCTTACGACTGCTGCGTGCCCCACACAATTTCAACCAGCAGGCCACCCCCATGTATTGCCCCACTCACTTTGAAGAACAGCGCTCAGACGTGCTGCTTGATCTCATTGCGCAGCATCCCCTGGCGACTATCGTTACGCAGAGCAATGGCGGTCTGGTGGCTGACCACATTCCCCTGCTTTATCAAAAAAACGGAGATTTGCCCGGAACGCTGATTGGGCATGTCGCAAAAAACAATCCGCTTTGGCAAGCTGCTTCGGAGCATGAACATCTTCTTATCTTTCAAGGTGCAAGTAGCTATATTTCGCCCAACTTGTACGCCACCAAAGCCGAGTCGGGCAAGGTGGTGCCGACCTGGAATTACGCCGTAGTACATGCCCATGCAACCCTGACGGCCACCCAGAATCCAGAGGCAATTCTTCGCATTCTGACTGGCCTGACGAACCGGCATGAGTCGTCTCAGGAGCACCCGTGGCAAGTAACGGACGCACCTCCGGATTTCACACAAAATCTTCTCAACAGCATTGTCGGGATTGAGTTCCACATCAAGCGCCTGACAGGCAAGTGGAAAGTCAGCCAAAACCAGCCGCAGAAAAATCAGCAGAGCGTCATCGGTGGTTTGCGCGCGTCAGGCAGCTTGGATACAGCCAAGATGGCTGAACTTGTGGCGCAGTTTGGTGCTGATTTGAGGAAATGAGCAATGCATTTGCCAAAATGTAATCCGGCGTTTGCGTGCGCTTGCTTGGCTAGCGCGCGTGCAACTGCCCGACTTGCCGAAGCTTCAAGTTCTTTCGCTTGAGCTTGGTGCTCAAGATGGTGCGAGAGACGGGACTTGAACCCGTACGACATCACTGTCCCGGGATTTTAAGTCCCGTGCGGCTACCGATTACGCCACTCTCGCTGAGTGAAATTACACTGACACACCGTATTGTCAAATAAAAAAGCCCCTTTCACGGGGCTGATGACAATAACTTGTGGAGGCGCGGCCCGGAGTCGAACCGGGCTAGCCGGATTTGCAATCCGGTACATAACCGCTTTGTTACCGCGCCTTGTTTTTATTCAAATCTTCCAACCAAAAAGGGCAGCATTTTGAAGTGCTGCCCTTTGAATTGGAGCGGGAAAAGAGGCTCGAACTCTCGACCTCAACCTTGGCAAGGTTGCGCTCTACCAACTGAGCTACTCCCGCGAGTCTAGCTGTAAATTATAGCGTGCTTTTGAGACTTTTCAAGTTTGCCAAAAAGTTTGATTAATGTTTAACGGCTTCAGTCACTTGAACAGGAACGACTACAACGGCGGCAGCGATCAGCGCCACCTCTTCATCGGTCAAAGGAATAGGTTGCCGTTCCAAGGCGACTTGCAACACCTGATCAATCCACTTAACGGGAATGATCTCAAGACCAGCTTTCACATTGTCTGGAATTTCCTGCAAATCCTTGGCGTTTTCTTGCGGGATCAGCACCGTCTTGATACCACCGCGTAAGGCAGCGAGCAGTTTTTCCTTAAGCCCACCGATAGCGGTTACCTCACCGCGAAGAGTTATTTCGCCAGTCATCGCCACATCGCCGCGCACAGGAATTCCCGTCAGGGCAGACACAAATGCCGTAGTCATGGCTGCACCCGCGCTGGGGCCGTCTTTGGGTGTTGCGCCATCGGGAACGTGAATGTGAATATCATGCTTTTCAAACATTTCGTCCTTGATGCCCAACATGCGGGATCGGCTTCGAACCACGGTACGGGCCGTTTCGACAGATTCCTTCATGACATCGCCGAGTGATCCGGTGCGGGTAATCACACCTTTTCCAGGCATTACGGCTGCTTCAATTGTCAGCAAATCACCCCCCACTTCAGTCCATGCCAATCCAACTACCTGACCGACCTGGTTCTTCTGCTCTGCGCGTCCGTAATCAAATTTACGAACCCCCAGAAATTCGTTGAGGTTGTCGGGTGTGACTACTACTTTCGGCGTCATCTTCTTAAGCTGAATGCCCTTGACGACCTTGCGGCAAATCTTGGACAGTTCGCGTTCAAGCGAACGAACTCCCGCCTCACGCGTGTAGTAGCGCACGATGTCACGCACGGCCTGCTCCTGAACTTCCAGCTCTTCGTCTTTCACGCCGTTGTTTTTTACCTGCTTGGGCAATAGATAACGCATGGCGATACTGGTTTTTTCGTCTTCGGTGTAGCCTGAAAGACGGATAACCTCCATTCTGTCCAACAACGCCGGAGGAATATTCATCGAGTTGGACGTTGCAACAAACATTACGTCGCTCAAGTCAAAATCAACCTCGACATAGTGGTCGCCGAAAGTATGGTTCTGTTCAGGGTCTAAAACTTCAAGCAGAGCGCTTGAGGGGTCGCCCCTGAAGTCGGTGCCCAGTTTGTCAATCTCGTCGAGCAGGAACAAAGGATTTCGCGTACCGGCCTTGCTCAGATTCTGCAGCACCTTGCCTGGCAAAGCGCCAATATAGGTACGGCGATGACCGCGGATTTCCGCTTCGTCACGCATTCCGCCCAAAGCCATGCGGACATATTTTCTACCCGTTGCTTTGGCAATCGATTGACCAAGGGAGGTTTTGCCAACGCCTGGAGGGCCGACCAAGCAAAGAATCGGCGCCTTGAGCTTGTCAACGCGCTGTTGCACTGCAAGGTATTCGACGATGCGGTCTTTGACCTTTTCCAGACCATAGTGGTCTTCGTTGAGAACGGCTTCGGCATTGACCAGATCATGCTTGATCTTGGTTTTTTTGCTCCAGGGCAAACCCAGCAGCACATCGATATAGCTACGCACCACAGTTGCCTCAGCCGACATGGGCGACATGAGTTTGAGTTTCTTGAGCTCGCTTTCAGCCTTCTTGCGGGCTTCCAGCGGCATCTTTGCGGCCTTGATCTTTTTTTCGATCTCTTCGATGTCTGCGCCTTCTTCACCCTCGCCTAACTCTTTCTGGATAGCTTTCACCTGCTCGTTCAGATAGAAGTCGCGCTGATTCTTTTCCATCTGGCGCTTGACACGGCCACGGATTTTCTTGTCAACATTGAGGATATCCACCTCGCGCTCAAGCTGTTCGTACAAGTTTTCAAGCCGGCTTTTGACATCGTCGAGATCCAGAATCACTTGTTTGGCATCCAGCTTGAGCGGCAAGTGCGCGGCTATGGTGTCAGCCAGACGCCCGGCATCGTCGATACTGGAAATCGAAGTAAGAATTTCCGGTGGAATTTTTTTGTTCAGTTTGACGTAATGGTCAAACTGCTGCATCACGGCACGGCGTAGGGCTTCGATTTCGCTTCCCTTGTCGCCGACGACAACCGCAGCCAGTTCTACGGGCGTGACATTGGCACTGAAGTGCTGTTCGCCTTCCTCAATTTTATTGACCTTGGCCCGTTGCTGGCCTTCAACCAGAACCTTGACGGTGCCGTCAGGCAATTTCAGGAGTTGCAAAATGGTCGCAACACAACCGACCTCAAACATGTCCTCGACGGACGGCTCATCTTTGGCTGCGGTTTTCTGAGCCACCAGCATGATGCGCCGCTCGGCTTCCATGGCCGACTCCAGCGCCTTGATACTCTTGGGACGACCCACGAACAGCGGAATGACCATATGAGGAAACACCACTACATCCCGCAAAGGCAAAAGTGGCAAATCGATGGCAACAGAGGAAAGTAAAGTTTGTCCGGACATATAAAACCTTTAACCTTAAAAATAAGGCACGACGCAACAGTCCGCTTCAGGACGGCGCGAAATAATAGCAACCGGACATGAGGCGCATGCGGGGCTATTTCAAGCGTCCGTCATGCGTAATCCGGGACTCAGGCTTTCTTGGCGGCTTCGCGGTAGACCAGCAAAGGGGGCTTGTTGTCTTCAATCGTGGATTCATCCACGACCACCTTTTCGACATTATTGGTCGTCGGCAGATCAAACATGGTGTCGATCAAAGACTGCTCCAGAATCGAACGAAGTCCACGTGCGCCGGTTTTTCGCGCCAAGGCTTTGCGCGCAATGGCCTTGAGTGCGGAAGGCCTGATTTCCAGATCCACGCCTTCCATGGCGAGCAGCTTACTGAACTGCTTGACGACGGCATTTCTAGGCTCCGTCAGTATCTGGACCAGGGCATCTTCGCTGAGTTCAGCCAGAGTGGCAATCACCGGCATGCGCCCTACCAGTTCGGGAATCAGACCAAACTTGATCAGGTCTTCTGGCTCAACATCCTTGAATGCCTCCGTTAAGCTGCGCAACTTTTTACTTTTGACAGCAGCGCCAAACCCGATTCCGGATGATTCGGTGCGGTTTTCAATGACCTTTTCAAGCCCCGAAAAAGCACCGCCGCAAATAAACAAGATATTGGTGGTGTCCACCTGAAGAAAATCTTGATTGGGATGCTTGCGGCCGCCCTGCGGCGGGACAGAAGCCATCGTGCCCTCCATCAGCTTGAGCAATGCCTGTTGCACGCCCTCGCCCGACACATCGCGGGTAATGGAAGGGTTGTCTGATTTACGGGAGATTTTGTCAATCTCGTCGATGTAGACAATGCCTTTTTGCGCACGGTCAACTTCGTAATTGCAGCTTTGCAACAACTTTTGGATGATGTTTTCAACGTCTTCACCCACATAACCCGCTTCCGTCAGTGTCGTGGCATCCGCCATGACAAAGGGCACGTTGAGGGTACGGGCCAATGTTTGAGCGAGAAGCGTCTTGCCGGAGCCGGTGGGGCCAATCAGCAAAATATTGCTTTTGGTCAGCTCGACATCGTCTTTTTTGGCAGTTTCCTTGTGGCGCAAACGCTTGTAGTGGTTGTACACAGCCACAGCCAGAGTGCGCTTGGCAGGCTCCTGACCAATCACATAACCGTCAAGGGTTGCCTTGATCTCTGCTGGCGTGGGCAACTCGCTTTGCGCCTCGCCTGCCTCGGTCGTTGCAGGCAGTTCATCGCGAATGATTTCATTGCACAGGTCGATACATTCATCACAAACAAAGACAGAAGGACCAGCAATCAGTTTTTTAACTTCATGCTGGCTCTTACCGCAGAAAGAGCAGTACAAAGTCTTTTCGCTGGAGGAGCCTTTTTTCTCGGCCATTGTGGGGGATGCCTTTAACGTGACTAGGTGAAACGATGCGATTCACTCATGATAACTAATAAAAAAACGGCGTTTCCGTTGCAGAAAACGCCGCTACTGCAGAGCAATTTCCGCTCTGCCCGGCCAATCAGGGACGCTTTGCAATGACCTGATCCACGACGCCGTAAGCCTGGGCTTCGTCGGCAAACATGAAGTAGTCGCGTTCTGTGTCGCGTTCAATTTTTTCGACCGTCTGCCCCGTGTTGTTGGCCAGAATACGGTTGAGTTGATCGCGCGTTTTCAAAATATCACGGGCGTGAATTTCAATATCCGATGCCTGGCCCTGCGCGCCGCCCGATGGCTGATGAATCATGACGCGCGAATTGGGCAATGAAAAACGTTTGCCCTTGGTGCCAGCTGACAGCAAAAATGCGCCCATGCTGGCAGCCATGCCTACGCAAAGCGTAGAGACATCGGGCTTGATGAACTGCATGGTGTCGTAAATCGCCATGCCTGCCGTGACCGAGCCGCCGGGCGAGTTGATATAGAAGGAAATATCCTTGTCAGGATTCTCGCTCTCCAGAAACAGCAACTGCGCCACAACCAGATTGGCGGTCTGGTCGTTGACCGGACCCACCAGAAAAATGACACGCTCTTTCAGCAAGCGTGAATAGATGTCATACGAGCGTTCGCCGCGACCGGACTGCTCAATGACCATAGGCACCATGCCCAAGCCCTGAATTTCCTGGCTAGCCGCTTGCGGGTTGCTGTAACCGCCATAAATACTGTTTCGAACCATCAAGTTTTCTCCAAAGATGTTTGTACTGTACCCAAAATAAATTGGGGCCTGCACTGCAAAGCACAAGCCCCAAGTTCAGGAGAAACTAACCGGTCAGTTCTGACCCATGAGCTCGTCGAAGGAGATGGCTTTCTCGGTGACCTTGGCTTTGCTCAGGACAAAGTCAGTGACGTTGTTTTCAATCACAACCGCCTCCACTTCAGCCAGGCGACTGCTGTCGCTCAAATACCAGCGAACCACCTCTTGGGGCTTTTCGTAGCTGGCGGCCAGCTCTTCGATATGGGCCTTGAGCTGCTCGGGCTTGGCTTGCAGTTCATTGGTGCGCACCAGTTCAGCCACCACCAGGCCCAGACGAACACGCTTTTCAGCTTGCGGGCGGAAAATGTCGTCAGGAATCGGTGCCTTGTCGGCGTCCTTGATGCCGCGCTGCTTCAGGTCGGCGCGTGCGCCTTCCACCAGACGCTCCAGCTCGGCCTGGACGCTTGAATTGGGCAAGTCGAGTTCGGCGTTGGCGACTAACGCATCCATCACGGCATTTTTGTTGCGCGCCAACAAGCGGAATTTAACTTCGCGCTCCAGGTTTTTCTTGATGTCGGAGCGCAGGCCTTCGACCGTTGCGTCAGCGATGCCGAGCGACTTGGCCAGGGCTTCGTTGACTTCAGGCAGGTGTGCGGCTTCAATTTTCTTGACCGTCACCAGGAAATCAGCCTGCTTGCCGGCAACGTCCTTGCCGTGGTAATCCGCAGGGAAGTTCAGCGGAAAGGTCTTGCTTTCGCCGCTTTTCATGCCGCGCACGGCATCTTCAAATTCTTTCAGCATCTGGCCGTCGCCGACGATGAACTGGAAGTCTTCAGCCTTGCCACCGGCAAAAGTTTCGCCGTCCATCTTGCCTTCGAAATCGATGGTGACACGGTCGCCGTCTTGCGCTGGCGCATCGGCTGCGCGCTGAGCGAAAGTGCGGCGCTGCTTGCGCAGGATGTCCAGCGTCTTGTCGATGGCCGCGTCGCTGACTTCAGCGCTGACTTTTTCGACTTCGGCGTTGGCCAGATCGGCAATCTTGACTTCAGGATAGACCTCGAAAATCGCATCAAAAGCCAGCTCGCCTTCAGGCGCGTCTTCTTTTTCGCTGATGCGGGGCTGGCCGGCAACGCGCAGATTGGCTTCATTGGCAGCAATGGCAAAAGCCTCGCCGACCTTGTCATTCATGACTTCGTAATGCACCGAATAAGCGTAACGCTGGCTGACCACGCTCATGGGCACTTTGCCGGGACGGAAACCGTCCATTTTCACGGTGCGGGCCATTTTCTTCAGGCGCGTCGCGACTTCCGACTGGATGGCACTGAGGGGCAGCGTGAGCGTCATTTTGCGCTCGAGCTTTTCAAGATTTTCAACAGTCACGGCCATGATGGTTTCCTAAAAATCAAAATTGTTTGAAACAGGGCTTTCACCTGAGATGCATTCGGTCATGCATGCAATGCCTGAAGGCTTGGGACACAACTGCCACGTCAAGACTCAGGAATGGTGCGCGGGGCGGGACTCGAACCCGCACAGTATTGCTACCGTCAGGACCTAAACCTGGTGCGTCTACCAATTTCGCCACCCGCGCTCCTGAAAAAAACAACGGGAATCCGGATTAACCTCCAAATTCCCGCCTGAAATCGGTCAACTTTCTATTTTAGCCTGTATCCGGGAGCGCTTTTTCCGCTCCCGTTTGCGACAGGGCAGATTCACGCAACAACCGGCGCTGCGCTGTCTTCCCGGTGCACCCGGAACCAGGCCGCGTACATGGCCGGCAAAGCCAGCAAGGTCAGCACCGTGGCCACGATCAGGCCGCCCATGATGGCGACGGCCATCGGGCCCCAGAACACACTGCGCGACAGCGGAATCATCGCCAGCACGGCCGCCGCCGCCGTCAGCACAATCGGCCGCAGCCGGCGCACGGCGGACTCGACAATCGCGTCCCAGGCTGGCACACCCCGGGCGCGGTCCAGCTCGATCTGGTCAATCAAAATGACGGAATTGCGCTGGATCATGCCCATCAATGCAATCACGCCCAGCAAGGCGACAAAACCGAACGGCCGGCCCAGCAAGATCAACGCCCCCGCCACGCCCGCAATGCCAAGCGGCCCGGTCAAAAACACCAGCATGGCGCGGCTGAAGCTGTGCAACTGGAGCATCAGCAAAGTGAAGGTCAGGAACAGCATGATGGGAATCCCGGCCGCAATCGACGCCGAGCCCTTGCTGCTTTCCTCGACGGCACCAGCGACCTGAATCCGGTAACCCGTCATGCCGCTGCTGTGCCATTTGGCCTCCAGTGCTTTTAATTCGGGTTGCAGCTGATTCGTGACGGTCGCGCCTTGCAGGCCTTCGGCAATGTCGCCCTGAACGGTAATGGCGTAGTCGCGGTTTTCGCGCCACATCACACCCGGCTCCCAGGCAAACACCGGCTTGGCAATCTGCGTCAGCGGAATCGACTGGCCCGACGCCGTCGGCAAATAGGCATTGCCGATATCGGTGATGGCATTGCGTTCATCCAGCGGCTGGCGCAGCACGATGTCAATCAGCTTGTCGCCTTCGCGAAACTGGCCCACGGGCGTGCCGCTGAGCAAGGTGCGCGACGCCTGCGCGATGGACTGGCTGGTCACGCCCAAAGCGCGCGCCTTCGATTGGTCAACCTCCAGGCGCATCACCTTGACCGACTCATTCCAGTTGTCGTTCACGCCGCGCATGCTGGCGTTGGCCCGCATCAGCGCCTTGACCTCATCGGCGCGCTGGCGCAGCACCAGCGGGTCATTGCCGATGACGCGAAACTGCACGGGGTACGGCACCGGCGGTCCGTTGGGCAGCAGCTTGACGCGGCCACGCACTTCAGGAAACTCGGTCGCCAGCAGCGCCGGCAGCTTGATGCGCAGCGATTCGCGCACCTTCAGGTCTTTGGCCAGCACAATCATTTGCGACACGTTGGTCTGCGGAAAAACCTGGTCCATCGGCAAATAAAAACGCGGCACGCCCGACCCCAGCCAGGTACTGACGGTGGCCACGCCCTCTTCCTGCATCAGGCGCTGCTCGACGCGTTTGGCCGTCATTTCGTTGGCCGCAAACGAGGTGCCTTCCGGAAACCAGATATCAACCATGATTTCAGGCCGGCTGGAGTCCGGAAAGAACTGCTGCTGCACCCGACCCATGCCGACAATACCGAGCGCAAAAATCAGCACCGTCGCGCCAATCGTCAGCCAGCGGTGTTCCACGCACCAGTTCACGGTGCGGCGAAAGGTGTTGTAGAACGGGCTGTTGAACATTTCATGCGGGCTGTCGTGGCCCGCTGGCCCTTGCTGCACATGCGGCGGGGCTTTAAGCAGCAGCGTGCCCAGGTAAGGCACGAAGTACACCGACACGATCCAGCTCAGCACCAGCGCAATCACCGTCACGGCAAAAATTGCATAGGTGTATTCGCCCGTCACCGACTTGGCCAGCCCGATTGGCAAAAACCCGGCAGCGGTAATCAAGGTGCCGGTCAGCATCGGCATGGCGGTGATTTCGTAGGCAAAGGTGGCGGCGCGCACCTTGTCGTAGCCTTCTTCCATCTTGCGCACCATCATCTCGACGGCAATGATGGCGTCATCCACCAGCAGCCCCAGCGCGATGATCAGCGAGCCCAGCGAAATCTTGTGCAGGCCAATATTCAGGTACCACATCGCCAGAAACGTCAGGCTCAGCACCAGCGGAATGGTGATGCCCACGACCAGACCGGGCCGAATGTCGATGTAGTAGCGCTTCCACAGCGGCAGCTGACCGGGGCCTGAATGGGGCCGCTTGTGCAGGCCCAGGCTGATAAAACTCACCGCCAGCACGATCAGCACCGCCTCGATCAGCACGCCGACAAACTCGTTGACAGAGCCGGCCACGGCCTTGGGCTGGTCTTGCACATTGACCAGCTTGACGCCAGCGGGCAGACTGCGCTCAAAACTAGCCGAGAGTTTCTCCAGCGACTTGCCCAGCCGGATGATGTCGCCGCCTTTGGTCATCGACACGCCCAGCGCAATCACTTCCTTGCCCTGGTGATGCACCTTGACCACGGGTGGATTGACATAGCCGCGCTTGATCTCGGCGATGTCGCCCAGCCGAATCTGGTTGCCCGACTTGCCGCGAATCGGCATGGCGCGCAACTGCTCCAGCGCTTCAAACTGCCCTGCCACCCGCACCTGCACCACATCCAGCGGCGTTTGCACCGTGCCGGCGGGCTCAATCGCGTTTTGCTGGCCGAGTTGCGCCAGCACTTGGTTCAGGTCTAGCCCCAGCGTGGCCAGGCGTTTTTGCGAAACCTCAATAAACACCTTTTCGTCCTGCACGCCAAACAATTCCACCTTGCTGACATCGGGCACGCGCAGCAGTTGCTGGCGCACGTCGTCGGCAAAGGTCTTGAGTTCAGCGTAGTTGAAGCCGTCGGACTCCAGCGCGTAGATCACGCCATAGACATCGCCAAAATCGTCATTGAAAAATGGCCCCTGCACGCCAGCTGGCAGCGTGGCGCGCATGTCTCCCACTTTCTTGCGCACCGAATACCAGACGTTGGGCACCTCGCTGGCCTTGGACGAATCCTTGATCTGGAAAATGATCTGCGACTCGCCCGGCTTGGAATAGCTGCGGATGCGGTCGGCATACGGCACTTCCTGCAGCGTGCGCTCCAGCTTGTCGGTAACCTGCTCGGCCACCTGCTGCGCCGTGGCGCCCGGCCAGTAAGTGCGCACCACCATGGCCCGAAAGGTGAACGGCGGGTCTTCGTCCTGGCCGAGCTGGAAATAAGCCGCAAAGCCCAGCACGATCAGCACCACCAGCAAATAACGCGTCAGCGCCGGATGTTCCAGCGCCCAGCGCGACAAATTGAAGCGCTCCGAAGGCGCGTCGCCCGGGCCGGTGTTTTTTTCGTCAGTCGATTGCGTCATGTCGCGCTCACTTGGCTTGAACGGCAGAAGCAGCAGGCGCGGCCAAAGCCGGTATCGCTATCGTTTTTGCTATCGAATCAGGAGCTGACTGCGCCCGTCCATACTGCGCTACAGCCCTGTTTGATGCATAAATACTGACTTTCTGGCCCGGTGACAGCACATGCACGCCGGCGCTGACCACCAGCATGCCCGGCGTCAAGCCAGAGGCCACCACCACGTCATTGCCGTCGGCCGTGGCAATCCGGATCGGCTGCGACCTGACCGTCATGCTGGCCTTGTCGAGCACCCACACCGTCGTCGTCTGGCCGTCCTGGCGCAAGGCGCTGGTGGGCAGCTTGATGACGGGCGCGCCCACAACAGCGCTGGCGTCAGGAATCACATAAACCGTCGCGCCCAGCGGCGGCGCTGCTTTGCTATCAATCGACACCTTGACCGGATAAGTGCGCGTGACCGGGTCGCTGCTGGCGGCCACTTCGCGCACCCTGCCCTGCAGTTCGGCGTCTTGCGCCCACACCCGGATGCGAACCGGCGCGCCCACTTTCAAGCCCGCCACCTTGTCTTCGGGCACCGAAAACACCACGTCGCGCACGCCGTCGGCCGCAATGCGCACCACCGGCGCACCCGCCGCCACGACCTGACCGGGCTCGGCCTCAACCGCCGTCACAACGCCTGATACATCGGCCTTCAGCACCGCATAGTCGGTCTGGTTGCCCTGCACCGCCGATTGCGACTGCGCTTGCTGTAACTGCGCCTGTGCGGCCTTGAGCGTGGCGTCACGGCGCTCCAGTTCAGCGCCGCTGATGAAATTCTGGTCTTTCAGCGCCTGATAACGCTTGAAATCCGCCGCCGCCAGGTTGCGGTTGGTGGCCGCAACAGCCACCTGGGCGCGGGCCGCATCGGCCGCCAGCCGGTAATCCTGCGGATCAAGCTGGGCCAGCACCTGCCCGGCATTGACATGCTGACCCAGTTCGGCCTGGCGCTTGATGAGCTTGCCGCCGACCCGAAACCCCAGGCGCGACTCGACCTGCGCCCGGACTTCACCGGCATATTCACGGTTCGTCACCGCAGCGCTGGCACCCACGGTGATCACTTTCACGGCGCGAATCGGCTCCTCGGGCGGCGCGGGCCGGGAACACGCAGCCAGCAACAGGGCGACACTCGCCAGAGACACAAGGGTTTTTTTCATGATGAACGGATTGAAAAATGAATTCGGATGCATCCGGGCAAGGCATTGCAACACGAAGGTAGCGCAGCTGCAAAAAAGTCTGCTACTGACTAAACGGTTAGTAATTTATGAGGAATGCAAAATCTTGTCAAGCGACAATCCGCGCCATGAAGACCGCTTTATCCCCGCCCGCGCCGGCCATTCAGGGCGTCAGCCATTACGAGAATTTTCCGGTGGCGTCGTTCCTGTGCCCGCCCCGCCTGCGCCCGGCGATTGCAGCGATTTACTGGTTTGCCCGCACCGCTGACGACATTGCCGATGAAGGCGATGCCGCGCCGCAAACCCGGCTCGACGATCTGGCCGCCTACCGCACCGACCTGCTGGCGACGGTCGCCGGCTTGCCGCCTTCGCCACGCTGGTCTGCCGTCTTTGCGCAGCTGGGGCCGGTCATCACGCAATATGCCCTGCCAGTGCATCTGCTGACTGATTTGCTCAGCGCGTTTGAGCAAGATGTGGTCAAGCAGCGTTATGCCAGCCAAGCCGAATTGCTGGACTACTGCCGCCGTTCGGCCAATCCGGTTGGCCGCTTGCTGCTGCACCTGTATGGCGTGAACGATGCAGAGGCGCTAGAGCAAAGCGACTGCATCTGCAGCGCGCTGCAACTGATCAACTTCTGGCAAGACCTGAGCGTGGACATTCCGCGCGGCCGTATTTATCTGCCAGCTGATGCCTGGGGCAAACATGGTGTGGATGAAGCGCAGCTGCTGGGCTTGCACGCCACTCCGGGCACTCTTAATTTGATAGCTGACTGCGCCCGTGCAGCCAGCGCCAGCATGCAAAAAGGCGCAAAACTGGTCAAAAAACTGCCGGGGCGGGGTGGCTGGGAGTTGCGGCTGGTCGTGCAGGGCGGCCTGCGGATTCTGGACAAGATCGAGGCGCAGGGCTTCAACACCCTGCAGCAACGGCCCAAGCTGGGCGGCTGGGATGTGGCGGTGATGGGCTGGCGCGCACTCTGGATGTGAGTGTTGCCCCCACGCTCCCCACTGCGTGTGGTTCGCTGCCCCCCGAGGGGGCCGCTGCGCCTGCGGCCCGGCGAAGCCGGTTCCGCGGCCCCGGCTGGTTATGGGGACGCCGGTGTATTGATGCTCGTCCAGCTGCATCACCACTCGGGAAATCAGTTTGTGTAGCTCGCGGCCTGTGCTGGGATGGAACTTCCGCACTCCTTTCCATGCTTGCCGCTGCTTGTCCTACCCTGATTTCCGGCGTCTTTCCTCTTTTCATTTTTGTGTTGCGCTGCAGGCACAAATCGGCCATTTCAGCCTGCGACAATCGCCCGCATGACGCCCGAGAACTATGTCCAGGAAAAAGCTGCCGCTTCCGGCAGCAGTTTTTATTACGCTTTCCTTTTTTTGCCGAAAGAAAAGCGCACCGCCATCACCGCTTTTTACGCCTTCTGCCGCGAAATTGACGATGTGGTCGATGAAGTCACCGACCCCGGCGTCGCGCATACCAAGCTGGGTTGGTGGCAAAGCGAAGTCACCCAATCGTTTGCTGGCAACCCGAGCCATCCGGTGATGAGAGCCTTGATGCCGCTGACGGCCACCTACGGCATTGAAGCGCGGCATTTGCAGGCGGTGATTGAGGGCTGCCAGATGGACTTGACGCAAAACCGCTACCTGGATTTTCCGGCGCTGCAGCGCTATTGCCACTTGGTGGCGGGCATCGTCGGCGAAGTGGCGGCGCGCATTTTTGGCCAGACCGACGACGCCACGACCGCTTACGCGCACAAGCTGGGCCTGGCGTTTCAGCTCACCAACATCATCCGCGACGTTGGCGAAGACGCGATGCGTGGACGCATTTATTTGCCGGTCAACGAGTTGCAGCAGTTCGATGTGAAGGCGCACGAGATTTTGAAACGCGAATATTCGGACCGTTTCACCGCGCTGATGAAGTTCCAGACCGAACGCGCGCTGCGCCTGTACGACGAAGCGCTGGCGCTGTTGCCCGCCGCCGACCGCCGCACGCAAAAACCTGGCCTGATGATGGCCAGCATCTACCGCACGCTGCTGCGCGAGATTGCCGCCGACAACTACCAGGTGCTGCACCAGCGCGTCAGCCTGACGCCGCTGCGCAAATTCTGGCTGGCGTGGAAAACGCAGGCTTTCGGCAAAGTGGTATGACCCAGTGCAATGACCCCCACGCTTTTCACTGCGTGTAATGCGCTGCCCCCCGAGGGGGCCGCTGCGCCTGCGGCCCGGCAAAGCCGGTTCCGCGGCCCTGGCTGGGTTGGCTGTCGCCCCCACGCTTGTCGCTTCGCATACTGCGCTGCACCAGAGTCGGCAAAGCTGGTTCCACGGCCCTGGTTGGATGGGCGACGGCCAGGTGGACAAATGTCGGTTACTGGCAAAGCATGAAAGTCGCCATCATCGGCGCGGGCTGGGCGGGTTGCGCCGCCGCTGTCGAGGCCACGCGCTTGGGCCACCACGTCACGATTTTTGAGGCGTCGCGCACCGCCGGCGGCCGCGCCCGGCGCGTGATGTCGAGCGTGGCGGGTCAGCCGCTGGTGCTGGACAACGGCCAGCATATCCTGATTGGTGCCTACGCTGAAACGCTGCGGTTGATGCAAGACTTGGGCGTTGACGAATCCGCCGCCTTCCTGCGCCTGCCGCTGACGATGCAGTTTCCTGACGGCAGTGGCCTGAAACTGCCCAACTGGCCGTCGCCGCTGGACGCTTTTGCCGGCATCCTGACGGCGCATGGCTGGACGTGGGCCGACAAGATTTCGCTGCTGCGGGTGGCGCTGGGCTGGCGGCTTGGTGGCTTCAGCTGCCCGCCCGGTCAGTCGGTCAGCGACTTGTGCCGGGGTCTTGCGCCCAATGCGATGGCGTCGCTGATCGAGCCTTTGTGCGTGTCGGCGCTGAACACGCCCGCCGAACGGGCCTGCGGACAGGTTTTTTTACGCGTGATGCGCGATGCGCTGTTTGCCCAGAGCGGCGGCTCGAACCTGCTGCTGCCGCGCCTGGACTTGAGCGCGCTGCTGCCCGATGCGGCGCTGGCATGGCTGGCGGCGCAAGGCGGCAGCGTTGGTCTGGGCGTTCGGGTGCAGGCTATTGCACCGGTCGCCTCTGGCTGGGAGCTGCGCGCCGACACGTGCAACACATTTGATCGCGTCGTGCTGGCCTGTCCGCCGCATGAAGCCGCGCGGCTGGTGCAAAGCAGCGGCGCAGCAGCGCACGACTGGCTCGCCCAAGCGCGCAGCCTGCAGCACGAGGCCCTTAGCACCGTGTATCTGCATGCACCGCACGCCCGCTTGCGCCAGCCCATGCTGGCCTTGCGTTCAAGCGCAGCCGAACCGGCGCAATTTGTGTTTGACCGGCACCAACTGGGCGGCCCGGACGGTTTGCTGGCCTTTGTCATCAGCGCCAGCACCGGCAACAGCGCAACGCTGACGCAGCAGGTGCAGCAGCAGGCAGCGCGGCAACTCGGCCTGACGGGGCTCCAGCCAGTACAGACGGTGGTGGAAAAACGCGCCACCTTTGCCTGCACGCCCAACCTGCAGCGCCCTGATTCCCGGATAGCGCCCGGCCTGCTGGCTTGCGGCGACTACATTGCCGGGCCGTATCCGGCCACGCTGGAAGGCGCAGTGCGCTCTGGGCTGGCAGCGGCGCGGCAACTGCAGTAAGGCTGTCAATTTTTTTGGGGAAGGTGAGGTTAGCGTGAGGGCAAGACCGCTTCTGCGTTTTTTTGCGTGCACGCAAAGCTGCGCACAAGGTACTCACTGAACTGCAGAGAGAATCTCCCACGTGCCTAAGGCTTGATGTTCTTTAAGCAGGCAACCAACTCCTAGTAGTAGCTCCTGAATAAATAGCTGCTTGCGCACGCGCAACAAGCGCATCAGCCCCTTTTAGCCATTAATTTGACCCGCTGGAACGCTGGCCGCGCCAGGCAGCGCTGCAACCACTCGGCGACGCGCGGGCAGGCTGCCATCAAGCCCTGCGCGGTTTCAACCCACGCCAGCACAGACGCCACGCAAACATCCGCAACGGTAAAACGTTCGCCCGCCAGATAAGGCCGGGTCTGCAGATGCTGCTCCAGCACCCGCAGCGGCGCCAGCAGACGACGCTGGGCCTCATCGGCCAGCTGCGGTTTGCGGCGCTCTGCGGGCATCAGCTGGCCGTGCATCAGAAAGCTCAGCGCCTCTTTTTCGCATTCGGTCACGACCCAAAAACTCCAGCGCAGAATCTCGGCCTGCTCGGCAGGGTTTTCGGCTGCCAGCGAAGGCCGGCCAACGGGCTTGAAGCGCTCGGCCAGGTAGAGCGCGCAGGCCATGGATTCCCAGACCCGCACGCCGTCGTCGTCAACGACCGGAATGCGGCCATTCGGATTGAGGGCCAGAAACTCCGGCGTTTTGGTTGCGCCGCCCAGATAAGACAGGGGAATGTGTTCATAAACCAAGCCCAGTTCCTGCGCCACCCAGAGCGGACGCGCCGCACGCGACGCGGCAGTGCCATAAATTTTCAGCGTCATGGCAGGCTTTCAGGCGCAAACAGCGCGCACAGCTCGGCCAGCGTGGTCACCGTTTCGTGCGGCAATTCGGGATGCACCCACAAGTGATCTTCGCGGTTGACCCACACGGTCTGCATGCCGCAGCCCAGCGCCGCCAGCACATCGAGCGCGGCGTCGTCGCCCACATGCAGCACCTCTTCGGGCCGCACATGAACCGCTGACGCTGCGGCTTGAAAAATACGCGGGTCAGGCTTGCCGACGCCAAACTGCTGGGCGCTGATGCTGGCCTTGAAATAGGGCGCGATGCCGATGCGGTGAATGTCGGCGTTGCCGTTGGACAGCGCCACCAGCGGAAAGCGGCTGGACAAAAACGCCAGCGCCTGCAATGCATCGTCAAACAAGGTGACGCGGTTCCGCGCGGCAAAAAACACCTCAAACGCCGGCTCGGCCAGCTGCGGATCGTCGCCGCAGCGAACCAGCGCCAGCCGGATCGCCTCGCGGCGAAGTGCGCTGAGATTGTGCTTGAGCGCGGGGTTGGCCTGGTTGATGTGTTCGCGAATCTCATGGCGCGCTGCGGGCTGGGCCAACAAGCTGGCCGTTGCGGGCGCATGCTGGCTGAGCCAGGCATTGAGGGATTTTTCGGCCTGCTCGATGGTGGGCCAGATGGGCCACAGCGTGTCGTCGAGGTCCAAGGAAATGGCTTTGATAAGGGTAATGTCGAGCATGGCGTAGGCGAGAATACCGCATGTCCTTTGCAACCGAGCCCCCCTTCACCCACGGCCAAGCGCCCAAAGCGCTTGCGACCACCGCCATTTTGCTGTGCAACCTGGGCACGCCCGACGCGCCCGACGCCCCGGCGCTGCGCCGCTACCTGGGCGAATTTTTGAGCGACACGCGCGTGGTTGAAATCCCCAAGGCGCTTTGGTGGCTGATTTTGCACGGCATCATCTTGCGCACCCGGCCCAAAAAATCAGCCGCCAAATACGCCAGCGTCTGGCTGCCCGAAGGCTCGCCGCTCAAGGTCTGGACGCAAAAGCAGGCGCTGATGCTGCGCGGCTACCTGGGCCAGCGCGGCCATCCGGTGGAAGTGCGTTACGCCATGCGCTACGGCAACCCGTCGATTGCCTCGCAGCTGGACCAGCTGAAAGCAGATGGCGTGACGCGGGTCTTGATCCTGCCGGCCTATCCGCAGTACAGCGGCACCACCACCGCCAGCGTGTTTGACGCGGTCTACACCTGGGCCGCCAAAGTGCGCCGGATTCCCGAGTTCCGGTTCATCAACAACTACCACGACGACGCCGGCTACATCAAAGCGCTGGCCGGAAAAATCCGCAACCATTGGCAAACCAACGGCCAGTCCGAGCAACTGGTGATGAGCTTTCATGGCGTGCCCGAACGCACCTTGATGCTGGGCGACCCCTACCACTGCGAATGCCACAAGACGGCGCGGCTGCTGGCCGAAGAACTCGGACTGCCCAAAACGCGTTACAAAGTCACCTTCCAGTCGCGCTTTGGCAAAGCCAAATGGCTGGAGCCCTACACAGAACCCAGCTTGATCCAGATGGCGCAGTCGGGTGTCAAAAGTGTCGATGTGGTGTGCCCCGGCTTTACCGGCGACTGCCTGGAAACGCTGGAAGAAATCTCGATGGAAGCGCGCCACGCCTTTCTGGAGGCCGGCGGCAAAACCTTCACGTACATCGAATGCCTGAATGACAGCCCGCAGTGGCTGGCGGCACTGAGCGAGCTGAGCATCCGGCACATGGGCGGCTGGCCCACCCAGAGCGCGCCCGATGCAGCAACGCTGGCCGCCTCACGCGCGGCGGCGCTGGCGCTGGGTGCCAAGCAGTAAACCGCAAAACGCTCTTTTTTTGATAGCTGCTTGCGACCGCCGGCTATGCGCAAGCGGCTTAACGCACCATGCAAGGCCCTTTGGGGTCGAACTTCCAACCGGGAATCAGGTACTGCATGGCCATGGCGTCGTCCCTTGAACCCAGGCCGTGCTGTTTGTAGAGCTCATGCGCCTTGGCAACTTCGACCATGTCCAGCTCAACGCCCAAACCCGGCTTTTTCGGCACCTCGACGAATCCGCCCTTGATTTGCAAGGGTTCCTTGGTCAGGCGCTGACCGTCTTGCCAGATCCAGTGCGTGTCAATCGCCGTGACGCGTCCGGGCGCGGCCGCACCGACGTGCGTAAACATCGCCAGCGACACATCGAAATGGTTGTTGGAATGCGAACCCCAGGTCAGCCCCCAGTCGCGGCAGGTCTGCGCCACGCGCACCGAGCCGGCCATCGTCCAGAAATGCGGGTCGGCCAGCGGAATATCGACCGACTGCAGCGACAGCGCATGCGTCAGTTGCCGCCAGTCGGTGGCGACCATGTTGGTGGCGGTGGGCAAGCCGGTGGCGCGGCGAAATTCAGCCATGACTTCACGGCCCGAAAAGCCGTCTTCGGCGCCGCACGGGTCTTCGGCATAAGCCACCACATTGCGCGCATCGCGCATCAGGCGGATCGCGTCCTTGAGCAGCCAGCCACCGTTCGGATCGAGCGTGACGCGGGCTTCAGGGAAGCGCGCGTGGATGGCGGTGACGGCCGCCATTTCGTCTTCACCGCGCAGCACGCCGCCCTTGAGCTTGAAGTCATTGAAACCATAGCGCTCGTAAGCCGCTTCGGCCAGGCGCACCACGGATTCGGGCGTCATGGCGACTTCATGGCGCAACCGGCTCCAGGCGTCGCTGCCTTGCGGCTCGCTGGCGTAGGCCAGGTCGGTTTTGCTTTTGTCGCCGATAAAAAACAGGTAACCCAGCATTTCGACCTTGTCGCGTTGCTGGCCCTCGCCCAGCAAGGCCGCCACCGGAACTTCCAGATGCTGGCCCAACAGGTCGAGCAGCGCGGATTCCAGCGCCGTGACGGCATGGATGGCGACGCGCAGGTCAAAAGTCTGCAAGCCCCGCCCGCCAGCGTCGCGGTCGGCAAACAGTGCTTGCGCCTGCTGCAAGATGCGCAGGTAATTGCCAATCGGCTGGCCCATGACCAGGCTGCGCGCGTCTTCAATGGTCTGGCGTATCTTTTCGCCGCCTGGCACTTCGCCCACGCCGCTGTGGCCGGCGCTGTCGGTGATGATGACAATGTTGCGGGTAAAAAACGGCCCGTGCGCGCCGCTGAGGTTCAGCAGCATGCTGTCGCGGCCCGCGACGGGAATAACCTGGAGGCCAGTGACTAAGGGTGTTGACATGGGATTTTTGGGTTGAGAAACAAGCACGAAACAGACTGAGTTGACAGCCAATTGTTAACGCTACCAAATTTCTTGTCAACCGTAAATTCCAGACTGGCGGCTACGACACGCATTAGGATAATTGCTTTTTTTCAGCGCAACCTTGAACTATTGATTGCATGAATTTTTGCGGAAGTTGAACTTTGGGTTCAACCCGTTTTCATACGCAAGATTTTCGTTATTTTTGATACCGGTATCAAAAATAAAACCCACTCAGGCAGCAGACTTGCGCCCGAACCAGAGCTTGACCAGACGCGGCAAGACCAGCACGGCCACCACCACCACCAGCAAAATCAGCGACACCGGCCGCTGCACAAACACCATCGCACTGCCCTCGCCAATCGACATGGCATTGCGCAATTGCGCTTCGGCCAAAGGCCCGAGGATCATGCCAACGACGACTGGCGCGGTCGGAAAATCAAAGCGCCGCATGACCACGCCCAGCACGCCAATGCCATACAGCAGGAACAGATCAAACGCGCTCTGGCGCATGCCGTACACACCAACCGTGGCAAAAATCAGGATGCCGGCGTAGAGGTAAGGTTTCGGTATCTTCAGCAGCTTGACCCACAGGCCGACCATCGGCAGGTTGAGCACCAGCAGCATCACGTTGCCGATGTAGAGCGAAGCAATCAAGGCCCAGACCAGCGACGACGAAGTGGTGAACAACTGCGGCCCCGGCTGGATGCCGTAGTTCTGGAAAGCGCCCAGCAAAATCGCCGTCGTGTTCGATGTCGGAATGCCCAGCGTCAGCAGCGGAATCATGGCCATCGTGACGGTGGCGTTGTTGGCGGCTTCCGGGCCGGCCACGCCCTCGATAGCGCCTTGCGTTCCAAACTCGGCCTTGTCTTCACCCTTGGCGAGCTTTTTCTCGACCGCGTAGCTCAGGAAAGTCGGAATCTCGGTGCCGCCAGCCGGAATGCAGCCAAACGGCGCGCCAATGGCCGTGGCGCGCAGCCACGCTGGCCAGGAACGACGCCAGTCGCGCTTGGTCATGTGGACTTTGCTCAGCTTGTTTTGCGTGTCAACGATGCGGCCTTCGTACAGCACGGCGTACATCGCCTCGGCCACGGCAAACAGGCCAACGGCCACCAGCACGATCTCAATGCCGTCGAGCAGTTCAGGAACGCCGCCGGTGTAGCGCGCCTGCGCCGAAATCTGGTCGAGTCCGACCAGGCCGGCGGCCAGGCCGATGAACAGTGCCGTCATGCCGCGCACCGTGCTTTTGCCCAACACCGCACTCACGGTGGTGAAGGCCAGCAGCATCAGCATGAAGTATTCGGGTGGCCCGAGCTTGACGGCCAAATCGGCCACGATGGGCGCAAACAACGTCACCAGCACCGTGGCAATCGTGCCCGCAACAAACGAGCCGATGGCGGCAGTCGCCAGCGCAGCGCCAGCGCGGCCGCTCTTGGCCATCTTGTTGCCCTCCATCGCCGTGACCATGCTGGCGGTTTCACCCGGCGTGTTGAGCAGGATCGAGGTGGTCGAGCCGCCGTACATGGCGCCGTAGTAGATGCCGGCGAAAAAGATCATCGACGCAGTGGCCTCGACCTTGACGGTGATGGGCAGCAGCATGGCGACCGCCACGGCGGGGCCAATGCCTGGCAGCACGCCGATGGCGGTTCCCAGGGCGCAGCCGACAAAGCACCAGAGCAGGTTGATCGGGGTGGCTGCTGTGGCAAAGCCCTGCAGCAGTTGATTGAAAATATCCATTTAGAGCCATCCAGTCGAGGTGATGCCGGGCAGGTTGATAGCCAGGAATTGGGTGAACATCCAGTAAACCGGCGCCGAAATCGCCATGCCGATCAGCACGTCCTTGACCCATACCGCAGGCCCGCGGTGGGTGGCGCCCTCGGCGCCTTTCAAGCCCTGCACTGCCAGCACGAAGCACAGCGTGCAGCTGAAGATAAAGCCGATGGTGGTGATGAGCGCCGCATTGGCCAGTAGGCCGGCCGACATCCAGGCAAAGCCCAGCCAGTACGGCGCCGGGCCGTCCCCGGCATCGTCTATGGCCCGGAAACCGCCGGTGAGCGATTCCCAGATGATGAAGCCGGCGCACACCAGCAGCGACAGCGCCACCAGCCAGGGCAAAAAGTTGGGGCCAACGCCGCCGTAGCCGGCAGCCGACGGAATGGTGAGCGCACCGAAGGCCAGGCCCAGGCCGATCAGCAACACGCCGACGCCGACCAGCGTCTGCAGCGGGTATGTGTTTTTGGAAAGGGTCATCACTGGTTACCGGATGGGGCATCTTCGGGGGACGCGAAGAGCCGGCGGAAATAGGGGGTTGGCGGTTACAGCCGCACGGCAAGGTGCAGGCGCTGGCGGGAAACAGGAACGGGAGCGCAGCCAGGCTGCATTCCCGTTCTTCCTGAAAAGACCACCGAAAAAGGCGGCCTGCGGCTTCAGATCATTCCGGACTTGACCATCGTGGCGCGCAGGGCGGCAAAGTCGTCATCGACAAACTTGTCGAAAGCCGGGCCGGTCAGCACGGCAGGCGTCCAGTTGTTTTTCTGGGACGCTTCCAGCCAGCTCTTGGACTTGACGGCCTTCAGTACCATGTCGGTCAACGTCTGGCGCTGGGCCGGCGTGATGCCGGGCGCGCCATACACACCGCGCCAGTTGCCGATCACGACATTGATGCCTTGTTCCTTGAGCGTCGGAATGTTCACGCCGGGCAGGCGCGTTTCGGACGTCACCGCCAGCGCCCGCATTTTGCCGGTGGCGATGTACTCGGCAAATTCGCTGTAGCCGCTGCCGCCGATGGTCACGTTGCCGCCCAAAATAGCCGCCGTGGCTTCGCCGCCGCCCCGAAAGGCGACGTAGTTGATCTTGGCCGGATCAGCACCCACTTCGCGGGCAATCATGGCCGCTGCAATGTGCTCGGTGGCGCCGCGCGAACCGCCGCCCCACTTCACGCTGCCTGGGTCTTTCTTGAGCTGCTCGACCACTTCCTTGATGGACTTGAAGGGCGAATCAGCGGGCACCACAAACACGTTGTATTCGCTGCTGAGGCGCGCAATCGGCGTCGCCTGGCTCAGGCTGACCGGTGGCTTGCCGGTGATCTGACCGCCCAGCATGACCGCGCCCATCACCATCAAGGCGTTCCCATCGCCCTTGCTGCCGTTGACGAACTGGGCCAGGCCCAGCGCGCCGGCTGCGCCGCCCTTGTTGTCGTAGCTCACGGTGGAAGCGGCACCTGAATCGACCAGTGCCTTGCCCAGCGCCCGGCCCGTGGTGTCCCAGCCGCCGCCCGGATTGGCCGGCACCATCATCTTTATATTCGCAGCAGCAAAAGCCGACAGCGGAAAAGCACCGGCCGCCGCCAGGGCCGCCATGGATTTCAAAAAGGTGTCACGACGCATGAGTGTCTCCTGATAGTAGTAATAACTCAGTGATGATGCGCCCTGTTGCTGTCAAACGGCTGTCCGAAAGCCTAGGGGAAAGTGCTAATGTCCGGCCATGATTTCAGCTGTTTTTGGCTTTCTAATCCAGCGTTACGCCAAGCCATGCAATGGCTGGGCGCCTTGAAGAAAGAACCTGATGAAACTGCTGCTGATTGAAGACGACGCGTCCATGCAGGCTGCCTTGCAGCGCGCATTGAGCCGGCGCGGTATGGAAATTTCTGCCTGTACCGATGGCCGGCTGGCACTGGCCCAGTGGACGGCTGTGCAGCCCGATGTGGTCGTGCTGGACCTGAGCCTGCCCGGACTCGACGGCCTGCAGGTGCTGGCGCAAGCACGCCGCCAGGGCTTGAGCACGCCGGTGCTGATCCTGACCGCGCGCGGCACCGTGGGCGACCGCATCATCGGCCTGAACAGTGGTGCGGACGACTACCTGCCCAAACCTTTTGATCTGGACGAGCTGGAGGCGCGGCTGCACGCCCTGAGCCGGCGGCGCGTCAAAGCAAGCATGGAATCAACCGCTCACGCTTACATGGCGGGCGGCCTTCGCTATGAAAAAGAGAGTGGTGCCATCTACCACCAGGGCCTGGTGCTGGAACTCACCCCGCGCGAGCTGGCCCTGCTGCAGGCGCTCATCGTCAAGCCCGGCCATGCCGTGTCCAAAGAGCGGTTGTTCGAGCTGGTGTTTCCGGGCGAGGCCGAAGTGCAATACGAAGCCGTGGAAGTCGTGGTCTACCGGCTGCGCAAAAAGCTCGCTGGCACCGGCGTCACGCTGGTCACCCTGCGTGGCCTGGGGTATTTGCTGAAGGTCGATGCGTGAGCCAAAACGCCCATCCCGCGCCCACGCGTTCCACCGACGCGACAGCGCCAGACGAAGCCCGCCTTTTTGAAAGCATAAAACCCGGCATCGAACAAAGCCCGGACGCCGCCGCTGTAGCCGAGCCGCAGGACGGGCTTGGCCAGACCGCCGGCGCAGCGGCCCCTTCCGGGCGCAGCGCATTGCGCGCAGTGAAAAGCGGGGCGGCAATTTCTTTGCGCCGCTACCTTTTGCTCGGCATTCTCGTGCCCGTCGGCCTGCTGGTCGTCGTGAACACGGTGGGCCTGTACCAGCAGGCGCTCAGCGCCGTGAACACGGCCTATGACCGTAGCTTGCTGGCCTCAGCCAAATCGATTGGCGAGCAACTCGACGTGATCGGCTACGACGCGCAGTCGGAGTTGCGCGTCGCCGTGCCCTATGCCGCGCTGGAAGCGTTTGAAGCCGACAACCAGAGCCGCCTTTTCTACCGGGTGTCCAGCCTGAACGGTGAAATGGTGTCGGGCTTTGCGCAACTGCCTTTCTGGCGCGGCCGCATCCCGATGAAACCGCCCTACGCCGCGCTGGTGGATTTTTATGACGATGTTTTTGAAGGCGACGCGGTGCGCGTGGGCGTGTTGCTGCAACCCGTCTCCAGCGCGCAAGGGCGCGGCATGGCCGTCGTTCAGGTGGCAGAAACGCTGGAATTGCGCACCACGCTGGCACGCAAGATTTTGTTTGACACGCTCTGGCGTCAGGCCTTGCTGCTGGGCGTGATTGCGCTGGTCGTGGTGGTCGTCGTGCAGCGCGCCACGCGCCCGGTGCGCCGGCTCAGCGCCGAGCTGCAGGCCCGGCCCGAAGGCGACCTGAGCCCGCTCAGCGCACGCGATGCGCCGCGTGAACTGCTGCCGTTGGTGGACGCCACCAACGAGGTCATGGCGCGCCTGGCGCATCTGCTGGAGAACCAGAAACGCTTTGTGCGCGACACCGCCCACCAGCTGCGCACGCCGCTGGCGGTGCTCAAAGTGCAGGTTCAGTCGGCGCTGCATGGCGACATGGACGCGCTGGAAGCGCTGGCCGACATCAGCCAGACGGTCGACCGCGCCACACTGCTGGCCAACCAGATGCTGGCGCTGGCCAAGGTCGAGCAACTGCGCCAGCAGCCTGACCCGCAGGTCATCGACCTGGCTGGCATCGTGCGCCAGATGGCGCTGGACTTGTCGCCGCTGATTGCCGAAAAAGATATCGATTTTGGCCTGGAAACCCGGCCAGCCCGCGTGCAGGCACATGAATGGATGCTCAGTGAGCTGACGCGCAACCTGCTGCACAACGCCATCAAGCACACGCCAGCGGGCGGCGCGCTGACGGTGCGCGTTACCCGCGATGCCAGCTGGGCCGCCTTGACCTTCAGCGACAGCGGTGCGGGCATTGCGGCGGAACTGGCGGCGCGCCTTTACCAGCCGTTTTCAGCCGGCAACGTGCACCACGGCTCGGGTTTGGGTCTGGCGATTTGCCGGGAAATCGTGCAGGCGCTGGGAGGCAGTATTGCGCTGGAAAATCGCCTGGCTCATGGCAGGGTGAGCGGTCTGGACGCCACGGTGCGGTTGCCGCTGGTTCAAAATAAAGCCACAGGAGAATCATGAATGGATAAATTGCGCATCGACAAATGGCTCTGGGCCGCCCGGTTTTACAAAACCCGTTCGCTGGCGGTCGAGGAAATCGACAAGGGCCGCGTCAAGGTCAACGACCTGGAGGCCAAGCCCTCGCGCGAGGTCAAGGTGGGCGACACCGTGGCGCTCAGGCAGGGACCGGTCACGCGCACGCTGGTGGTGCGCGGTATCAGCAGCCAGCGCGGCCCGGCCCCCGTCGCCCAACAGCTTTATGAAGAAACCGAAGAAAGCCTCAAGCTCAAGACCCAGGCCGCAGAGCAGCGGCACTTCACCAGCGACCCGGCCAGCAGCCTGGAGCATGGCCGGCCCACCAAACGCGACCGGCGCACCCTGGACAAGGCGCAGGGCAAGGAATGGAACAACCGCTGGAGCGCATCAGTGGACTGAAAAGCAGGCGCAGCAGCCGGTTTTAAGCCTCAAATTCTCCTCTGGCGCAGGTGGCGCATACGCAACCAGCTATTAATTAAGTAGCAGCCTGCACCAGTCCAATGAACCCGGTGATGGCAACAAGTGGCTAATCAGCGTCCCATGCCTGGCTCTAACCGCCTGCCGCATAGGCTTTTTCGGCCAGGGCGCGTGCCAGCAAGGCAGCCGGATCAACCAGCGCCATGCCGTCCAGGCCCGCCGTCGCATCCAGCCCCAGCGGAATTTCGGTGCAGCCCAGCACCAGCGTGCTGACCCCGTGCTGGTCTGCCAGCGCACGGGCCACTTCTGAAAAACACTGCCGCGCCAGCGCCAGGTTGCCCGCTTTCACGCCTTGGTAAATTCCCTGCATCAGGCGTTCTCGGCCAGGCGCATCCGGTATGCAGCATTGCAGGCCCGCCTCGCGCAGCGCCTGGTCGTACAAGCCGGTGCGGTAGGTGCCTTGCGTGGCCAGCAGGCCGACCCGGCCCACGCCGCGCGCGGCCAGCGAGCGCGCCACCTCTTGGGCCACATGCAGCACTTCGACCTGCGGAAACCGCGCCTGCAGCTGGCTGTGCCAGGCGTGCGCGGTGTTGCAGGCAACGGCAACCGTGGTGGCACCCAGGGCAGCCAGCCGGCCCATGGCCTGCAGCATGGGTTCGAGCGGCTGGTGGCCGCCGCTGTGCGGTCGGTCCAGCGCCATGCTGCGGTCTGGCACCGGCACCTGGGCCAGCCAGTGTTCGGGATACGCCTGGTCAGACACCGGCAGCCCCTGGCGGCGCAAGTGCTCGCCGCAGGCCTGCACGAACAGACGCACAAAATCGGCCCCTGCCGCAGGGCCCATGCCGCCCAGAATGCCAACAACATGGGGAGTGGCCATGGGGAGATACCTTTGAGTTCGGGTGCCGGGCAGCACCGGTTAGGGAAGCAGCCATCCGCTGCGCCGCACACAGCGCAGTAGTTATCGGCACGATGCAGCGTTGACGCTGTGAGTAGGGAATGAAAATCGAAGGCAGCGCTGAACTGGCGTCGCCCGGTGCGCCAGGGCAGGATCAGCGCCCTGCCCCGCGACCTGACCGGATTACAGGGCCGGCGCGTTGCTTGGCGTCTTGAGGTTGGCCTTGAGCTGCTCGCTCATGGGCAGGTTCAGGTTCACGCCCTTGGGCGGAATGGGCGACATGAACCACTTGGTGTAGAGGCGCGAAAACTCGCCAGACTTCATCAACCGGCTCAAGGTGCCATCGACCAGCTTCTGGAACTCCGGGTCATCCTTGCGCAGCATGCAGGCATACGGTTCGACCTGCAGCGAGTCGCCTACCACTTCAAGCGCGGCGGGGTTCTTGGAATTGGCCATCAAGCCGAACAGCAAAATGTCGTCCATGGCAAAGGCCAGCGCCCGGTCGTTTTCCACCAGCAGCAGCGAGTCGTCATGGTCTCTGCCCAGAATGATCTGCAGGTCAAGCTTCTTTTCGGCGCTGTATTTGCGAATCACCTGGGCGTTGGTGGTGCCGGTGGTGCTGGCGACCGGCTTGCCGGCCAGGTCGGCATAGTTTTTGATGCCCGAGCTTTTCTTGGTCAGCAAGCGGGTGCCAGTATAGAAATGGTTGATGGCAAAGCTGACGTCCTTGGCGCGCGTAGAGCTGTTGGTGGTCGAGCCGCATTCCAGGTCGTAGGTGCCATTGAGCAGCAGCACAATGCGGTTTTGCGAGGTCACCGGCATGTAGGCCACTTCGAGCATGGGCTTTTTCAGCTTCTTGCGCACATCATCAACAATGGCTTCGGTCAGATCGACCGAAAAACCCACCGCCTTGGTCGAGCCGACCAAGTAGCTAAAAGGCACCGATGACTCCCGGTACGACACCGTGATCTTGTTGCTGTCGGCGATTTTCTTCAGCGTCTGGGCCTCGGCTGCAGTAGCCAGGCCGGTGGTGAGCAGTGCGGCGGTCAGGAGGTGCAAGGGGTTCATGCTTTACTTTCCAGATGAAAATTGAAGTGGCGGGATGCAGCGCTAGTGTAGGAATCCATGCGCCTTTTGCATCATTCATTTTTGCCTTGAGGCCATAAGCAAAAATTATGGGGGCGCTTTGCCCACAACCAGCCCAAAACCGGCTTACATCATGGCCTGGAGCGCCTGCTCAAAGCAGCGCACAAACGCCCGCACCGCCACCGAGCCGGGCCGGCCCACCGGAAACAGCGCCTTGACCGGCACCGCCATCAGCGGGTCCAGCGTCAGCACCTCGACCCGCGCGCGGTCGGCAGACAGCGCGGTGCAGCTGTCCACGATGGCAATGCCCAGACCGTGGTGCGCCAGCGCCAGCGCGGAGTGGTAGGTTTGCACCGTGATGCCGAACTGCAGGCCGACCTCGGCTTCGCGGCAAGCCAGACTCAAACTGCGCCCTATCGGGTCGGACACGTCCAGGCCAATCACCGGAAAACCGGCCAGGTCGGCCAGCGTAGCCCGCCCCTGCTGGCACAACGCTGCGGACAGCATGCCCTTGGGGGCCACGCACACCATGCGGCCCTCGGCCAGCGGCTGCTGGGCCAGCGTCGGGTGCACCAGCGGGCTGAAAAGAAAACCGACATCGGCCTCCTGCAGCACCAGCGCCGACACAATCTGAGGCGAATGCAGGGCCTGCACGCTCAGGGGCACCGCCGGATGCTTCAGGCGAAACAGCTTGATGGCCTGCGGCAAGACTTCATAGCTCAGTGCCAGCACCGTCAGCACCCGCAGTTCGCGGGCGCTTTCGCCCCGTTTCAGGTTGCCCGCCAGGCGCTGCACTTCATCGAGTTGCGCAAACAGCCGCTCGATGTGCGGGTACAGCGTCAGCGCTTCCGAGGTGGCTGACAGCCGGCCCTTGTTGCGCTGGAAAAGCACAAAACCGAGCTGCAGTTCGGCATGCTGCAAAAGCCGGCTGACTGCCGGCTGGCTGACGTTAATCAGGCGCGCAGCGCCCGTGACGCTGCCGGTGAGCATCACGGCATTGAAAACTTCGATATGGCGCAAACGCATGGAAGCGGCCCTCAGGAATTGCAGGCGTTGCGCAGTAGAGGCGCAGCGCCTTGTGAACGAAAAGACAAGCAGGCTAACACTGCCCAAAACGCCTGAGCCGGCCCTGTGCCAGCGCTGCCGGGCATAACCACAGCGCATGGCCCCTGGCGAATTAAGCATTTTCCAGGCCCGCTCTTCCTTGGTAGATTGCCAGCTTCAAACGGAGGATGCTATGCGTGTTTGCGTGCTGGGAGCGGGAATTGTCGGGCTGGCCACGGCCTATGTGCTGGAACAGGCGGGCCATGACGTCACAGTCATCGACCGGGCGCTTCCCGGCAGCGGTGCCAGCGGCGGCAACGGCGCGCAACTGAGCTACGCCTATGTGCAGCCACTGGCTGACCCGGCCATTTGGAAACAGCTGCCCAAGCTGCTGCTGTCGAGCACCTCGCCGCTCAAGGTTAGGCCCCGGCTTGATCCGCAGCAATGGCTGTGGGCCTTGCGTTTCATGGCCGCCTGCAATGGGGCCACCTCGCGCAGCACCACGGTGCAGCTGCTGGCCCTGGCCGGTGAAAGCCGCCTGGCCTTCGAGGCCATGATGGCGGCTGAAAAGCTGGACTGCGATTTTTCGGCCACTGGCAAGCTGGTGCTGTACGGCGATGTGCAGGCGTTTGCGTCGGCGCGCCGGCAGATGGCGCTGCAGCAGGCCATGGGCAGCACGCAAGCGGCGGTCGATGCGCGCCGCTGCGTCGAGATCGAGCCGGCGCTGGCGCATTACCAGCCGCACATTGCAGGGGCCATCCACACGCCTGGCGAATGCGCGGCGGATTGCCAGAAAGTCTGCGACGGCCTGCTGGCAGTGCTGCGGGCACACGGCGTCAGGTTTTTGCTCAACACGCCGATTCAGGCGCTGGTGGCGCGTGGCGGCAAGGTGGTGGCAGCGCGGACCGCGCAGGGCGCTGTTGAGGCCGACGCCTATGTGCTGGCGCTGGGAGCGGCTTCTGGCCAGCTGGCCGGGCCGCTGGGCGTGAACTTGCCGGTGTACCCGCTCAAGGGCTACAGCATCACGGTCGATGTGCAAAAAGGCCCGGCGCACGGCGCGCCCACCGTCAGCGTCACCGACAGCGCCCGCAAGGTGGTGTTTGCGCGGCTTGGTACGCGCCTGCGGGTGGCCGGCATGGCCGAGATCAACGGCTACGACACCTGTATCGCCGAGCGACAGATCGCCTCGCTCAAGGCTTCTACCCAGCGCATTTTTCCGGACTGCAGCCGCTTCGACGAACTCCATCCCTGGGCCGGCCTGCGCCCGGCCACCCCGACTGCGCTGCCGATGATTGGCCGCCACGCCGCAGCGCCGGGCAATCTGATGTTCAATGTGGGGCATGGCGCGCTGGGTTTTACGCTGGCCTTTGGTTCGGCTAGGCGCGTTGCCATGCAGCTTGAGGCTTGAGAAAATCGGCTTGTCAGGCGACGTGGCAGCGCGCCTGACGGGTCTGGCTTATAGTGCCAATTCATTCACCGTTCACTCTGCACAAGCTCAAAACACCATGAAAACCAAAGCCGCCGTCGCCTGGAAAGCAGGACAACCCCTGACCATCGAAACCGTTGACCTGGAAGGCCCGAAGTTTGGCGAAGTGCTGGTCGAGATCAAGGCCACCGGCATTTGCCACACCGACTACTACACGCTCTCGGGGGCTGACCCCGAGGGCATTTTCCCGGCCATTCTGGGCCACGAAGGCGCGGGCATCGTGGTTGATGTGGGCCCCGGCGTGACCTCTCTCAAAAAGGGTGACCACGTCATTCCGCTCTACACACCCGAATGCCGCCAGTGCAAGTTCTGCCTGAGCCGTAAAACCAACCTGTGCCAGCTGATTCGCGGCACGCAGGGCAAGGGCCTGATGCCCGACGCCACGTCCCGCTTCAGCCTGGACGGCCAGCCAATCTTTCATTACATGGGCACGTCCACTTTCAGCAACTACACCGTCGCGCCCGAAATCTCGCTGGCCAAAATCCGCAAGGATGCGCCGTTTGACAAGGTCTGCTACATCGGCTGCGGCGTGACCACCGGCATCGGCGCGGTGCTGTTCACGGCGAAGGTCGAGGCCGGCGCGAACGTCGTGGTGTTTGGCCTGGGCGGCATTGGCCTGAATGTGATCCAGGGCGCAAAAATGGTCGGTGCCGACAAGATCATCGGCGTTGACCTGAACCCGGAACGCGAAGCGATGGCGCGCAAGTTCGGCATGACGCATTTCATCAACCCCAAGACAACCGAGAACGTCGTCGATGCCATCGTGCAGCTGACCGACGGCGGCGCGGACTACAGCTTTGAGTGCATCGGCAACACCAAGGTGATGCGCCAGGCGCTTGAATGCACGCACAAGGGCTGGGGCCGCAGCATCATCATCGGCGTGGCCGAAGCCGGTGCAGAAATCAGCACGCGCCCCTTCCAGCTGGTCACCGGCCGCAAATGGGAAGGCTCGGCCTTCGGCGGCGCACGCGGTCGCACCGACGTGCCGAAAATCGTCGACTGGTACATGGAAGGCAAGATCAACATCGACGACCTGATCACGCACACCATGCCGCTCGAAGACATCAACAAAGGGTTTGAGCTGATGAAAAGCGGCGAATCCATTCGCGGCGTCGTGCTTTATTAGTCAAATCGACCGCTTGCGCATGCTGCACGGGCGCAAGCAGCTATCAAATAAGGAGTATTGATGACCAACAACCCCTTGACGCTGCTCAGCGAGCACGCCTGCTTTGGCGGCACGCAGCGCTTTTACCAGCACGCATCCCTTGAGATCGGCCTGCCGATGAAGTTCTCGGTGTTCCTACCGCCGCAGGCCTCGACAGGCCCGGTCCCGGCGCTGCTGTATCTGGCGGGCCTGACCTGCAACGAAGAAACCTTCATGACCAAGGCCGGTGCCCAGCGGCTGGCCGCCGAGCTGGGTCTGGCCTTGATTACCCCCGACACCAGCCCGCGCGGTGCCAAAGTGCCGGGCGAAGCCGACAGCTGGGATTTCGGCGTGGGGGCGGGCTTTTACCTTGACGCCACGCAAGCCCCGTGGGCAGCCAATTACCGCATGGAAAGCTACCTCACGGCAGAGCTGCTGCCGCTGCTGAAGGCGACGCTGCCGCTGGACGCCGAACGCATCGGCCTCTTCGGCCACTCAATGGGCGGCCACGGTGCCTTGACGCTGGCGCTGCGCCATCCCGGCCTGTTCAAGTCGCTGTCGGCTTTTGCGCCAATTTGCGCGCCCAGCCAGTGCCCGTGGGGAGAAAAAGCGTTCACCGGCTACCTCGGCGCAGACAAATCGCGCTGGCTGGCGCACGATGCCAGCGCGCTGATGCAGCAAAGTGCCAGCGCACCCTACCCCGGCGGCATTTTGATTGACCAGGGTTTAGGCGATAAATTTCTGGCCGACCAGTTGCATCCCGAGCTGTTTGAAGCAGCCTGCGCCGCCGTCGGCCAGCCGCTCCTGCTGCGCCGCCATGCCGGCTATGACCACGGCTACTACTTCGTTGCCACCTTCATGGCCGACCACCTGGCGCACCACGCCCGCCAGTTGCAGGCATAAGCTGGCGTCTTGTGGGTTAAGCGGGCGCTAAGGTGGCCGCCCCTACAATGCCGCGCTATGCCGCTCCACTCGCCCATTAGCACTCCACACGCCGCCCAGCCCGCGCCTCCTGTTTCACGCGTCAAGGCCGGGCCACCGCCTGCCGGCATGCGTCCGCTTTGGGTCGTCGTGCTGGCCAGTTTCTGGATTGCTACCTTCTGCAACGTGGCGTTGTGGCGCGCGCTGGCCCGGCTGCCTGACCTGAGCGGCACCCAAGCGGTCACGGTCAGCGTGGCGCTGGCGCTGGTGATCGGGCTGGCCACGGCGGGCTTGCTCAGCTTGCTGGCCTGGCGCTGGACGCTCAAGCCGGTCATCATGCTTTTTTGCGTCTCGGCGGCTTTTGGCGCGTATTTCATGATGGCTTACGGCGTCGTCATCGATAAAACCATGATGATCAACACGCTGCAGACCGACGTGCGGGAAACGCGTGACTTGCTGAACTGGCGAATGCTGGCCACGGTGCTGGTGCTGGCGGGCTTGCCGTGCGTGCTGCTGTGGCGCCAGCACATCCGGCTGCAAAACCCCACGCGTCAGGTGCTGTCCAACCTGGCGGCCTTGCTGGCCAGCTGCGCCCTGCTGGTGCTGGTCGTGGTGCTTTTCTTTCAAAGCCTAGCCTCGGTCATGCGCAACTACCCGCAGGTGCGTTACCTGATCAATCCGCTCAATTCCTTTTATGCGCTCGGTTCGGTGGCGATGCAGCCGTTCCAGCGTGACGAAAAGACGCTGCTGCCGTTGGGCACCGACGCCAAACTGGGCGCGAGCTACACCGCGCAAACCAAGCCGCCCCTGCTGCTGCTGGTGCTGGGCGAAACCGGGCGCAGCGGCAACTTTGCCCTGAACGGCTACAGCCGCCCGACCACGCCCGAGCTGGCGCAAGAAAACGTCGTCAGCCAGCGCAACGCCTGGTCGTGCGGCACCAGCACGGCGGCTTCGGTGCCGTGCATGTTTTCGCATTTCGGACGAGCCAACTATGAATCTCGCCCGGCCAATTACGAAGGCTTGATGGATGTGCTGCAACACGCCGGCCTGGCCGTGCTCTGGCTCGACAACCAGTCGGGCTGCAAGGGTGCCTGCGACCGCATTCCGAATGCCGACACCATCCAGCTCAAAGTGCCCGGCGTGTGCGACGGCGACGAGTGCTTCGATGAAATCATGCTGCAAGGGCTGGATGCGCGCATTGCCGCCTTGAGCCCCGAGCGCCGCGCCAAAGGCGTGGTGGTGGTGATGCACCAGATGGGCAGCCACGGCCCGGCGTATTTCAAACGCTCACCAGCGGCCTACAAGAAGTTTTTGCCCGAATGCACCAACAATTCACTGCAAAGCTGCACCTCCGAAGGGCTGGTCAATGCCTATGACAACAGCATCGTCTACACCGACCATCTGCTCGCCTCCAGCATTCAGTGGCTCAAGGCGCAAGCGCCGCACAATGCGCCCGCCCTGCTCTACGTGGCCGACCATGGCGAGTCGCTGGGCGAAAACAACCTGTACCTGCACGGCATGCCCTACAGCGTCGCGCCCGACGTGCAAAAGCATGTGCCGTGGATCACCTGGCTGTCGCCTGAATTCGAGCAGCGCAGCAAGATCACCACCGCCTGCCTCAAGCAGCAGCTGGACGCGCCCATCAGCCACGACAACTATTTCCACTCCATCCTGGGCCTGATGAATGTGCAGACCAGCGTCTACACACCGGCGCTGGACATGTACGCGCAGTGCGGCAAGTCATAGCCAATGGGTGAAAGCATCGCCCTGATGTGCTGTAAGGTTTTCAGCCTCTTCGGTGATGTTTTAAAAGTCAGGTTATTATTCTGTTTTGAGCCTGAACTAACAACTCTATATACAGGGTAAGAATATGAATATCCGCAAAACACTGGTGTCCACGCTTCTTTTGTCTTTGGCGTTAAGCGCTACGGCAGCCGACTTGCTCGACAGCGTCAAGCAGCGCGGCACCCTCAAAGTGGCGATGGAAGGCACTTACCCGCCATTCAACTACAAAGAAAACGGCCAGCTGGCCGGTTTTGAAGTCGAGTTGGCCAATGCGCTGGCGCAAAAAATGGGCGTCAAGGCCGATTTCAGCACCAGCGAATGGAGCGCCATTCTGGCCGGCTTGCAGGCCGGAAAATACGACGTGGTCATCAACCAGGTCGGCATCAGCGACAAGCGCAAGGAAACTTTCGACTTCTCCACGCCCTACACCCTCTCCAGCCCGCAGCTCATCATTCGCCAAAATGAAAAGCGCGACTTCAAGACGCTGGCCGACCTGAAGGGCAAAAAGCTCGGACTCGGCCAGGGCACCAACTTTGCAGAAGTCGCCAAGGCCGCCGGTGGCATTGACATCCGCACCTATCCCGGCTCGACCGAGTATTTGCAAGACCTGGCGCTGGGCCGGATTGACGCCGCGCTGAACGACAGCCTGTTGATTCCCTACATCGTCAAGAAAACCAAGCTCCCGCTCAAGCCCGGCGCGCCGGTCGGCGAACTCGAAAAATCCGGCATTGCCTTCGTCAAGGGCAACCCGCAGTTCAAGGCCGCCATCGACAAGGCACTGGCCGATTTGCAGGCCGACGGCAGCTTTGCCAAAATGTCGAACAAATGGTTTGACCGCGACGTGAGCAAACCGCCCGTCGCCAAGTAACATCCGTTCAGCCCCGCGCCGCCATCTAGCAGGCGCCAGAACCCACCACCCGGCGCAACGCCGGGTTTTTTAATTGCGGAGAGCTTCATGGATATCACTGGTTTGACCGGCTTGCTTAAGGACGCGCTGCCGCTGATGCTCAAGGGCGCGATGTGGACGCTGGTATTGGCGGTGGCGTCGGTATTTTTTGGTGCCCTGATTGGCACGCTGGTCGCCATCACGCGGCTGGCGAAGGTGCCGGTGTTGTCGCAACTGGCCGCAATTTATGTCAGCTGCATGCGCGGCACGCCGCTGCTGGTGCAGCTGTTTGTGATTTATTTCGGCCTGCCCAGCATCGGCATCCAGTTCGACCCGATCAGCGCGGGCATTCTGGGGCTGAGCCTGAATGTCGGCGCTTACCTGTCAGAGACGATTCGCGGCTCCATCAATGGCATCACGCATGGCCAGACCAATGCGGCGCTCAGTTTGGGGCTGACGCAGGCGCAGACGCTGCGTTATGTGATTGGCCCGCAAGCGCTGCGACTGGCCGTGCCCAGCCTGTCCAACAGCCTCATCAGCCTGATCAAGGACACCTCGCTGGTGTCGGTGATTGCCGTGGGCGAGTTGATGCTGGCGACCAAGGAAGTGATTGCCACCACTTTCCAGCCGTTTCCGCTGTACCTGGCGGCCGCCGCTATTTACTGGGCCATGAGCGCTTCGTTTGAAACCCTGCAGAAAAAGCTTGAAACCCGGCTGAACCGCAGCTACTTGCGCTGACGCGGCAGGCTTACGCCCCGATCAGCTTGTTGTAGGCCCGGCGCGTTTCGGGCGCGACCGACGCCAGCACCTGCTCATACGATGTCTGGTGCCGGCCCAGCATGCGCGCAGACGCCACGATTTTTGACTTGCAAAACCAGTGGCAGGTGTGTTGCAGCAAAAACAGCTCGGCGCTCAGGGTGTACGCCTTGTCGCGCGGGCTTCTCTGGGCGGTGTTGCTGGCCACGCTGGTGATGCCCTGCGCATGAATCGCCAACGCCTTGCGCATGTCAAACGTGGCCGTCGGGAAAATTTTGTCGGCATAAGGAAGCGCCATCGGCAGCTTGCTGACGCGTGTTTGCTCTTCGTCCAGCTTGGAAAAATCGGCCACGAAACGCTTTAACTGGTCGCACAGCGACGCTTCGGTCGAGGCTTGCAGTTGCCAGATTTGCTCGCGCCGCGACGGATCGGTCTCGCTTAATGCGCGCAAGTAACCGTCCGTCAGGTTTTCCATCAGCTTTTCAATCTGGTATTTGCCCAGATGGCTGCCCAGCAAGACGATGCGCCCGCGCTGGTATTTCGACTTGAGCATGTGCGCGGCGATGGCGACAAACATCGCCAGCATAAAAATATCCATGAGTACGCTTTTTTCGGAAGGATGGGGGTGATAGGAGAAACTGAAAAACTGCAAATCAAAAAGTGAATGCAGAAGTGTAGTCACCCGCCGTCATGGCAAGGCCGCAAGCCGTGGCGATCCATCGTCAAATACGGGCTTGAAGCTGGACAGGCTCAAGCGCCAAACGCTATAAATTCAATAGCTGCTTGCGCACGTCCAGCATGCACAAGCGGCACTTTTTACTTAAAATATGGTTTTTCAGGCCGCGTCAAGCCGCAAAGCGCAATTTGAAACGACACGAATAAAGCGAAGCCCTGGATTCCACGTTGCGGTACAACACCCTGCCCGCGCCCACCGACAACGCAAACGCCGCCAGCAAACCCGCCGCATTCGCCAGCAAATGCGCCGGCCAAAACCAGCTGACCACCGCATTGACCAGCAGGCAAACCGGAAAGTGAATCAGGAAAACCGAGTACGACATTTGTCCGAGCCCGGCCAGTTGCCGCTGCGGCCAGCGTGGCGCGCCTGGCCTTGACGCGATGCGCTGCAAGAACACCAGCCCGATCGCCACGACCAGCGCCACCAGCAGCCGTGCCCTGAAATCCAGCAGCAGTGCGCTGCCCGCCAGCAAGCCGATGCCCAGTAGCCATTCACGATGCCGACCTGAATTTGCGGCCCAGAAAGCCAGCATGCCCAGGCCGTAAGCGCCAAAGAAATACACCCCGGCCGTGTCCCAGCGGCTGTCGTTGTTGAACAAAAACAGCGACGCCGCGCAGACCATCACCGTCAACACCCGCCCCGGCGCAAGCGGCCAATTCAGGAGGCCCGGCCAGCGCCGCTCCAGCCGCCGCGACAGGCTGAACAGCAGCACCACCATCGCAAACAACTGAAAATCAATCGCCACATACCAGACGCCGGCAGACAGCCCTTCAAACTCCAGCAAATCCTGCAGCAGCAGCCCATGCGCCAGCACCTGAAACAGCGTCGGGGCCGACGGCAGCGACGCATGGTCAAACCACGGGCGCACCAGCGCAGCCACCGCCACACTTGCCGCCACCGCCACCAGATAAGGCAGCACCAGCCGCCGGTAGCGGCGCGCCAGCAACCGGCCCGGCGACGCATAAGTCGCCTGCCCAAGCGGCGCCAGCGACCTGGCCGCCAGAAAGCCGCCAATCACCAGAAACACCTGCACCGCCATGCGGCCATAGTCATACAGCCAGTCGGTCAGCGCGGGCGCGTGGGGATACAGCACATCCGACATCGGCCCGTAAAAAGCCAGGTGGTGCCAGATGATGAGCACACAGGCCAGCCCCTTGAGCGCGTCAATGCCGGGTTGACGCAGGTGATCAGGTCGCCCCATCAGGCCAGCAAACGCTGGCGCGCGGGCTCAAATGGGCGCAGCAGGCACCGGGCGATCAACACAGCGTTCACGCGGGTTTGACGGTCAACGCCTGCCGCCGCAATTCAAACTCCCGGCGCAAATCGCGGCGGATTTTGGCGTCGGCGTAGCGGCGAATCTGGTCGGGCGTTTCGGGTTCAAGCGGCGCAATGGCGGTGGGCTTGCCGTCTTCGCCCACGGCCACCATCGTGAAAAAGCAGCTGTTGGCATGCCGCACACTCTGGCCCCGGATGTTTTCCGTAATCACCTTGACGCCCACTTCCATCGACGTGTTGCCGGTGTAGTTGACCGACGCCAGCAACGTGACCAGCTCACCCACATGAATCGGCTGGCGGAACATGACCTGATCGACCGACAGCGTGACGACATACTCACCTGCGTACCGGCTGGCACAGGCATAAGCCACCTGATCGAGCAATTTGAGGATGGTGCCGCCGTGGACATTTCCCGAAAAGTTGGCCATGTCGGGCGTCATCAGCACGGTCATGCTGAGTTGGTGATTGGGCAGGGGCATGGTGGGGTCTGAAAATGGAAAGCGCGATGTTACCGCTGGTTGCTGCGCGTTGTATGCCGAGATGTTGCCGGTATTAATATAAATTACAATCAGAACTTTGAACTGGAAAGACTAGATTCTGGCGAAAATTAATCTTCCAAAGCGCAACGACTAATAGCTGACTTAAGCCAACGCCATAAGCGGTAAGATGCAAAAAATACTACATTATTTTATGATGACAAACATACGCCTACTATTAAAAATTGTCATTATGCTATTTGGCAACCTCGATAATTGCAGGTGCTTCAAAGCGATTTCCTTTTGTAGAAACAGCAAATATTTTCGCTTTTTTCTCCTCACCTAATACGATATTATCAATAAGTTGACTACTAATTTTAATAATCCCCGAAATTTTAAATATCGCCTGCTCTCCAGCAGATAAAATTTTTGCCTTTTCTGTATCCGCATAAAATGCATGGCCGGGTAAATTAAAATCTTGATAGCCAACCTCCAAAATTCGAACGTTTGTGTTTCCAATATTCGTAATTAAAATGGCTGATTCAAGATTTTTTCTTTCTTCTATCCCACTAAGCGCTCTCAAATCTGTTGGATTTAATGGACTTTTACCAAGGACCATCTTTAATTCAATTTTTACATTTTCTTCAATAGCGTCTTGTCTAGATTGATATTGAAAATATCCTGTAATAAGTGAAACCACAATAGCCACCATAGAAATCGACAGTGAAAGTGTTTGATATTTATCTATCATTTTTTTGTTGGGTAAATTTCTTGACAGGATCGCTCTAGATTTTGAATTTAATGGACGGCGAAGCCGATCCAATGCAATGCCGGGTTAGGACTTGGTATCTGAAGGTTTTTTTTAACTCAAACGGTTCGGATGTTTTTGCTATGACGCCAAGCTGAAGCGAAGCCACACACTGTAAACAGACCGTAAATAAACGCATAACCGAAGAATTTCTTTTCCTCTGTGTTGCGATGGGCACAGTGAGATTGATAGCAAAGCGTGTCGCTGAGAAATCTAATGATAAGTGTGTATAAAGCGCAAGTGGCCAATGCTGGGGCGGCAACGAGAAACAGTTTTTCGAAAAATTTCAATTTCGCAACCTAACGCCTAAATTCAGCCGCCGTAGGCGGCGTTGTTGCATAAATTCCCTTGCAGCCGAATGAGCAGGCTGCCGCGCTGGTAGGCTCCCTGACTTTGCCTCGAACATGCGAAAAGACACTCTT
>NZ_JAXCHR010000027.1:0-31116 GCF_035984465.1 Polaromonas sp. CG_9.5
TTTGACCCTGCCGCATTCGACGTGGCCGAAATCAACCAGTGGCTCCACCAGACTGAGTCTTGAATTTCAATACGGGTACTGGGCGGACGCTTACCATCTTGCGGTGTTCGGCATCAAAAGTCTTTTGCTGCTCGGGCGTCAGGGCCGCGTAAAAAGCCTTGGCAGCATCGCCGCGCTTGTCCATCTGGGCACTCATTTCGGCCATACGCTCGGTGCGCATCGCCTTCATCTTGTCAATGCGCTCGGGCGTGGTCAGCTTGTCGAGTTCGGCGCGCTGGGCGGCCATCGGACGGTCGCCACCCATCATGTGGGCCGGCGGCTGCATCGATGCGGTAAAGGTCGTCCACGCGCCTTCCTGGGCCGGTGTGATCTTGAGCCTGGCTTTCAGTTCTGCCTGGTGCCTGGCCATGCGGGCCTGCATTTTGGCGGGGTCGTGGCGGCCCATCTTGTGTTCGCCGTGCGCGGAGGCCGACGTGACGGGTTTCAGCGCTGCCGGGGCCGCGTCGGTGCCTTGCGCCATGGCTGCGCCAGTGGTGGCCAGCAGGCCGGCAAGGATCAGGCCGTTGAGGGATTTGAGTGCGAATTTCATGGAAGTGTCCTTTAGATAAAAGGTCTGGCACCAGGAATTGGCGACAGCTTGGAGGCAAGTGTGGTGCGCGCGTGTATCGCCGCCATTGCGCAGCGGTGATGGTTTGTAAAGTTGCATGCAAGTCGCTTGCGCTATGCTTTTGGTTTCACGATGCAACAGGAGTCAGGTGGGCCATGAGTTTTTTATCAGAGCTTAAAAGCCGTGCCAATGCGCTTCAGGGTTTGCAGCTTGATGCGCAGCATGACTTCGTGGCCAATACCCAGGCTTGCGAGCTGGCCTGCCGCATGGCGCAGTCGTATTTGCAGGACGTGTGCACGCAGCTCAATGTCATCCAGCCGCCTGCGCCGGGTGCCTACAGCCTGGACGGAAAAGTGCCGTTTCCTGCCCTGGTGCAGCGCAATTTCCGCTGCGATGCGCGCCGCAAGATGCTGCGCAATGCCGGCGTGTGCGACTACATTGGCGTCGGCTGGGATTTGTTGCCCGACACAGGCAAGGTCACGACCCACACGGTCACCGTCAACTTTCCGCCCGACCTGGAACGCGTCACCAACCGCCTGTCTGTTGGCCAGATACAGCATGAACGCAAAGACTTGCGCCACCCCGACAGCAACAAGCTGCTGGCCTATGTGTTCGACTACCAGACCGAGTCGCGCGCCTTCATCACGCTGACGCCCGACCACGACGCCGGCCGCATTGCTTTTCGCGTTATCAATGTGGGCGGCTTCAGCGTCTTCAATACGGTCTATCCGGCGGTGCAGGTCACGCCGTCTCTGCTCGACGAGCTGGCCAAAAAACTGGTCGGCCAGCCCAGCCGCTTCGGCTGACGCGCGCGCCGGCTGACAGATCGGCTATTGCCAGCCGCCCGCCGCTGTGCTTACAATCGTCGCAGCTTGTCGGGGTGCCAAGGATGTTTACATCCGAGGCTGAGATCGCAAATTTGCGAGACCCGCTGAACCTGATCGGGATCATGCCCGCGTAGGAAACAAGGCACTTTGGCTCCGGTACTCCGTTTTCACCGCTACAAGCGGCGGTTTCACGGCAACATCTCCGGCTCCCCAGGCAGGCACCCACTACCTTCTGGAGACAACCATGGCCAAGACTTCTTTGACTGTTGATGCAGCGGACCTGACCAGCCGCATCACGCGCACCCCTTTTCCCGGTTCCCGCAAGATCTACATCGAAGGCTCGCGGCCCGATATTCGCGTGCCGTTTCGCGAAGTCACCTTGACCGACACGCTGGTCGCCGAAGGCAGTGAAACCCGGCGTGAAGCGAATCCGCCGCTGCGCCTGTTCGACTCGTCCGGCATCTATACCGACCCGACGGCCGCCATCGACATCACGCGCGGTTTGACTGCCCTGCGTGCCGCCTGGATCAACGAGCGCGGCGACACCGAAGCCTTGCCCGGCATCACCAGCGCCTATGGCCGCGAACGCCTGAACGACCCGGCGCTCAAAGCCCTGCGCATGAACGACGCGCCCCTGCCGCGCCGCGCCAAGGCCGGGGCCAATGTCTCGCAAATGCATTACGCCCGCCAGGGCATCATCACGCCCGAGATGGAATACATCGCCATCCGTGAAAACCTGGTGCGCGCCCAGCTGGCCGAACGCCTGGCGACCGAGCGCGTGCCCAAGACCGGCCATTCCTTCGGCGCGTCGATTCCGAAGGACATCACCGCCGAATTTGTTCGTGATGAAGTGGCGCGCGGCCGCGCCGTGATCCCGAACAACATCAACCACCCCGAAACCGAGCCGATGATCATCGGCCGCAATTTCCTGATCAAGGTGAATGCCAACATCGGTAACTCGGCCGTCACGTCGAGCATTGAGGAAGAAGTGGACAAGCTGGCCTGGTCGATCCGCTGGGGCGCGGACACCGTGATGGACTTGTCCACCGGCGAGAACATCCATGAAACCCGTGAATGGATTCTGCGCAACTCGCCGGTGCCGATCGGCACGGTGCCGATTTACCAGGCGCTGGAAAAAGTCAACGGCAAGGCCGAAGACCTGACCTGGGAAATCTTTCGCGACACGCTGATCGAGCAGGCCGAGCAGGGCGTCGATTACTTCACCATCCACGCCGGCGTGCGCCTGGCCTATGTGCCGCTGACGGCGAATCGCCTGACCGGCATCGTCTCGCGCGGCGGCTCCATCATGGCCAAGTGGTGTTTGTCGCATCACAAGGAAAGCTTTCTGTACGAGCATTTCGAGGACATTTGCGAAATCATGAAGGCCTACGACGTCTGCTTCTCGCTCGGGGATGGTTTGCGGCCTGGCTCGATTGCCGATGCGAATGACGAAGCTCAGTTCGCCGAACTGCACACGCTGGGCGAGCTGACGCAGATCGCCTGGAAACACGACGTGCAGGTAATGATCGAAGGCCCCGGCCATGTGCCGCTGCAGCTGGTGAAGGAAAACGTCGAGAAGCAGCTGGAAGCCTGTTTTGAAGCGCCGTTCTACACGCTCGGCCCTTTGATCACCGACATCTCGCCCGGCTACGACCACATTTCATCGGCCATGGGGGCGGCCAATATCGGCTGGTACGGCACGGCGATGCTGTGCTACGTGACGCCCAAGGAACACCTGGGCCTGCCGAACCGCGACGACGTGAAGCAGGGCCTGATTGCCTACAAAATCGCCGCCCACGCAGGCGACATTGCCAAGGGCTATCCGGGTGCGCAGATGTGGGACAACGCCGTGTCAAAAGCGCGCTTCGAGTTCCGCTGGGAAGACCAGTTCCGCCTGGCGATTGACCCCGACACGGCGATGGCGTACCACGACGAAACGCTGCCGAAAGAAAACGCCAAGGTGGCGCATTTCTGCTCGATGTGCGGACCGAAGTTTTGCTCAATGAAAATCTCGCAGGAAGTGCGCGAGTTTGCGCGGCTGAATCCGGAAACGACGACGCTGGCGAAGGCTTCGGGCGTGATTGCCATCAAGCAAATTGCGGTCGAAGTCGAAAGCAGCTTCGAGGAAAAGGCCGAGGAATTCCGCAAGGGCGGCAGCGAGATTTACTCCTGACGCTGAACCGCTCCGCTTTATTCCCTCTCCCTCCGGGAGAGGGCTAGGGTGAGGGCTCCCCGCTCCTTAGAGAATAGTTGGATTTACTATCAAAAAAATAGCTGCTTGCGCCCGTCCCTATTGCGAAAGCGTTACTTTTTATTGAAATTCAGTGACTTTCATCGGCAGATTTTCTTGTCCATCTTCGTGCGCATCGCTGGCCCTCACCCCAGCCCTCTCCCGGAGGGAGAGGGAGGAAGAAGGAAGCGCTGCGCATTCACACCTTTCACCATGACAACACTTCACATCGGCATCGCCGGCGCCGGCCTGGCTGGCCGCACGCTGGCCTGGCGACTGCTGCGCGCGGGTTGCCGCGTCACTTTGTTTGATTCGCGCCAGCGCGATGCGCTCGACACCGCCAGCATGACGGCGGCGGCGATGCTGTCGCCGCTGGCTGAATTGGCTGTGTCGGATGACGCCGTGTTTGCGTTGGGCCAGCGCTCGATGGTGCTCTGGCCGCGCTGGATTGACGAGCTGGCCGAAGGCGGCGGCGAGCCGGTTTACTTTCGCCAGAAAGGCACGCTGGTGGTGGCCCATGCGCCGGACCAGTCATCGCTGGCGCATTTCACCCGGCTGCTGCAGCACAAGCTGCCCGAGTCCTGCCGCGCGCAGGTCCACACGCTCGATGCGGCAGCGCTGGCGCAGCAGGAGCCGGCACTGGCCGGGCGCTTTGGTGGCGGCCTGTTCCTCGACAGCGAAGGCCAGTTGGCCAATGACCAGTGGATGGCTGCGCTGGCTGATGAAATCGATCGGCTTGGCGGGCAGTGGCATGAAAGCCAGACGGTGGAAAGGGTGGAAGAAGGCCGCATCGTTTGCGCCGATGCAACGCACGCCGTTGATGTGGCGGTCGATGCGCGCGGCGTCGGCAGCAAGCCGCAGTGGTCTGCCGTGCGCGGCGTGCGCGGCGAGGTGCTGCGCGTCGAATGCCCCGGCGTCACCTTGCAGCGCCCGGTGCGGCTGATGCACCCGCGCTACGCGCTGTACGTCGCGCCCCGGCCGGATCACCAGTTCGTCGTTGGCGCCACCGAGCTGGAGTCGGAAGACACTGGCCCGGTCACGCTGCGCTCGACGCTGGAACTGGGCAGCGCGCTGTACAGCCTGCACCCCGCCTTTGGCGAGGCACGGGTGCTGCGATTGTCGGCGGCGTTGCGCCCGGCGCTGGACGACCACCGGCCCGCGGTGGCGCTGCGGGGCGGCGTGTGGCACATCAACGGCCTGTACCGGCATGGCTATTTGTGCGCGCCGGCCGTGGTCGATGCACTGGCCCATAAACTCTTGGGCACTGAAAGTATGGAGGCACCATGAGCACTTTTGAAATTTCCCTGAACGGCGAACGCATCGCTACCGAAGCCGCGACGCTGCAAAGTCTGCTGCTGGAACGCGGCTACGAGCTGAAAAACGCCTTTGCCTGTGCGATCAACAACGGCTTTGTGCCGCGCCCGCAGTGGCCCGAGCGCACGCTGCAGGGTGGCGACAAAATCGATGTGGTGACACCGATTACCGGAGGCTGAACATGAGCAATCCTATGAACAGTTCTATCGCCCACGGCAGCCCGTGGACGGTCGCTGGCACCACTTTGAACAGCCGGTTTTTTCTCGGTACCTCGCATTACCCGTCGCCGCAGGTGCTGGGCGATGCGGTGCGCGCCAGCGGCACCGAAGTGCTCACGGTCGGCTTGCGCCGGTTGCAGCCTGAAACCGGCGGCGGCACGAGTTTTTGGCAGCGTATCCAGGCGCTCGGTTGCCACATCCTGCCCAACACGGCGGGTTGCCACTCTGCCTCCGAAGCCATCACGCTGGCGCAGATGGCGCGCGAGATTTTCGGCACGACCTGGATCAAGCTCGAAGTCATCGGCGACGATTACACACTGCAGCCCGACACCGTGGCCACGCTGGAAGCCGCCACGACGCTGGCGAAAGACGGCTTCGCCGTGTTCGCCTACACCACCGACGACCTGGTGATGGCGCAGCGCCTGCACGCGGCGGGCTGCGCGGCGGTGATGCCGTGGGCCGCGCCGATTGGCACCGGACGCGGGCCGCTCAACCCCTACGCGCTGGAAACCATGCGCCGGCGTTTGCCCGATGCGGTGCTGATCGTCGATGCCGGTCTGGGCCGCCCGTCCCACGCCGCGCAGGTGATGGAACTGGGCTTTGACGCCGTGCTGCTGAACACCGCCGTCGCGCAGGCGGGCGACCCGGTGCGCATGGCGCGGGCGTTTGCCGATGGCGTGGCGGCAGGTCGGGCGGCGTATGAGTCCACGCCCATGCCGGAGCGAGCCGCAGCGCAGGCTTCGACCTCGACCGTCGGCGTGCCGTTCTGGCATGCGGGCTGAGACAGACCGGCTTTACGGCTTTTTTCTTTCTCTTGCGCTTCCGGCAGAGGAAGAAAGAACCCACTGCGCAAGCTGCCTCGCCTGACGTGGCCGATGGACTCGCCATAAAACAACTCCAAAGAATCACCGCCATGACTGCTGCCTCCGCCAAGCCTTTCCCTTCCCTGACCGGCCCTCTCGGGTTCTACCCCGTGGTGCATGACGCCGCCTGGGTAAAACGCCTGCTCGACTGGGGCGTGCGCACGGTGCAATTGCGCTTCAAGGCCACCGGCCATACCGCTGCCGAGATCGAGCGTGAAGTTTTCGCTGCCGTCGACGCCGGCAAGCAAGTGCCGGGCGCGCAGGTGTTCATCAACGACCACTGGCAACTCGCGCTGGCCGCCGGTGCTTACGGCGTCCATCTGGGCCAGGAAGACCTGGACACTGCCGACCTCGACGCGCTGCGCCGCGCCGGCCTGCGGCTGGGCCTGAGCACGCACACGCCGGCCGAACTGGCGCGCGCCAAGGCGGTGCAGCCGTCGTATCTGGCGATTGGTCCGATCTACCCGACGACGCTGAAAGTCATGCCGTATGCGCCGGTCGGCCTGGTGCAATTGAAGCAATGGGCGGCGCTGGCTGCGCCGTACCCGGTGGTGGCGATTGGCGGCATTTCGCTGGAGCGTTTGCCCGGCGTTCTGGCCTGCCTGAACGGTGGCAGCGATGGCGCGGCGGTGGTCAGCGCGGTGACGCTGGCGGCTGACCCGCAGCAGGCCGCGCTGCAGGGGCTGGCCATGGCGCGCAGTGTGCAAGCATTGAGTTAAGCCGGCGCAGTGGTCTGCCAGCGCCAGCGCAGCAGGCCCAGCGCCAGCATCAGGTGCAGCGCCGCAAAAGCCAGCGACAGCACGCCGCCCATCATCAAAGGCTGCACCAGGCCCAGCAACAGCGTGCTGTCAAAGCTGCGCAGCAGCCAGGGCAGCAGGCCGTACAGCACCAGAATCAACACCAGAAAGCTGCGCAGGGGCCGCCGCCCGGTGGGTGAAAAAGCCAGAAACAGCGCCAGCGCGCAGTCCCGTGCCATCAGCATCACCCACGCAACCGACAAGAACCCGACAGGGCTGCCCAAGACCCGGAGCGGCGGCCCTGATTCGGGCGGCATCGAAACCACCGCCAGCAGGGCAAACGGCAACGCCAATGCCAGCGTGGTGGGCCAGCGCGGCAACTGCTGCAGACCAGCGCGCCACTGGCTGCTGCCCAGGCGCGTGGCCACCCGCTGCCACATCGGGCGCAGCTGCGGTTCTGTCAGCAGCGCCGCATAGGTAAAAACCGAGCTGACCATCAGGCCGGTGACGCTGAACACCGCCAGCCGGTGGTCGGGCGAGAAGCCGGCCAGATACGCCGTAATCACGCAAGCCAGGGCCGGCCAGCCCCAGGGCCACTGCCGCACTGCCAGCACTTCGGCCATCGAGCGCCAGGCCGCCACCAGTGCACAGCCGGCAAACAGCGCCAGCGATGCCACCATAAAGTTCAGCCGTCCGAACGTCTGGCCCCACCACGTGGCTTGTTCGTTGTTGAAGGCGCTGATGAGCGGCACGACGCCCCACAGCAGCACCAGCACCAGCGCCGCTACGCCGCCGCCGCGTGTGATGCGCCCGCCGGCTTTGGCCAGTTGCAGGTTCACCGCAATCAGCAGCGCCTGCAGCAGAACGCCGCCCAGCACCCCCGCCACGACGAACCACAGCACCGTGTTGCCACGTCCCTGCAGCAGGGCGCCGGGCACGGCCACCAGCAGGCAAATCAGCCCGCCATACCAGCCGTAAGACGTTGCACCGGCCAGCTTGCCCCAGGTCATGGCCCAGGGCTGCAGCGCGCTCATGCGTTGCTGGTCCCAGGTGTGCTCGGTGATCTCGTCAATCACGCTGGCACCGGCTGCCAGCGTGCCCATGCCCCACACCAGCAATCCGAACAACGCCGCGCCGGTCAAGGCCAGCGTTTGGGGAAGATCATTGGGCTGGCTCAGGCTGGCAGCGGCAAAGCAGGCCAGCACCAGCATGGGCAGCACGATCAGGCGCGTGGCAGAAAACTGCAGCCACAGCTGGCGGCGAAATTCGGGGTTCATGGGGTCACCTGGCGGGTTGTGGCGGCATGGCGCTCGGCTTGCAGCGAGCGGAGATAAGACTGCTGAAGGTTTTCCGTCATCGGCGCTATCACGGTCAGCCCGTAGCCTGCCGCTGCGCAGGCACCGACCAGCGCGGCCTGCGCGGCTGCATTGCCGCTGAAGCCGATTTCAATGGCGTGGGCCTCGGCCCGCTTGACGTGTACGCCCGGCTGCATTTGCAGCCAGGAGGCTGCCGCCTGGGCGGGCTCGGCAAATTCCAGCCGCAGCAGGCGTTCAGTGGGGCCGTCGCTGGCACCATTGGCCGGTTGGTTGAGCGCCCGGTGTTCCAGCACGCGGCCATTGTTCAGCGCCAGCATGTGGGTCGAATATTCGTCCAGCTCGGCCAGGATGTGGCTGGACACCAGCAGGCTCATGCCCTGGGCCTGCAGCGCCTTGAAGACTTGCGCCAGCGCGCTGCGCGCCTCCGGGTCAAGTCCGCTGGCGGGCTCGTCCAGCAGCAGCACGCGGGGCGCATGGATGATGGCTTGCCCGATGGCCAGGCGCTGGCGCTGGCCGCGCGACAGCGTACTGGCCAGCTTGCCGAGCTTGTCCTGCAGGCCCATGCGTTGCGCCGTGGCTTGCACCGCCTGGGCCACATCAGCCGTGGCCAGCCCCTGCGAACGCGCCGCATATTCCAGCCCCTGCGCCACCGTCAATTCGCTGTACAGACCAAAGTTGTCCGACAGGTAGCCCATCAGGCGATGCACTTCGCGCGGCGACTCGTACACGTCAAGACCGGCCACCCGCACCGTGCCCGACTGCGGAATATTGAGCGCCGCAATGCAGCGCAGCAAGGTGGTTTTTCCGGCCCCGTTGGGGCCGACCAGTGCGGTCACGGTGCCGGGTGCAATGGACAAATTCACGCGGTCCAGCGCCCGGAAACCGGGGTAGTCAAAAGTGAGGTCAACGACCTCAATGATGGATGTGTTCAAACAATCTCCTTGGTGGCATGAACGCGGCGCAGCAGGCAGTGGAAAAAATGGGTTTGGCAGGCGGCGGGCGATGGCTGGTTATATCGCGCAAGCTTGAGCCGGGCTCAGTCCGGCCACGATATTTTGACGGTTTGCGCCAGCGGTGCAGGCCAGTCCAGACGCGCCAGCGCCGCAAGCTGGCGCGTCAGCAGCCGGCGCGGCAGGGGCCGGATGCCTTGCAGCACCCACTGCGTGCGCTGCAGGTTGATCTGGCCGGTTTCGCGCCAGCGTGCGGCTTCGGCACCGGGGTTGTGCAGCATGGCGGCCAGCCAGGCGGCTTGCAGCGGGCTGAGCGCAGCGGCGTGGCGGCCTGCATAGTGCCGGGCAGCGGCTTCAGCGCCGCAAACGCCTGGCCCCCACGGGGCAAGCGCCAGGTAGAGCTGCAGGATGCGCGGCTTGCCCAGGGTTTGCTCCATTTCCACCGCATACAGCAGCTCGCGCAACTTGCGCAGCGGACTGCGGGCGTCACCGGTGACGAGCAGCTTGGCCAGCTGCTGGGTCAGCGTGCTGGCACCGCGTCCGGCATGCGCCACTGGCTCGGGGCCAGAGGTCAGCGCTGCGGCAAGTTCGGCCAGATCGTAGCCGGGGTGGGTGTCAAAACGCTGGTCTTCGGCGGCAATGACGGCGCGGGCCAGCCAGCTTTGGCGGCCCAGAGGCGGCGTGCTGGCGCTGCAGCCGGAGCGGGCATTGGCAAAGGCTTCGGTGCCCAGCCCACGCACCTGAAAGCCTTCGGCCTGCGGCCTGCGGCGTGATGCTGAAATGGCCGCCGGGCAATTCAAGTGCCGCTTTCAGCGCAAACCGGCCTGCGATGCGGGCTTGCGCCAGCTCGGGAAGGGCGCTGGCAAACAAAGCATAGGCGTCGGCAATCGGCGTCATGGGCAACTCAAGCTGCAAATGCAGGCGGTTCGGCTGCAGCGTGCCCTGCCACTGCGCCTGCAGCCGCCCGGAAGTAATTTTGCCGCTGAGCTGGTCGCCCTGGCGGTGCAGCGTGACCTGCGGGTCGTCGAGCGCCAGCGCTTCGCTGCCCCAGCCCGGCACGCGCACGCTGCACGGCGCGCAGCGCACCACCAGCGTCTGGTTATTGGCCAGCCAGCGCAGTTGCAGCGGCCCGGCGTAACCGAATTTAATCAAAGGTTGCAGCCACGGCGCAGCCCGCACCAGCCAGGGTGCCAGCCGGGAATCAGACGCAAGCCGTACCAGCGCCGGAACGCTGACGGGCCGCGCCAGCGGGCCAACCTGCAGCCGCGCAGACCATTCACCGGGTCGTGGCGCGAGCAGACTGCAGGCTGCGGCGCAGAGCGCGCCCACGCTGACTGCCGCCACCAGCAGCAAGCTGCCCAGTGCCTTGGCCAGCCAGGCAGCGCGCCGGTTCACAGCGGCGTCGCCACGGTCAGGGCCTGCCACGGCCCTTTCGACTGGCCCAGTGCGGCAGCCCAGTACCAGGCCGAAGTGTCGGTAAAGCCTTGGCCGCCGGCGTCCACAATGCGCTCGCAGACCCGCAAGCGTGCGCCTGCGCTGCTAGTGGCTTCAAAACAGCGCCACAGCAGCCCTTGCTTGTCGCGTTCGAGTTGCTGGGCCGTAATGCGGTAGCCCAGGCCCTGGTAACAGTCCACCGCCGGGTGCAGCATGCGCGTGGGCTGGTCCACGCTGCGCCATACCAGTACCTGACGGCCATCGGTCAGCCGTGCCAGCGTGCCGGGAAACTGCCGGGCAAAGCGCGTTTCCAGTGCCGTCAAGGCCAGCGGACGGAGCGGGCGGCCCTGCCACTGCACCGGAAATTCGGGCGACAGGCGTTGTGCCGGCAGTGCAGCAGCCGGTTGCTGAAAAGCACTGACCACGCTCCACAGCAGGCACAGCGGCAGCAGTACGACCCACAGGGTTTTATGCAAGGTCTGATTGGCAAAACTGTTTTTAAACATGGCGGTCTTTCTCCGGGCGGCTCATCACCCCCGCAATGGCGCTGCACACCGCCGCCAACACGGCCAGGCCGATGCCTTCGTGCACGGCTTCGGGCAGCAGCGCGCCCGAGGCCTGCGCGGCCACCAGAATGCTGTTGCGCACAATGTTGCCGCCCAGCACCAGCACGCTGACAGCGGGCAGGCGCGTCAGGAAAGCGCGGTTGCCCCGGCCCAGATACAGCGTGGCCGCGCAGGCGCTGAAGTAACCCAGCCAGGCCATTTGCACGCCCGAGCACGGCGCATCCACTATCACCAGCTGGCCGTTGATTTGCAAACTGGCCCCCAGCCGCTCGACCGTATAGCCTGCTGCGCGCAGCAACCAGCTGCTGACTTCGGCAGTCACCACCCGCAGCGGAAAACCGGCGTAAAACTGCAGCGACGCCAGCAGCGGCAGCGCCAGCACCGGCAACCCCAGCAGCGGCGCGCTGGCGACTGCAGCCGGCAAAAACGCGGCCAGTGCGGCGGCCAGCGCCAGCAACCCGAGCAAAGCCACCAGCAGCGCCGGCAGCACGCCCTGCGCCGCCGTGCAAACTACCGCGCCCGCCAGTGCCAGCGCAAACCAGCCCAGCCGTGGCGCAGTGCGCAGCTGGCGCCGGTGACGGGCTGCCAGCGCGCCGAGCGCCGCCAGCGCCAGCAGGCCCAGCGGGTCGTCCGAGCGGTCCAGCGCACGCTGGCCCATCCAGCGCCAGACCGGCCACAGCGCGGCCGCCAGCAGCGCCAGCCAGAGCCCGGCGGGCAGCGCGTCCAGTGTCTGGCTCCAGCGACTCCCGCCGGGCGCGCTGGCCACCGGGCGCGGGGGGTGTGCAGGGTTTGCGCGGCGCATGGGGCAGGTTTGCGGCATGGCTTCAGGCGGTAAAGCGGGCTGCATGGGGGCGCTGACGGCGGGCCTGCCGCCGCGCACGGCGCGCCAGCAAGGCCAGCACCGACAGCACCATGAACACCGCGCCCCAGGTGGCCGGCTCGGGTGTGGCGGGCACCTGGGCACCGGCGGTGATCTCGCCAATGGCCAGGTTGCTCACGCCCTGCGGCAGCGGCGAAGGCTGGTTCACGCCGGCAGCGCCCTGCGGCTGGGCGTTGCGCACCACTTCGTCCACCGCCAGAAAGCTGGTGTATTGCGTCAGCAAGTTGTAGTTCAGCCCGAGTTCGGTGATGCGCTGGCGGTACACATCGCCGCCTTCCAGCGCTTCCTGGTCTGACAGGCTGGCAATGCGGTGGCGCGCCCACAGGTAGCGCAGCGCCGCCGTGTTCTGGCCTGTGTTGATGGCAACCGGCACCGCGTTGCGGTAAGGGCCCGAGGCGCTCTGGCCTTCAATCACCACCACCACCGTGCGCGACACATCGGTCGCCTTGGGTTCGGCATAAATGCGCTGCAAGGCCGGAATCAGCTCGGTGCTGCCGCCGCCGCCCATCTCGTCAATAGTGCGCGTGGCTTGCGCAATATTGGCCTGCGTGGCGGGCACCGATTTGGCGTTGAGCATGCGGTTGCTGCCCGAAAACAGCAGCACATTGAAGCTGTCGCTGGGGCGCAATTTGCCCAGTAATTCGCGCATTAATTCTTTGGCCGTGTCCAGAGGAAAGCCGTGCATGGAGCCGGAAATATCGACCACAAACAGGTATTCGCGCGGGCTGATGGCTTGTGCGGCAATGTGTTTTGGCGGCTCGATCATGGCCAGAAAAAAGTTCTCGCCACCGCTTGCCGTGTTGCCGCTGCCCGGCGTGCCCTGATAGAGCATCACGCCCGACTCAATCCGGTCACCGGCCAGCCGGTAATCCAGGATGAAGTCGCGGTTGTTGCCGCTGCTGCTGCCGGGCCGCAGCGACACCGCAGCGTGCTCTTTGTCATTCATTTTTACGTCAATCGCGTGGGTGCCGGAATGCACTTCTTTGAGGCCAATCGGCGTGGCCAGCGCCACTTTGATGTCAAACGCCGTGGCCGAGGCTTCGCCCGCGCCCAGGCAAGGCTGGCTGACCCAGCCGGCGCGGGCCTGGCTTGATTGCGCGCTGTTGTAGCGCGGCCCGACCACAGTGGGAAAAACAAACTGGTAATTGCCCGACTGCGGCACCAGCAACTCGGTGTAGCGCAGCTCGACCTGGATGTCGTCGCCGGGCAGGATGTTGGCGACATTCATCTCGAACACATTGGGCAACTGCTGCTCCAGCAAGGCGGCGGTCTTGCCTTCTTTTTTGGCGTTTTCGTAGGCAATGCGGGCCTGCTGCTTTTCGCGGATATTGGCCGTAATCAGCCGGTCTGCCAGCCGCACGTTCATGCCGTAAACGGCAGCGCGGGTCGAGCCCGGAAACACGTAGCGCGCTTCAATGGCGCGCTGGCCTTCGTTCTTGTAGCGCTGGGTCACGGTGACATCGGCAATCACGCCCGAGACGCGCACCTCCACCTGCGTTGACTTGAGCGGCAACTGGTCTACGCCGGGCTCGCTGCTTTTGACGAAAAAATACGGGCTTTCGGTCTTGAGCCGGGGCGCGTCCAGGTCTTGCGCCTGCGCCGGATGCAGCGCCAGCGTGATGAAGCAAAGGGCGGACAGCGTGGCGGTGGTGCTCCAGAGCCAGCGCGCGCTGACGGCTGGGCGGAAAAGGGTGGACTCCATGATGGCGGTTCTTTCTGGGCAGACATGCAAGAGTGCATGGCCCCAAGCATCGCCAGCGCCAGAGAAGCCGGTTTGAAGCTTTCGGGAAGCTTGTGTGAAGTCGGTGTGAAGGCTGGGTTGTACGGGGGGTAGCGTGGCAGTGCCGCAGAATCGGGCTTTGGGTTATCTAGGCAGGCAGGAATCAGTCGTTCGACTCACATGACGGAAAAATCACTGCGTTAGCGCATGACGACACCCAAAAATCAATTAAAAGTGCCGCTTGCGCACAGCCTGCCTGCTTTATCAGCTACTATTTTTATAGTAAAAAGCCTGCGCGCTGCGGCTTTTCCAAGGTGCGCGGGTGATGCCCATTTTTTTCTTGGCGTGTCATCGCAGTGAATCAGCTTTGCCACCCTTGACCTTCCACCCCCGCCGCTGGAGAACCCATGAAGCGCTTTGTTCCGTATGTTGTTTTTGCCATGGCCTACGCCGGGCTGGTTTTTCTGGTCGGCTGGGTGCTGAACCTCTTGATAGGCGGTGACACCGTGGTGCTCGGGGTGTGGGGCGCGCCCTTCTTTGCGACGCCATTGGCCCTGCTGCTGGCCGCCCGTTTGGGCGCGCTGAGCAGCGCCGGCGTGGCGCTGACTTCCTTGATTCTGGTGTTGTGTTTCGCAATCCCCGCGACCGTCATGCTGACAAGAATGGCAGCGGACATTGCTGCCAACCCGCTGCTGCCCTACATCTCGCAGGGCATGGTCTGGTTCATTGCGCTGGGCAAATGGATTGTCTGGATCACCGCGCTGGAGTTCATGGTGCTTCCTTGGGTCTGCTCACTTTTGTTGCAGTGGCACTATTCGCGCCAGGCACGCGCAGCGGTCTGACCATGACCTGCCGGTATCTGAAAAATGGATGCCTCTAGCAGCCTTACAACCCCGCGCGCGGCAGTGAAAAAACCGCCAGCGCACCGCCCTCTGGCGCATTGCTCAAGCTGATGCGGCCCTGGTGCAGCGACGCAATTTCCTTGACGAAGGCCAGGCCCAGTCCGGTGCTTTTCTTGTGCGAATGCGGCCGGGCCAGCGAGTAGAACTTTTCAAACACTTTTTCTTGCGCATAGTCCGGAATGCCGGGGCCGCTGTCTTGCACCTGCACGCGCACGGTGCGGGCGGTGCGCTGCAGCGACATGCGCACGCAGCCGCCTTCGGGCGAAAAATCGATGGCGTTGTCGAGCAGGTTGCTCAGGGCGCGGCGCAGCAAAAATGCATCGCCTTCCACCACCGCACCCTGGCCGTCCTGCACATCGACTTCGACGCGAATGCTGCGCGACCCGGCGGCGCTGCGGGCGGCGCTGGCCAGCTCTTCAAGCAGCGGCTTGAGCGCCACCGGTTCGACCCGCGCCAGCGAGCGCAGGGTTTCCAGCGCGGTCAGCTCCATCATGCGGTCAACCATTTCCTGGATGCGTCCGGCCTCGCGGGTGATGTTGGACAAAAAGCGCTCGCGTTCGGCTTGCGGCATGTCAGGCTCTTGCAGCAATTCAGCCGCGCCGCGAATGGCCGACAGCGGGCTTTTGACCTCGTGCGTCAGCGTCTGCACGTAATCGGCCACGTAGTTGCGCCCACCCAACGTGTCGCGCATGTCTTTGTACGCCGCGCCAATCACGCCCAGCGCACGCCGCCCGAGCCGGGGCAGGCTGCGCCAGCCGTGGGCGCGCACGTAGCGCACGTAGTCGGCGGTCAGGCCAAAAGGCCGCACCAGCCAGACCGAAACAATCACCGCCAGCATCAGCAGCCCGAACGCCCAGACCAGGCCGGCATACAGCGTTTTTTTGCGCGCTGCCGAGACAAACTGGCCAAAACTGGTCACGGGTTTGCCGATGGTGGCAACGCCGATGATCTGGCCGTCCGCGTAAATCGGCGCGGCCACGTACATGACCGAGCTGGCGGGGTCGCTTTCTACATCGCGGGTCGAGCGCGCGCCGTACTGGCCTTGCAGCGTCAGACGCACGTCGCGCCACTGCGAAAAGTCGCTGCCTGCGGATTTGCCCAGCGTGTCAAACAGCACCTTGCCGTCGCGGTCGGTGACGTAGGCGCGCATCTCAAAACGGGTTTTGCTGACGGAGTAAATCTGCGCATGAAACTGGCGCGCATACAGCGTCTTGAACAGCGGCACCAGCCGGCGCGTGTCGATCACGCCGTCCTGCACGTCCTGCGCCACCAGGCCGGCCAGTAGTTGCGAGGTTTCCACCAGAGATTCTTCAGCCGACTCGCGGTAGCGCGGGTCAATGTCGGCCACCACGCGGTACAGCATGAAGCCAATGCCCATCGCATAAATCAGCAAGATGCCGATGAAGATGCGGTTGCGCTTGCTCATGTGGTGCGCGCAGCGGCTCGCTTTGGGGCCGCGCCGGGGCGGGCGTTCAAAGCAGTCAAGGCAGTTGTGCCGGCAGGTCTTCGCTCAGCGCATAGCCCGAACCGCGCGAGGTGCGGATCGGCTCGGCGTGCGGTGCAACGGCCTTGAGTTTGGCGCGCAGGGTTTTGATGTGGGCATCGACGGTGCGGTCGATGCTGCCGCTGCCGTCTTGCCAGACCTGGTCAAGCAATTCGTCGCGGCTGAACACGCGTCCGGGCCGGCACAGCAGCAGCCGCAAGATGCCGTATTCATAGCGCGAGAGTTCGAGCACGCGGCCATAAAAACGGATATGGCGGCGCTCTTCGTCCAGCGCAAAAGGCGTAGCGGGCAGCGCGGTTGGCGGAGCAGGCGACGCAGTGGGAGGGCTTTGCAAATCAGCAGGCGGGCGCTCGCTGCGGCGCAGGATGGCGCGCACGCGGGCGACCAGTTCGCGGGGTGAAAACGGCTTGGCGATGTAGTCGTCTGCGCCCAGCTCCAGCCCGACCACGCGGTCAATCTCGTCGCTGCGCGCGGTCAAAAACAGCATCGGCACGCCGGCACCGCCGGGCAGCGCCTGCAGGCGCTTGAACAGCTCAAAACCATTCAGGTCGGGCAGGCCAATGTCCAAAATAACCAGTGCCGGCAGCTCGGCAGAAAACGCCTGCAGCGCCTGCTGGGCCGTGCTGCACCAGACCGGCGTAAACCCGTCGGTGGCCAGCACGTACTGCAGCGTGTCGGCAATGCCGGACTCGTCTTCAACTACCAGGATGCGCGGTTTGTGCAGAAGAAGGGACACGGATGGTTTCTGGTGAAAAATTAAGTAAAAAAGCTGCCTTGCGCAATGGCGGCGTGCGCTGCCAGCTATTTATTCGATAGCGCCGGATAGTCGGTGTAGCCTTCTGCGCCGCCGCCGTAGAAGGTGGCTTTGTCGGGCTCGTTGAGCGGCGCATCCAGGCGCAGCCGCTTGACCAGATCCGGGTTGGCGATGAACGGCTTGCCAAAGGCGACCAGGTCAGCGCCGTCCTCCAGCGCCTGCTCGGCGCTGGCTTTGTCGTAGCCGTTGTTGACCATCCAGGCCCCCTTGCCGCCCGCCGTGCGGTAGGCGGCCTTCAGCGCTGCGTAGTCGAACGGGCGCTCGGGCAGCTCGCGCGGGCCGCCGGTGGCACCGACGATGAGGTGGACATAGGCCAAATTCAGCTTGGCGAGCTGCTTGACGACGTACTCGAACAGCGGCTGCGGGTCGCTGTCGAAGGCGTCGTTGGCGGGCGTCACGGGCGACAGCCGGATACCGGTGCGGCCGCCGCCAATCGCGTCCACGATGGCGCGCGTCACTTCCAGCATCAGGCGGGCGCGGTTCTTGATGGCGCCGCCGTAGTCGTCGGTGCGCTGGTTGGAGCCGTCCTTCAAAAACTGGTCAAGCAAATAGCCGTTGGCACCATGAATTTCCACGCCGTCAAAACCGGCGGTGTCTACTGCATTCAGCGCTGCCGCCCGGTAGGTGTGCACGATTTCGGGCAGCTCGCCAGCGTCAAGCGCGCGCGGCTCGGACGTAGCCACGAAGGTCGGCACGCCGTCCCGCATCAGCACCGTCTTGGTCTTGGCGGTGATGGCTGAAGGCGCGACCGGCTGGCCACCTTCGGGTTGCAAATCGCAATGCGAAACGCGGCCCACGTGCCAGAGTTGCACCACGATTTTTCCGCCCTCGTCATGCGCGGCTGCGGTCACGCGCTTCCAGCCGTCGAGCTGCTCGGTGCCGTACAGGCCGGGCACGTCGGCATAGCCCTGCGCCTGGGCGCTGATGGCGGTGGCTTCGGTAATCAACAGACCCGCCGTGGCACGCTGGGCATAGTATTCGGCCATCAGCGGCGTGGGAATGGCATCGGGCGCGCGGTTGCGCGTCAGCGGGGCCATCACGATGCGGTTGGCCAGCAGCAGGTCGCCGATCTGCACGGAATCGAATAAAGAGGACATTGAAATCTCCTGAATCAGGGGGTAAAAAATCTGCGTTGCAAGGGGCTGGCGCGGTGACGCAAAGCCGCCCGCTGCGCGCGTCGGGTTGTCCGGCACGGTCTGAAGCCGACTTGGACCGCCTTGCCCGACATGGTAGCGGCACAGTCTGGCAGATATCATGAATAGCGACTTTTTCGCAGGCCGATGCGGGCTGGCGCTGTCTGGAAAAAAGCCTTTATGCGCAATGGTGTCGGCTTCGTGCAGCTATTAAATACAGAGCAAAACAAGGGCATGAAGGCATCTTGTCCTACAGGGTGCTACGAGCGGTGCTTATTTGACAAATCGCGCCAGTTTCTTACCATGCAACCACGCCGCATGAATTGTGCGCTGGCATGGACGGCGGCCAACGCGCTTATCGCCAGCACACTGACCCTTGCAGGGAGACAAAATGATTAAATATGCAATTATTTTTGCCGTGATTTCACTGATTGCGGGTGCCTTGGGCTTTACCGGCGTGGCGGCGGGGTCGGCTGGAATTGCCAAAATATTGTTCGGGCTGTTCCTGATTTTGGCGGTGATTTTTATCGTGCTGGCGGCCCTCGGTGTAGGTGCGGCCAAGAAAATAATGAAATAAATGAAAACCCCTGATTCGGCATCGCCATCCAGGGCCGTGACGCGCATCAAGCAGCGCTTGCTGGGCGGCTTGCCACCGGCACCGCAGCCACGCAAAGCAGGTTTGCCCGCCCTGGCGCAGGAACGGCGTCCCGGATTTCCGGCCCGCATTGCAGAGTTTTTACTGGTGTTCCGGATACGGGCGCGGCGCTCTGCAGGCTCGCCCGGCATACTGGCGCATGCTGTGAACGTGGTGCTGGTAACCTGCAAACACTGGTTCAATGCGTCTGATTCTTCGCAACACGCCGCCCGCCGGCGCGAATAAACGGCTGACTCCGGCCCGGCTTTTCAAAGGGCTCGCGTCGCGCTTTTTTCACTGCGATTTCCTTCAATTCAAAACGGTTTTCTTTTATGCACACTTCCCTTGTTGATTGTCAGCTGGAGTACGAGGTCAACAGCCCGTCACATTTTCTTTTCAACATCGAAGCGGCCTTTCACGCCGGGCAAGAGGTTCAGGAAGAGCGTCTGACCATCACGCCCAGCACGAAGGTGCGCAATTTTCATGACGAGCGCAGCGGCAACCGTTTTTTCCGGCTGGACGCGCCCAAGGGCGTGTTGACCGTTAACTACCACGCCCGCGTGCAGCTCAATGCCGTGCACGTTCCCTTGCACCTGGACGAAACGCCCGTCACTGCCGTGCCCGACGAGGTGCTGCATTACCTGATGCCCAGCCGTTACTGCGAATCCGATTCCTTGAGCCGGGTAGCGCAGCAGCTGTTTGGCAAGTTGCCGCCCGGCCTGCAGCGCGTCAAGGCAATTGAAGACTGGATTTACGAGTCGATTGAATACGCCCCCGGCTTCACCAAGTCAACCACCACGGCGCAGGATGTGTTTGTGCAGCGCGTCGGCGTTTGCCGCGACTTTGCGCACCTGGGCATTACGCTGTGCCGCGCGCTGAATATTCCGGCGCGGCTGGTGGTGGGGTATGTGCATTTTGAGGAACCGCCGCAGGATTTTCATGCGCTGTTTGAAGCCTGGCTGGAGGGCCGCTGGGTTCTGTTTGACGGCACCCGCTCGGCACCCATCGACCGGCTGGTGCGTATCGGCAGCGGCCGCGACGCGAAAGATGTGGCGTTCGCCACCATTTTTGGCAACATATCCTTGCGGCGCATGGCCATCACCGTGGACGAGGGCGATGTGCCGGCTGAAAGCCCGGCCACCGACGCAGCGCCGACAACGCAGGCCACCGAGGTTTGACATTGGCGCAGGCACCCGGTTGAATGCCTGCCATTTTGCTATAAATAAAATAGCTGCTAACGCACGTACTGATTGCGCCAGTGGCTGTTTTGGTTCATAAACCTGGCTTTTGATACCAGCTGGCCGGGGCATAACTGCTGGCCAGCGGTTTTTGCGCACTCGCGGGCCTGGCGCAACGCTTGCGCTGCCTGCGTACCACTCGCAGGGATATTGCGGGCTGGCTTGGCTGCATCCCGCTGGCGCTGCGCCGCATCCACACGATTCCCTTTTCCTTTCCACATGGATTCGGCGGCCCCGGCTTTGCGGCCCGGGCGTCCGGGGTTCGCGCTGCATCGCAAAGTGAACTAAGGGTTTTCACTAATGTCTGCGTATGGCGGCCCGGATGTCCGGCCTGCGGCCATTACGGAGTCTCAGCCTGGCGCTCGACCACCCGGCAAAAAAAGTCTTTATAAATCAAGAACTTGCATTCGTTTTTCGGGCGTCTTTACGCTGGCATCGGGCTTGCTATATCTATCGCAGTCCGAAACCAGTCGGGCAACAGGGCACAAGACCCAAAAAGGAGACATGCATGACCCCAAAAAACCTGAACCCCAGCCCGCTGGAAAACACCCCTTTGCCCAACCTGGCGATGAACCCGGCTACCGCGCGCCTGCCCCGCCGGGCGTTGGCGGCCCGCTTTACCCCTCACTTCATCGCCTGAACAGGAGACATCCATGGAAAAAAATTCCACCCACAAGCCGTTTTACCGCTCGCTTTATTTCCAGGTCATCACGGCCATCGTGATTGGCGTGCTGCTCGGGCACTTTTACCCCGAGACCGGCACGGCCATGAAGCCGCTGGGCGACGGCTTCATCAAGCTGATCAAGATGATCATTGCGCCCATCATTTTCTGTACGGTGGTGGTCGGCATTGCCGGCATGGAAGACATGAAAAAGGTCGGCAAGACCGGCGGCCTGGCGCTGCTTTACTTTGAAGTCGTCAGCAGCCTGGCGCTGATCATCGGGCTGGTCATCATCAACCTGGTGCATCCGGGCACCGGCATGAACATCGACGCCAGCACGCTTGATGTCAAGAGCATTGCCGCCTACACCGGCCCCGGCAAGATGACGAGCACCACTGACTTTTTGCTCAACATCATTCCGAGCACGGTGGTGGATGCGTTTGCCAAAGGCGAAATCTTGCAGGTGCTGCTGATTGCGGTGATGTTTGGCTTTGCGCTGCACAAGTTTGGCGGACGCGGCACGCTGGTGTTTGACTTCATCGAGAAGTTCTCGCATGTGCTGTTCTCCATCGTCGGCTACATCATGAAAGTGGCGCCTATCGGTGCGTTTGGCGCGATGGCGTTCACCATCGGCAAGTACGGTGTGGCGTCGCTGGTGTCGCTGGGCGCGCTGATGGCGACCTTCTACATGACCTGCCTGTTTTTCATCTTTGTGGTGCTGGGCAGCATTGCGCGTTTTCATGGCTTTTCGATCTGGAAGTTCATCAAGTACATCAAGGAAGAGCTGCTGATCGTGCTGGGCACGTCGTCCAGCGAAGCGGCACTGCCGCGCATGATGGTCAAGATGGAAAACCTGGGCGCCAAGAAATCGGTGGTCGGTCTGGTGATTCCTACCGGCTATTCGTTCAACCTGGACGGCACGTCGATTTACCTGACGATGGCGGCGATTTTCATTGCCCAGGCGACCAACACGCCGATGACGCTCATGCAGCAAATCACGCTGCTGCTGGTGCTGCTGCTGACCTCAAAAGGCGCAGCGGGCGTGACCGGCAGCGGCTTTATCGTGCTGGCGGCCACGCTGTCGGCGGTTGGCGCGGTGCCGGTGGCCGGTCTGGCCTTGATTTTGGGCATTGATCGTTTCATGTCCGAAGCGCGCGCACTGACCAACCTGATCGGCAACGGCGTCGCCACGCTGGTGGTGGCGAAGTGGACGGGCGACCTGGACGTAGAGCGCATGCACCGGCACCTGAACCAGGAAACCGATGCCGAAGCGGACGAGCCCGAAGCCGTGCTCGACGCCAAAGTGACGCACATGCCTGTCGGCACGGCGCTCTGAGACAAGCTTGATTCCGGGCGCGCCGCACAGGCTGGCGCGCCCGCTCAACACGGCGCGCTGCAGCCTGCCCTGCGCTTGGCGCTGACCGTCATTCCTTTCTGATTCCTGTTCCCACTCCCCCGCTTTTTATCCCTGTTCGCCCTGTCCAAATCCTCGTCCGAGGTGTGGACAGGTTTCTGGACGCCCCGCCTGACTTGACCCCTTTGCTTTAGCCGGGCCGATGCACAATCGGCAGGCCTGGCCAAGTCGCGCCTGGGCCAGGCGTACAACAGGAACGGGAGACGGTTTGAGCACAATCAAGCGCAGCAGCGCAGGCAGCGGGCGCACCCGGGCGGCCAGGCGGCTGGTCGTCTGGCTGGGTGCGGCGCTGGCCGTGATGCTGGTCGCGGCCGCCGGCTACCTGGGGGCCACGCGCGCCGCCATGCTGCAGCTGCACGAAGCGCAAGGGCACCGGCTGGACGTGGTGTCGGCGGCGCTGGACGGCGAGCTGGCCCGCTTTGAATACCTGCCCTCGTTGCTGGAAACCAGCCCCTCGGTGCTCCAGCTGCTCGACCGCCCCGGCGACGGCGCCTTGCGCGCTGAAGTCAATCAGTATTTGCGCCGCATCAACGACACGGCCGGGGCCAGCACGCTGTACGTCATTGATGAGCAAGGCCTGACGCTGGCGGCTTCTGACGCCGCCGAGCCGGGCAGCCCGCTGGGCACGAATCTTTCTTTTCGCCCCTATGTACGCGATGCGCTGGCGCAAGGACGCGGACGGTTTTATGGCGTTGGCACCACCAGCCACAAAGCCGGCTATTACCTGTCGTACGCGCTGCGCCACGGTCAGCGGCTGCGCGGCATGGGCGTCGCCAAGGTCAGTCTGGCGCAGACCGAGCTGGCCTGGAAACGCCTGCCCGGAGAGATCGTGGTGGCCGATGCGCAGGGCGTGGTCATTCTTTCGACTCGCAGCGACTGGAAATACCGGCCACTGGCGGCTTTGTCGGCCAGCGCGCTGGCCGCTATTGCGCAGTCGCAGCCGTATGGCGAATCTGCCCTGCAGGCGTTGCGCTGGCAGTCCAGCGAAACGATGGTGTCGGGGTTGCAATGGCTGGGCGTACAGCGCGAACGGTTTGTCAGCAGTCAGCGGGCTTACGGGCCGATGCACTGGCAGGTGTTTGTGCTCGACGACGCCGCGCAACTGCAGGAAACCGGCATGGACGGCGCGCTGATGACCGGGCTGGCAGCGGCCTTGCTGCTGCTGGCGGCCATGCTGGTGCTGCAGCGGCGGCGCACCACGCGCCTGAAGCTGGCGAATCAGGCGGCGCTGCAGGCAGCGCATGACAGCCTGGAGTCCAAGGTGGCCGAGCGTACCGAAGAGTTGCGCGCCGCCCAGAACGAGCTGGTGCATGCCGGCAAGATGGCGGTGCTGGGCCAGATGTCCGCCGGCATGGTGCATGAGCTGAACCAGCCGCTGGCGGCCCTGCGCACGCTGTCGGACAACGCTGGCGTGCTGCTGGAACACCAGCGGCTGGACGACGTGCGAAGCAACCTGCGGCGCATCGCCCTGCTGGTCGACCGCATGGCGCGGCTGACGCTGCAGCTCAAGTCGTTTTCGTACAAATCAGCGATTGCGTTTGCGCCGGTCGGCATCGAGCAAGCGGTGACCAGCGCGCAACTGATGGTGATGCAAAAGCTGCGCGAATCCGGCGTGACGCTGGAAGTCGCCATCACGCCGCCCGACCTGACGGCCCAGGCCGAAGCGGTGCGGCTGGAGCAGGTGCTGGTGAATCTGTTTGGCAATGCGATAGACGCGATGGCGCAGTCTGACGTGCGTTGTTTGCGGGTGAAAGCATGCGCCGACCAGTGGCAGTGCCGCATCACCGTGACCGACACCGGGCCGGGCATCAGCGACGCCATTTTTCTGCGTCTGTTTGATCCGTTCACCACCACCAAACCGATGGGCCAGGGGCTGGGGCTGGGGCTGATGATTTCATCGCACAGCATGCAGGAGCTGGGCGGCACGCTGCAGGCGTGTAACCTGCCACAAGGCGGTGCCTGTTTTACGCTGGTGTTGCCGCTTGCCGAATTACCCAAGGAAATCAAATCATGAGTCAGGTGCCCGACATCAAGGTCGTTGTGGTCGAGGACGACGAGGACGTGCGCGTCGGTTGCTGCCAGGCGCTGGAGCTGGCGGGCTTTGGTGTCAGGGCCTATGCCAGCGTCGAGCAGGTCAGCCCGGCGCTGGGCGCTGGCGAAGCCTGCGTGGTGCTGAGCGATGTGAAACTGCCCGGCATGCAGGGTACCGAATGGCAGCGCAGCCTGCATGCCATCGACCCCGAACTGCCGGTAATTTTGATGACCGGCCACGGCGATATTTCGATGGCCGTGCAGGCCATGCGCGCGGGCGCGTATGACTTTGTCGAAAAACCCTGTTCGTCCGAGCGCCTGGTGGCCGTGGTGCGGCGCGCTGCCGACAAGCGCGCGCTGACGCTGCAGGTGCAGCAACTGCGCCACCAGCTGGAGAACTGGCACGGCATTGAGGCGGCGCTGATCGGCCGTTCACCGCAAATGACGCGTGTGCGCCGCACCGTGATGGCGCTGGCGTCCACCCCGGCCGATGTGGTGATTTACGGCGAAACCGGCACCGGCAAGGAACTGGTGGCGCGCTGCCTGCATGACCACAGCCAACGGCGGCGCGCCAATTTTGTGCCGCTGAACTGCGGCGGCCTGCCCGAAGCGCTGGCCGACAGTGAATTGTTTGGCCATGAAGTCGGCTCGTTCACCGGTGCCAGCAAAATGCGCATCGGCAAATTTGAATACGCGCAGGGCGGTACGCTGTTTCTGGACGAGATCGAAAGCATGCCGATGTCGGTGCAAATCAAACTCCTGCGCGCCCTGCAAGAGCGCACGGTGGAGCGGGTGGGCTCGAACAAGCCGGTGGCGATTGACTGCCGCGTGGTGGCCGCCAGCAAGGCAGACCTGAAGCTGCTCAGTGACCAGCAAAAGTTTCGCGCTGACCTGTATTACCGGCTGGGCGTGGCGTTTATCGAGCTGCCCCCGCTGCGCGAGCGCCGCGAAGACATTCCGCTGCTGTTTGCGCATTTCGCGCTGCTGGCCGCCAGCCGTTACCAGCAAAGCGCGCCTGAGCTGAACAGCGGGCAACTGGCCGAGTTGATGGCCCACGACTGGCCGGGCAACGTGCGCGAACTGCGCAATGTGGCCGACCGCTTTGTGCTGGGCCTGACGATTGACCCCTTCAACCTGGGCGCGCAGCCGGGCGACATGCCGCACACCCTGCCCGAGCAGGTCGAGCATTTTGAGCGCGGCATGGTGATTGAAAGCCTGCGCCGCCACCACGGCGATGTCGGCGTCGCGGCCCGCGCGCTGGGCCTGTCCAAGCAGACGCTGTACGACAAGCTGCGGCGGTTCCGGCTCAGCGCCGAGGAATTCAAGACGCACTGAGGCCCGGCTGGCTGCCGCTCAAGCGGCGCGCATCAGGTGCGGTAGGCCGTGTCCAGGCGTTCGAGCTTGCGGATCAGCGACGGCCAGACAAACGCGCCGCCCAGCCCGCCGGTTTGCACCCGCATGGCTTGCGACACGCCCTGCAGAATCTGCGGGTTGACCTGCGTCAGTGCGCCGCCGCCGGCCTGCGCGTCAATCTGGATGCGGCAGGCGTTCTCGAACGTGTACATGCTCAAAAACGCATCGGCAATGCTTTTGCCCACCACCAGCAGGCCGTGGTTGCGCAGCACCATGAAGTTGGCAGCGCCCAGGTCGGCCTGCAGGCGCGGCTTTTCGTCGTCGCGAAACGCCACGCCTTCGTAGCCGTGGTAGGCCAGCGACGCCAGCACAAAGGTCGATTGCTGGCTGATGGGCAGCACGCCGCCGGCCTGCGCACTCACGGCCACGCCGGCGCGGGTGTGGGTGTGCAGCACGCAAGTGGCGTCAGGCCGCGCAGCATGCACGGCGCTGTGAATCACAAAACCGGCCGGGTTGACGGGAAAGGGCGAGTCAATCACCTTGTTGCACTGCTCATCGACCTTGACCAGACTGGACGCCGTGATTTCGTCAAACATCAGGCCGTAGGGATTGATCAAAAAATGGTGCGCGCCCGCGCCTGACACCGATTCGGGCAGCTTGGCGCTGATATGGGTGAACACCAGGTCGCTCCAGCCGTACAGCGCCACCAGCCGGTAGCAGGCAGCCAGGTCGCAGCGCAACTGCCATTCTTCGGCGCTGACGATGTCTTGGAGGGAAGGAATGTGCATGCGGTTGTCTCCGGGTGAAGGTTGCCAGTGAAATGCGAAATGCAAGGCCTGACAGCCTACAACGGCGGGCGCAACGACAGGTGTTGCCACGGCGACAAGCCGAAATGGCGGTAGCTGCCAAACAGGCTGATTGCTACTATAAAAATAGCAGCTTGCGCACGTGGCTATTGCGCAAGCGGCACTTTTCATTAAAAACGGGGCTGCAACAGCCCCGTTTCAGTGTCTGCCGGCGGGGTTGACCGGCGCGGCGTCTGGTTTACTTGCCGCCGCGAATCCGGCCCAGTTCCTTCTGGGTTTCGTTCCACAGGTCCATGCCGACTTCGGTGCCGATCTGGGCATACACGCCGGTCAGCTTGTTGCGCATGCGCTCGGCCTCAATCGGCGACAACTCGTTGACCAGCATGCCCTTGGACTTGAGGTCGGCCATGGCCCTGGAGGCCTCTTCGCGCGTGTCCTTGCGTTCAAACTCGCGGCTGGTCTTGGCCGCGTCCATTAGCACTTTCTGCTCGGCCTTGGACAGCTGGTCCCACCATTTCTTGCTGACCAGCACGATCCACGGGCTATAGACGTGGTTGGTCACCGTCAGGTACTTCTGCACCTCGTAGAACTTGCTCGACAAAATCGTGTTGTACGGATTTTCCTGGCCGTCGACGGTCTTGGTTTCCAGCGCGCCGAACAACTCGGAAAACGCCATCGGAATGGCGTTGGCACCCAGCGTCTTGAAGCTGTTCAAAAACACGTTGTTCTGCATCACGCGCAGCTTGATGCCGTCGAGGTCTTCGACCTTGGTGACCGGGCGCTTGCTGTTGGTCAGGTTGCGAAAGCCGTTTTCCCAGTACACCAGGCCGACCAGGCCTTTTTCCTGCAGCTTGTCCTTGATCTTGTCGCCGATCGGGCCGTCGAGCAGCGCATCGGCTTCCTTGACATTGCTGATGAGGAACGGCGTGTCCCACAGCGCCATTTCCTTGGTGATGCCGACCAGCGTGGCGGTCGAGCCGACCATCATTTCCTGCGCGCCGCCGATCAGGGCCTGCTGCATCTGGGTGTCGGGGCCGAGCGCGGCGGCGCCGATGGCGCGCACCTTCATCTTGCCGCCCGAGGCTTTTTCAACCGCATCGGCAAACACCTTGGCCGCGCGGCCCTGGTTACTTTGCTCGTTCAGGCCGTAGCCGAAGCGGATCAGGCGCGGTTTGATGTCCTGCGCCAGCGCGGAAAACGAGGCGCTCAGCACCGCAGCGGCGGCAGCGGCGACAAGGGTTCGACGAAGAAAAGTCATGGGGAAGTCTCCTGGAGTTATGGGTGAAAGGAACAGGGATTCAGCGCATCCACGCGACGGGCGCGGTGACGATCTGCGGGAACAACACGAACAAAAACAGGATCAGCGTGTAGGTAATCAAAAACGGATTCACGCCGCGTATCACCTGGTGCAGCGGCATCCGGCCCACGCCGGCCACCACATTGAGCACCGTGCCGACCGGCGGCGTGATCAGGCCAATCGCGCCGTTGAGCACGAACATCAGCCCGAAGTACACCGGGTCGATGCCGGCCTTGACGGCAATCGGCAGCATCACCGGCGCAAAGATCAGGATGGTCGGCGTGAGGTCGAGCGCGGTGCCCACAATCACCAGCGCAATCATCATCACTAGCATCAACAAACGCGGACTGTCCACCAGCGGCCCGAGCCAGCCGGTCAGCGTGCTGGGCAGGTCGGCCAGCGTGATCATGTAGCTGGCGACCTGGGCGCCGGCGCACAGAAACATCACGACGGCGGTTGTCTTGGCGGCGCGTACCAGCACGCCCTGGATCTCGGGCAGCTTCATTTCGCGGTGCACGAACAGCGCAACAAACAGCGCATAAAACGCGGCCACCACGGCCGCTTCGGTCGGCGTGAAGATGCCGGTCTTCATGCCGCCGATGATGATGATCGGCATCAAGAGCGCCCAGAAAGCCTTGGCGGTGGCGCGCAGCCGTTCACGCATCGGCAGCGGCTGGCCTTCGGGCAGGTCGGTGTTGCGCAGCACCAGTTTCCAGGCCACGATCAGGCCCACGCCCATGACGATGCCGGGCACGATGCCGGCCAGAAAAAGCGACGAAATCGAGGTGTTGGTCGTCACGCCGTAGATCACGAACGGCAACGATGGCGGAATGATGGGCGCGATGATGCCGCCCGAGGCCACCAGCCCGGCCGAGGTGTGCATCGGGTAGCCTTGCTTGCGCATCATGGGCAGCAAAATGGTCGCCAGCGCGGCGGTGTCGGCCAGTGCCGAGCCACTCATGCTGGCCATCAGCACCGACGCGCCAATCGCCACATAGCCCAGGCCGCCGCGAATGTGGCCGACCCAGGCCTGCGCCATGGCGATGATGCGCTGGCTGATGCCGCCGGAGTTCATCAACTCGCCGGCCAGGATGAAAAACGGCACGGCCAGCAGCGGAAAGCTGTCCACCCCGGCGACCAGGTTTTGCGCCAGCAGCTGGGTGTCCCAGAAGTCCAGCACCCAGGCCATGCCCGCGCCCGTGAGCACCAGCGCCAGGCCCATGTTCATGCCGATGCCCATGAGCGTCAGCATGCCGACGGAAAAAACGATGAATGCGAGGCCTTCGTTGCTCATGGTGTTACTCGACTTCCACGTTGTGGCCCAGGTCCAGCGGCGTGCGCTGGATGATCTCGAACAGCGCCATCAGGCCGATGGCCGTGGCGCACAAAAAGGCCGGCAGCGGCAGCAGCGCGGTCGAATAGCCGAGCACCACCGACTGGCTGCCATAGCCGACCACCACCTGTTGCCACGCGCCCCAGCCAATGAGTGCGCAGGCCAGCAGCACCAGCAGGCGAATGAAAATCGTCACGCTCATGAACAGTGCGGGCCGGTGCTTGAGCATGCCGACCAGGCTGGTGAAGGCCATGTGCTCGCCCGCCGGATAGGCAGCGGTCGCGCCGATGAACACCATCCAGACGAACAGCAGGCGCGACAGTTCTTCGCTGGCGGGCAGGCCGCTGCTAAAGCCGTAGCGCAGCACGACGTTGACGAACACCGCCAGCGCCATCACGCCCAGGCACCCGGCCAGCAGCATGTTGCTGATGCGCTGGAAGCGGCTTTTGGGAACTTCGATCAGGGCTTCGTTGTGCATGTTGGCTCCTTGTGCGTGTCCAGCCATTGGCAGACTTCGGCCTGCAGCGTGGCCAGCGGTTTGAGCGCATCGACGCGCAACACGCCGGCTTCGCCCGTGGGGTTTTCCAGCGTGGCGAACTGGCTGTCCACCAGCGTGGTCGAGAAAAAATGCTGCTGCGCCCGCGCTGACACCCGTGCCTGCGATTCCTCGCGGCTGATGTCAAGAAACACAAAGCGCAGTCCGGGCGCGGCCTGGCGCAGGCGCTCGCGGTAGGAAAGTTTCAAAGCCGAGCAGGTCAGCACCAGGCCTTGCGGGTGGGCGCGCAGCTGATCGCCCAGCACAAAAAGCCAGCCATCGCGGTCGGCGTCCGTCAGGGCAATGCCCTGGCTCATCTTGGCGCGGCTGGCAGGGCTGTGAAAGTCGTCGCCTTCGACCAGCGTCAAGCTGGTAGCCTGCGCCACGGCAGCGCCCAGACTGGACTTGCCACAACCGGCCACGCCCATGATTACCAAAGATTCCGTCATAAGTTCAAAGTTTGGATAGCGCTATCCGGGTGGATCAAAATAAAAGATGAACGCCGGGAAAATCAATTTAAACAACGGCCTGCAAAAAGCAGATCAGGGATTTTCCGGCTGGCGCTCACCGTGGGATAGCGCTATCCTATGCGAGCATCCCCCATCAATATCTCAGTAGTTTCCCTAGGATTCATGACTTCAGCACCTCTTCGTTCGCGCGCTACGGGCCGCGTCACTTTGTCTGATGTGGCGCAGGCCGCCGGTGTCAGCCCGATCACCGTGTCGCGCGCGCTGCGCGGCGAGCGTGCGGTCGCGCCGGACCTGGTCGAGCGGGTGCAGGCGGCGGCGCGCACGCTGGGCTATGTGCCCGACCCGGCGGCCCGCGCGCTGGCGTCGCAGCGCAGCACGCATGTCACGGTGCTGATCCCGATGCTGTCAAATGCGCTGTTCGTCGATGTGTTTGAAGCCGTGCAGCGCAGCCTGCGCCCGGCCGGTTACCAGACGCTGATGGGCGTGACGCACTACAACCTCGACGAAGAAGAGCTGCTGCTGCGCGAGCAACTGCTGCAGCGCCCGGCTGGTCTGCTGGTGACGGGGCTTGAACGCACGGACGCCGCCCGCGCGCTGATTGCCCAAAGCGGCGTGCCGTGTGTGCATTTGATGGAGCTGACCTGCGCGACGGGCGTGTACAGCGTCGGCTTTTCGCAGCTGGAAGCGGGCGCGGCCATGACGGCGCATTTGCTGGCGCAAGGCCGCCGACGCATCGCTTTTGCCGCCGCGCAGCTCGATGCACGCACGCTGCAGCGGCTCGACGGCTGGCGGCGCGAAATGGGCGCGGCCGGCCTGCATGATGCGGCGCTGGAATGGCTGAACCCCGCGCCGTCATCAATGGCGCTGGGCGCGCAGATGTTCGCGCAGATCATGCGCGAGCAGCCCGATGTGGATGGAATTTTTTTCTGCAACGACGACCTGGCGCAGGGCGCGTTGCTGGCGGCGCTGCGCCTGGGGCTGGCCGTGCCGCAGCGCGTGGCCGTGGCCGGCTTCAACGACCTGACCGGCAGCGACCAGATGCTGCCGCCGTTAACCACGGTGCGCACGCCGCGCGCCGACATGGGCACGGCAGCGGCCCGCATGCTGCTGGCGCTGATGAATGGCGAGCCCGTGGCTTCGCCCTGTGTTGACCTGGGTTACGAGCTGGTCGTGCGGGCGAGCAGCTGAAATGACTTGAATGCTATTGAAAGAATAGCTGGCTGCGCACGTCTGCATTGGGCAGTTTCAAGTCCAAGCGCAACACAGGGATCATTGAATAGTAGCGGGCGAGGGGTGGTAGTTGAGCAACAAATTGCGGTAGACCTCAAG
>NZ_JAXCHR010000028.1:0-30120 GCF_035984465.1 Polaromonas sp. CG_9.5
TTGCAGCTGAAGTTGCTGATACTGCTGGAGTTTTTTCATCTTCACACCTTAGTTGAATAAAGGTGTTGCACTTCAGATTTGAGTCCGCCATGCGCCAGTGGGCTAAATGATGCTTAAAGTCTGCGCGAGCTGATGTTCTGCGCCTGGTGCAAGGTCAATCACGTTAGGCCCGGCATTGGCGGCTTCGATACAGAAAAAATCCTGCCAACCCGCATCCGGCACATCGGGCATGGCTTGGGCGCCTTCGCTGCCCGGATTCCAGACCACCACCGACGCGCTGCCCTGGGTGTCAATCACGATGCGGCGTTTCCAGACCGGGTCAGTCAGGCTGTAGCGGTGGGTGGCGCTGGGCGCGGTATGGTGATAAATGCGGTCGCACGACTGGTCGAGGGCAAACGGGACTTGTTGAATAGCGGGCGTCATGCCGCGCAGCTTGTCCAGGTAGGGCAGATTATTCAAGCCTTCAATACTGATTTGCGTGGCGTCGCTGACGGAAAAATAACTGTGCAGCGCTTGCGTCAGCTGAAAAGGCTGGCTGCCCAGATTGCGTGTGTGCAATGTCTGATGCAAGGTTTTACCCAGCGTGATGCGCAGGCTCACCCGCAAATTGGGCGCAAGTGAAACCTGTTCGCGGGGCATCAAGCTCAGACTGACTTCATCGTCGCTACTGGCATGAACCGCGCTGATTTGCCAGGGCAGATTGCGCACCGGGCCGTGCTGCAGCGCTTCGGCAGGCATGCCTTGCTTGGCAAACCACGGCCAGCACACCGGCACGCCGCCGCGAATGGCCGCCGGTTCAGGTGCGGACTGGGGCGACAGCCAGAACACATCGCGTTGGCCTGCAGGCACCCAGGACAGCAGATGCGCGCCGTGCAAGGCAAGGGTGGCGGTGCCGTGGCGGGTTTTGAGTTGCAGGCAGTCGTGGCCTGCCTGCGAGAGTCGTGTAATTTGGGGCGGGAGATGCATGGCCTGAATTATGGCGATGGGGGATGCCGAAGTTGATCTTTGCTGGCCGCCATGGTGTTTTGGCGCATAAAAAAAGGGGTACGTCGTACCCCTTTTTTGCTTTTAACCAGATTTTTTTAAAACGAATAACCGAGCGCGACCGTAAACACCATGGGGCTGAATTTGATGTCAGCGGTACGTTCGATGCCCAGCGTGTTGGTGGTTATCTTGGATTTCACGCGCGCCGTGGCCAGCGCGGCGGACACCGACCACTGGTTGTTGATTTGGTAGGCGAGGCCGCCCTGAAGCGCTAGGCCGACTGAATCTTCCAGCGAGATGGAGGTCGCTCCGCCATTCAAGGTATTGCCGGCAGCGGTCGAGCTGGTTTTGTCAAACCGGGTGTAGTTGACGCCCACGCCAACGAAGGGACGCCACGGGCTGGTTTTTTCGAGAAACTTGTAGTTCACGAAAATAGTGGGTGCAACCTGCCGCACTTTTGCGCCTACCTGGCCCGACAGGGCCTGCGCGCTGGCGGGCAACGCTGCATTGTTGACCTTCAGTGCAATGTCGTGCGAGGGCGGAATACCCAGAGCCAGCTCCACATTCCATTGGTCGTCGATTTCGCGCGTGTACGAAAAGAACGGCGTAGTTTTGTCGCGAACTTCCAGGCTGATGCCCGCAGGCGTAAAGGGGCCTGAAAAATCACTGGTGCTGGAATGCGGCTGGACGTTGGAAATTCCGAGCTTGATGGTGTTTTGCTGTGCCAGCGCAGGGCTTGCAGCCAACGCGGCCAGCATGCTGGTCAGGAATAAATACCTGGTGTTCATGGGTTATTTTCCTTTGAGTATTTATTTACCGGGCAGCCGTAGCGGCCTCTACTTGCTGAAAGAAACCGCGTGCTGCCGCGTTGCAGAACGGCGGCACGAGTCCGCCGTGGTACGCCTGCGTGACCGCAGAAGCACCGCCATCGCTGGCACCTGCGGCAATGGCGGCCTTTGCCGTGCCGGTTTTTGCCATGCCGAAACCTGCCTTGGCGGCGGCAAAGGGGTCGGCTGCGCTGGTGGGGGTCGAATCGACATTGAGAACTGTCAGCAAACCTGGGGCCAGCGCTGCCGGTGACGGCGCCGACCAGAAGCCCTGCATCAACTCGGTGTTTACGCTGTAGAAGACCGTGGGGTCACCGCTGCCGGCGCAAAGCAGCACCGGGCTGGTGGGTTTCCAGTTGCGCAGGTCATTCTTTTTGGCCGCAATTCGCACGGGGTACTTGGGGTCAACGGGTTGCGCACCATTGGTGACGTTGGGCACTGCGCCATCAGGATTGGCAATGGCATCAAGCAGGTAGTTCAGGCGCGCAGTGTTGGTGATCAGGTTGCTGGTGCCAAAGCCCAATGCAAACAAGGGAGCCAGTGCGGGCGGTGATGTGGGCGGGCTGATGGCGTTCAGGATGGGCTGCAGGCCTGAGCCGGCGGGTGCGGTGGGCGGCGTTCTGCTGAAAAACGCGGTTTGTGGCAGCCTTCCGCCCGGTGCCGTCAAGGTCGACAGCGGCGTATCGGTGGGCAACAGGGTGTCGATGCCGCTGGCATAGGCCGGCTCGTAAATATCGGTCAGGTTGCTGTAGATATTGCCGTAGGCCTTTTGGTAGCTGGTGAGCAGCAAGGGCGTAAAAATCGTACTGCCCAGGTTGACGTTGCCGTAAAACACGGCATCGGTAAACGCTGCCAGTGCATACGGCCCTGACATGGGGGCGCTGGCCGTGACGGTCTGGCCGGCGGCCTGCATCGCCTTGTGGGTGGCCATGGCCACATGGCCGCCTTGCGAATAGCCGGTAATAAACAGTTTTCCGCTGTCCTGCACGGGTTGCAGCAAGCCTGGCAAGGCTTTGCGTGCGGCGCTCAGGGCGTCCATCATCTCTTTGGATTCCTGGTCGGCGTTCAGGTAGGGGTGATAGGCCAGTTTGGAGGAGTCGTAGCCCGCATAGTTGGGTGCCACCACGATGTAACCCTGCGCGGCGTAGGTGGCGGCAATCAAGGCCGCTTCCGAGTAAGCCGGCGCATTCCCGTCAAGCAAGTTGGCCAGGTTGTAGCTCTTGACGGTAGTGGTGCCGTGCGCGTAGAGCACGATGGGGCGGCTGCCTGTGCAGCCCGGGCCGCCGGACGGCGTCATGAGTGCGCCGGACGCGTCGGTGGGTTCTCCAGCGCCGCCGACGGTGCCGTACTTGATGTACTGCACATCGACGCCGCATTTGGGTTTGCCTGCAATGGCCAGCAAGTTGCGGCCGTTATCGCTTGCGTTGAGCTTTGCGGTGAAGTCGCTGGCCGTGAAAAAAGCAGTACGTGGCGGGGGATTCTGGATCAGCGCGCCTCGCACGGGGCTGGTATCGACCGTGCCCAGGTTGGTCGCTGAATCGCCGCCGCCGCAGGCCACAAGTAATGACGCTGCAGCCACCGTGCTCAACAAATAAAGTGTTTTCATGCTTTTTCATCTCTGGGTTTAAAAATAGAACGACCGTTCTATTAATTGCAGCAAATGGTAGCAAGCGCAACGCGTAAGGCACCTAGGGTTTTTACCAACCCAGCCACAGTGAGGCAAAAAAACATCTGCTTAAACTTGGGCCATGAACCTTCGCCGTTTTGACTCTCTCGACGCCCTGCGCGGCATGGCCATTGTCTGGATGACTGTTTTCCATGTGTGCTTTGACTTGAACCATTTTGGCTATCTGACGCAGAATTTTTATGTCGATCCTTTCTGGACTTGGCAACGCACCGCCATCGTCAGCCTGTTTCTGTTTACGGCGGGTTGGGGTCAGGCAGTGGCCGTTCAGCAAAGCCAGAGCTGGCCTAGGTTCTGGCGGCGCTGGGCGCTGGTGGCGGGCAGCGCGCTGCTGGTCAGCGCCGGCTCTTATCTGATGTACCCGCAAACCTTTATTTACTTTGGCGTGCTGCATGGCATGGCCGTGATGCTGCTCATCGTTCGCCTGACGGCGCGCTGGGGCCGCTGGCTGTGGTGGCTGGGTGGTTTGGCCATTGCTATGAAGTTCATAGCTGTCTATGTCCACGGAATAAGCGCCCAAGCCGAATTTCTTAATCAAAACTGGTTTAACTGGCTCGGTTTGATCAGCCGCAAGCCGATTACTGAAGACTACGTGCCGGTTATTCCGTGGCTGGGTGTGATGTGGTGGGGCATGGCCGCCGGCCAATGGGTGCTGCGGTGTCGACCGCAGTGGATGAACCGGCCCGTGGGCCGTGCCGGTCAGCCACTGGCCTGGCTGGGTCGCTGGAGCTTGAGCTATTACTTGCTGCATCAGCCAGTGCTGATTGGCGTGTTGATGCTGGTGAACCTGCTGAAATAATCCGCACGCTGCGCCGACGCGGGTTGAGCTGGATAGGGCGGGAAGCAGCGTTTGCACCAATCGCCCAAAATACAGGCATCGTGCTGAAAGCCTTGCCCTGTCACGCTTTGCGACACTTTTCAGTGCGTTATCAACAAAGTTATCCACATGATCCGGGGACAACTACGGGCTTGAGAAAATGCTGGCTTTTGCAGGGGGCCGCGTCCTACAGCGTCCTGGCGGGCCTCTGGCTAAGGTGGTGGTTGGCGTTTTTGCCAGCAACAACTCCTCATTAAAGCCGACCATGACTTCACCCAAGCCCCCGGCCAATGGCCGCAAAGATTCCGCTGAAAACAAAGCCGCCGCCAAGGCGCCCGCCCGCAACACCGACAGCGGCCCGGCCGAAATGACTGGCAGTGCCGGTAACGACGCACTGGCGCAAAAAATGGCGCAAACGCAAGCCTTGGCAGCTGGCATGCCTTTTAACCCGACCAAAGCCGCCGAACATGGCTTTGAAAACGCCATGGCGCCCCAGCCTGGTGCCACCGTCGAGCCCGAGTCGCGCTTGCCCGGCGCCAGTACCGTGTCTGAAGCCAACAGCTCTGACAAAACCGGCGGCGTAGCGCCTGAAGGCGTCAACGCCACCATCGGCACGCTGGATCGGGTGCGCGTTGATTCTGCCGGCCAGGTGCTCACGACCAATCAAGGCGTGGCGATTGCCGACAACCAGAATTCGCTCAAGTTCGGCCTGCGCGGCCCGGCCTTGCTTGAAGACTTCATCCTGCGCGAAAAGCTGACGCACTTTGACCACGAGCGCATTCCCGAGCGCGTCGTGCATGCACGTGGTTCGGGTGCGCACGGCTATTTCGAGTGCTATGCGCCACTGACCGAGCACACCAAAGCCGCGCCATTTCAGGAAGCCGGGAAGATCACGCCGGTGTTCGTGCGCATTTCTACCGTGGCTGGCGAGCGCGGCTCCAAAGACACTGCGCGCGATGTGCGCGGCTTTGCCGTGAAGTTCTACACCGACGCGGGCAACTGGGATTTGGTCGGCAACAACATGCCGGTGTTCTTTATTCAGGACGCCATGAAGTTTCCTGATCTGGTGCATGCCGTCAAGCCAGAGCCCAACCACCAGATGCCGCAGGCTGCCAGCGCGCACGACACCTTCTGGGACTTTGTCTCGCTGATGCCCGAGTCCACGCACATGCTGATGTGGCAGATGTCAGACCGCGCCATTCCGCGTAGTCTGGCCACCATGCAGGGCTTTGGCGTTCACAGCTATCGGCTGGTCAATGAAGAAGGCAAGTCGGTATTCGTGAAATTCCACTGGAATCCGAAATACGGCACGCACTCGCTGGTTTGGGACGAAGCCGTCAAGATTTCAGGCGCTGACCCTGACTACCACCGGCGCGACCTGTGGGAGCGCATCGAGTCGGGCGCGTACCCTGAATGGGAGCTGGGACTGCAGATTTTTACCGAGGAACAGGCCGAGCAATTCAGCTTTGACATTCTGGACTCGACCAAGCTCATTCCCGAGGAGTTGGTGCCGGTGCAGGCGGTTGGGCGCATGGTGCTCAACCGCAACCCCGACAACTTTTTTGCTGAAACCGAGCAGGTGGCGTTTTGCACGGCAAATGTGGTGCCTGGCATCGACTTTTCCAACGACCCGTTGCTGGCCGGCCGCATCCACTCGTATGTGGACACGCAAATATCCCGTCTGGGCGGACCGAACTTTCACGAACTCCCGATCAACGCGCCGATCAATCAGGTGCACAACAACCAGCGCGACGGCATGCACCGTCAGGCGGTCCATCGGGGCAATGTGGCGTACGAGCCCAATTCGCTGGGCGGCGGCTGTCCGTTCCAGGCCGGCGCAGGTCAAGGCTTTGTGACCGTTCCGGCCCGCCTGAAAGCGCGTGAAGAGCAAGACAAGGTGCGCGGAAAACCTGAAAAGTTCGCCGACCATTACACGCAGGCGACGCTGTTCTACGAAAGCCAGACGCCGGTGGAGCAAGCGCATATTGCTGCTGGTTTTCGTTTTGAGTTGAGCAAAGTGACCGTGCCGGCAATTCGTGAGCGCACCGTGTCCATGCTGCGCAACGCGTCCGAATCACTGGCGCGCAAGGTGGCTGAGGGCTTGGGCATTGACCCGCTGCCCGACGCCATGCCGCGTGCGCTGGAAAATCCGGCCAAGCCTGAAATTACAAAATCGCCTACTTTGTCGCTGATGGCCAGGCCAGGGGATGGTTCCATCAAAGGGCGCAAGGTGGCTGTGCTGATCGCACCCGGCGTGCAGGCTCATTCTGTCGAAGTGCTGCAAAAGGCAGTGCTCGATGCCGGTGCCGTGCCGCGTCTGGTGGCGCCTCATATTGGCGGTGTCAAGGCCGATGGCGGCAAGGTACTGCAAGCCGATGCTTCGCTGGAAAACGAGCCTGGCTTTTTGTTTGACGCGTTGGTGTTGCCCGACGGCCAGGCGGCCGTTGACACGCTGGCCAAGGACGGCCACACGATGGAATTTATCAAGGACCAGTACCGTCATGGCAAGACGATCCTGGCGCTGGGTGCGTCCAAATCGTTGCTTGAAAAAGCCGGCGTGCCACTCACGCTGGCTGACGGCAAGCCCGATCCAGGGTTGATTTTGGCGATGTCTAGCAAGGCCCAGGCGGCCGCCGCCAAGTTCATTGAAGGTGTTGCGCGACACCGTCATCCGGAACGCGAAACCGATCCGCCACGGGTGTGACGGTTTGCGGCTTTGTTGTGACCGCAGTCATTCATCCGTGCCGTAGAGGGCTTCGGCCCACGACTTCGCGATGATGGCGCTCAAATAAAGCAGCGCATAAAAAAACGCGGCCAAGGCCGCGTTTTTTCAGGGCGCATGGCGCGGGTTTATTCCACCTTGGCCTTCTTGCGCAATTCTTCCTGGAATGCAGCCAGCTTTTGCTGCTGCATCTGCTGGGCGATTTGCGGCTTGACTTCTTCAAACGCCGGCAATTTTGCTGAGCGAATGTCGTCCACCCGGATGACGTGGTAACCGAACTGCGACTTCACCGGTGTATCGGTGGTCTGGCCCTTTTTCAGCTTGAGCAGCGCTTCGGTAAATTCAGGCACGTAGCTCGATGGATTGGCCCAGTCCAGATCGCCGCCATTGGCACCCGATCCAGGGTCTTTGGACTGCTTCTTGGCGATGTCTTCAAACTTGGCACCTTTTTTCAGGCTGGCAATAATGGCTTGGGCGTCGGCTTCTTTTTCAACCAGGATATGGCGCGCCTTGTATTCCTTGCCGCCGTTGGCAGCGACAAACTTGTCGTATTCAGCCTTGAGGTCGGCGTCGGTAACGGGGTTGGTTTTTTGGTAATTGGCAAACAACTCGCGGATCATCAAGGTCTGGCGCGCCAGTTCCATCTGCGTCTTGAATTCATCGCTGGTGGCAATGCCTTGCTTCTCGGCTTCTTGCATGAAGACTTCGCGGGCGATGACTTCTTCGCGCAGCTGGCCTTCCATTTCAGGCGTCACCGGCCGACCGGATTTGGCGACCTGCTGGGCCAGTGCATCAAGGCGGGTTTTGGGAACGGCCTTGCCGTTGACGATGGCGACGTTTTGCGCCATAGCGCCGGTGGCGCCCAGTGCCAGCAAGCTTGCCATGGCGGTGGCCAGTAAAAGTTGTTTATTCATGATCAAGTCGAAATCCTTAGAGGAATAGTGGGGGTGAGCGGTTTGATTGTTGCCAGCCAGAAGCCGGGCCTTGTTGCGAAAGATCAAGGCAGTCGGGCTGTCTCAATGCGCATCAACGATCTCAATAGCCAGGGCATGCAGGCCCTGATCAATGAAATTTTGCATTGCATCATACACAAGCCGATGGCATGCCACGCGGCTCTTTCCGGCAAATGCCGGACTGGCAATACGCACACGAAAGTGCGAACCAAAGCCCTGTGCATTTGCGCCTGCATGGCCGGCGTGCGAGGCGCTTTCGTCCAGCACTTCGAGTCGCGTCGGATGCAGCTTGTCGCGCAGTTGCTGCTCAATTTCCCGGGTGCGAACCGGCAAGGCGGTGTTTTGGCTTTCGGCGCTGTTCATGAGGTGGTGTCCGGTTTGATGTGTTTGTTGAGAAAAAACGCCTGCACCACCACAAACACCAGCATCAGCCCCATGCCGCCGAAGAGCTTGAAATTGACCCAGGTGCTGGTCGGGAAGTTGAAGGCAACCCACAGGTTGAGAAAGCCCATCGCTGCAAAAAATGCCACCCAGCTGAAATTGACTTTGCGCCAGACTGGGTCAGGCAATGTCATTTGCGCGCCCATCAGCGACTTGATGCCGTTTTTCTTGAACAGCAAATCGCCCACCAGCAGCGATGCGCCCATCACCCAGTACAGCACGGTCGGCTTCCATTTGATGAAGCTTTCGCTGTGAAAGTAAATCGTGGCACTGCCCAGTGCCGTGACCAGCCCGAGGCTGATCCAGAGCATGGTGTCGACCTTGCGGCCGCGTGCCTTGAGCCAAAGTATTTGCGCCAGCGTGGCCACAATCACCACCACCGTGGCCAGCAACACCGGCGCTTCAGCAGGGCCAACCACGCCGCCCGACACCATGAAACCGAGCCAGTCGGTGGCAGTGGCGGCGGCCCAGTCCTTGTGGCCTTCGGCGTACTTGAACATGCCGAAGAAAAGCGCTATCGGCAAAAAGTCGAACAAAATTTTCATGGCGTGATTATGTCGGAGCGGTTTTTGGTTTCGGAAGAATGCCCGCGCCACTTGGGGAAGCGGAGTTTTGCCTGCTTCCACATCAGCAGGGGCCACGGAACCGGCTTGGCCGGGCCGCAGGCGCAGCGGCCCCCTCGGGGGGGGCAGCGACCACACGAAGTGGGGAGCGTGGGGGCTTACTTCTTTTTGAAGTCCAGTGACGCAGAATTCATGCAGTAACGCAGCCCGGTCGGTGTCGGGCCATCGGGAAACACATGGCCCAGATGGGCGCCGCAGTTGGCGCAAACGGTTTCGGTACGGGTCATGCCGTGGGCACGATCGACATGCTCTTCAATGGCGCCTTCCTTCACTTCTTGTGAAAAGCTCGGCCAGCCGCAGCCGGCATCGAACTTGGCCGACGAATCGAACAGTTCGGCATCGCAGCAAATGCAGCGGTAAGTGCCTTCCGCCTGGTTGCTGTCGTATTTGCCGGTGAAAGGGCGTTCGGTGGCGGCGTGACGCGTGACTTCAAAGGCCACGGCTTCTGCGCCTTTTTCAGCCAGCACGGCTTTCCATTCGGCATCGGTTTTCTGGATTTTTGGGGTCATGATTTTGAAGTCCTGATGGGTTGAAAGAGGGGTTAAGAGCTGCAGCTGATGGCAATCGATGCAGCCCAGTCGGGCGGGAAACCGGCAAAGCTTGTCTGCTCCGGGTGTTCATCAAATGGGGACTGCAGCAAGGTCAGCAAGGTATCGACCTGCGAAAAGTCTTTTAGTTTCGCCGCTGTAATCGCTTCTTCGCCCAGATGGTTGCGCAGCACGTACTTTGGATTGCTTTTAAGCATCAAATCGGCTCTATGCGCACTGTCCACGGGCGCAAGCCGCTCTGAATACTGTAGCGCCCAGGCGTTGAAGGATTCGAGGTCAAAAAACAAATCGCGCACCGGTGCATGGCCGCTTTGCGCATTGAAGGCGCACAGCCGGCGCCAGAAAATCGTGTAGTCCACCTTGTTGGCCGCCAGCAGCCGGAACGTGCTGTCAATCAATTCCTTGTCGCCGGCCTGTTCGTCGGGCAAGCCCAGTTTGGCGCGCATGCGGGCTTGCAGCGCGTCAGGGAAAACGGTTTTGTAGGATTCCAGAGCGGCCAGCGCATCTTCCTGGTTTTCAATCAGCGGCAGCAACGCCTGGCCCAGGCAAAACAGGTTCCAGTACGCCATGTTGGGCTGCTTGTTGTAGGCATAACGGCCTTGCTCGTCGGAATGGTTGCAGACGTGGCCGGGGTCGAATGCATCGAGGAACTGAAACGGGCCGTAGTCAATCGTCAGGCCCAGAATGCTCATGTTGTCGGTGTTCATTACGCCGTGGCAAAACCCGACTGCCTGCCAGGCGGCCATCAGGTGCGCCGTGCGTTCGCTGACGACTTGCAGCAAAGCCGCATAGGGCTGCTTCGCGTCGCGGCATTCGGGATAAAAACGGTCGATGACGTAGTCGGCCAGTGTCTTCAGTTGCGCGTGCTGGTTGCGGTGGCTGAAATGCTCGAAATGGCCGAACCGGATAAAGCTTGGTGCTGTGCGCGTCACCACCGCCGCCGTTTCGATTTCTTCGCGCCGCACCTTCGCGTCAGAACCCGTAACGCACAGCGCGCGGGTCGTCGGAATGCCCAGCCCGTGCATGGCTTCGGAGCATAAAAATTCACGAATCGAGCTGCGCAGCACAGCACGGCCATCGCCCATACGCGAATATGACGTCAGGCCCGCGCCCTTGAGCTGGATTTCCTGCGGGCCCTGTGGCGTTTCAATTTCCCCCAGCAAGATGGCCCGGCCATCACCCAGTTGACCGGCCCAGACGCCGAACTGATGGCCGCTGTAGACGCTGGCCAGTGGCTGGGTGCCGGGAAGTGGCTGGTTGCCGCTCAAGGCGGCCAGCGTTTCGGCAGACTCCAGCCATGCATCGCCCAACCCTAATTCACGCGCCAAGGCGCGGTTGCGCCCAACCCAATAGGGCGAAGGCAGGGGTTGGGGCGTTAATTCGGTGTAGAAGTCCGGACCGAGTCCGGTAAAAGTGTTGATCCATTTCAGCTCGGCTTGGGCAGGGTTGATCGGGCGGGCGGCAGTGTCTGTGGCAGGTCTCATCGCTGAATTGTGCAATGCGCCAAGCAGCCCTGCGCAGCAAGGGGTAAACCGCTGCGCCCTGCGTGGCTGCGTGTCGCCAACGTGGCGCAGCTACGGATATTCCCCGAGTAGTTTGCGCCATGCGCGCCTGTACCATGCGCGCAGAAGGTTTTAATTTTCATGACATGCCCGACCGGGCGGAAAAGGACGCAGACGATGTTAGGTTTAATGCAGAACCAGCCCTTGCTGATTTCATCACTGATCGAATTTTCTGCCCGCCATCATGGCGACGCGGAAATCGTGTCGCGCCGGGTCGAGGGCGACATCCACCGCTATACCTACAAAGAGGCCGCCCAGCGTTCGCGTCAGGTGGCCAATGCGCTTGATGCGCTGGGGCTGAAGTTTGGTGACCGCGTGGCGACGCTGGCCTGGAACGGCTACCGCCACTTCGAGCTGTATTACGGCGTCAGCGGTTCGGGCCGCGTGCTGCACACCATCAATCCGCGCCTGCACCCTGACCAGATTGCCTGGATTGCCAACCACGCCGAAGACCAGGTGCTGTGCTTTGACCTGAGCTTTTTGCCGCTGGTGCAGGCTGTGCACGCTAATTGCAGCACCATCAAGCACTACATTGCGCTGTGCGATGCCGACAAGCTGCCTGCGGATTCCGGCATTCCCAATTTACAGAGCTACGAAGGCTGGATAGCCGCTGAATCGACCGACTACAGCTGGCCCGAGTTTGACGAAAACACCGCTTCGAGCATGTGCTACACCAGCGGCACCACGGGCCACCCCAAGGCGGCGCTGTACAGCCACCGCTCCAGCACACTGCACGCGTACGCAGCGGCATTGCCCGATGTCATGGGTATCTCGGCACGCGACTCAATCTTGCCCGTCGTGCCGATGTTCCACGTCAACGCCTGGGGCATTCCGTATTCGGCTGCGCTCACAGGGGCCAAGCTCGTGTTTCCCGGCCCGGCGCTCGACGGCAAGTCGGTGTATGAACTGATCGAGGCTGAAAAAGTCACTTATGCCGCCGGCGTGCCCACCGTCTGGCAAATGCTGCTGACGCACATGAAACCGCAGGGCCTGCGGTTTTCAACCCTGCGGCGCACGGTGATTGGCGGCTCGGCTTGCCCGCCGGCCATGATCCAGGCTTTTAACGACGACTACGGCGTAGAGGTTTTGCATGCCTGGGGCATGACCGAAATGAGCCCGCTGGGCACGCTCTGCACGCTCAAGAACAAGCATGACGGGCTGTCTGCCGACGAAAAAATGAAAGTCCGCCTCAAGCAGGGCCGGGCCATTTACGGTGTTGACATGAAAATCGTTGACGGCTCCGGCAAGGAGCTTCCGTGGGATGGCAAGACGTATGGCGATCTGCTCGTCAAGGGGCCGTGGGTCATTCGCGAATACTACAAAGGCACCAGCGACCCGCTGGTCGATGGCTGGTTTCCGACCGGCGACGTGGCCACGATTGATGCCGATGGCTATATGCAGATCACCGACCGCAGCAAGGATGTCATCAAGTCGGGCGGCGAATGGATCAGCTCGATTGACATCGAAAACATCGCAGTAGCGCATCCTGCGGTGCTGATGGCCGCCTGCATCGGCATGGTGCATCCAAAGTGGGACGAACGGCCCATCATTGCAGTGGTGAAAAGGCCGGGCATGGATGTCAGCCGTGAGGAGCTGCTGCACTTTTACGAAGGTAAAACCGCGAAATGGCAAATTCCCGATGACGTGGTGTTCGTCGACGCGATTCCGCTGGGCGCGACCGGCAAGATGCTCAAAACCCGGCTGCGCGAACTGCTTAAGGACTACCAGCTCCCGCAGTCCTGAAAGTGAATGGCAAGGGCAGAAATAGTTTTCTGCCAGCCGTTTGCCGGCCAATCGTCAGTTCAGGGCCGCCCAAGCGCAGCCACCTATTCAGAGGCAGCAAAGAGCATGAAGCGCCAAGGGTAGGTGCGCACCGGTTTTCCCAAACCAGCCAGGGCCGCGGAACCGGCTTCGCCGGGCCGCAGGCGCAGCAGCCTCCTCGGGGCGCAGCGAACCACACGCAGTGGGGAGCGTGGGGCCATCCCCAGTCACCCGAGTGACATCCGATAGGGCATTCCCTGACAGCGTGTCATCCCTTTTCCCCTAACCTTTGGTGGTTCCCCGTTCATTTCGCTCGTAGTTCCCATTATTTTTCAGGAGACAAGGGATGACAACCCAGCGCTACTTTTTCCGCCGGCATTTTGGTATTGCCGTGGCCGCATCGGCCCTGCTTTGCACGGGCATGAGCTTTGCCCAGGCGCCTGCACCAGCCAAGATGGCTGCGCCAGAGGCGGGCGCGGTCAACCTGAACCAGACGGTCAAAATTGCCTGGCTCGATCCCTTGTCCGGTTTGATGGCAGCGGTGGGCACCAACCAGCTCAAGAGCTTTCAGTTTCTGGCCGATCGCTTCAGCCAGAAAAACAAGGCCGGTGTGAAGTTCGAGATCATCGGCATCGACAACAAGCTCAGCCCACAGGAAACCACCAACGCGCTCAAGTCGGCCATTGACCAGGGCGCCCGCTACGTGGTGCAGGGCAACGGTTCCGGCCCGGCGCTGGCCATCATTGATGCGCTGTCCAAGTACAACGAGCGCAATCCGGGCAAGGAAGTGCTTTTTCTCAACTATGCAGCGGTCGACCCTGACCTGACCAACAGCAAGTGCGATTACTGGCATTTCCGTCTGGACGCCGACACCTCCATGAAAATGGAAGCGTTGACCACCTTCATGAAAGACCAGCCTGACATCAAGAAGGTCTACCTGATCAACCAGAATTACTCGCACGGCCAGCAGGTGTCCAAGTTTGCCAAGTCCAACCTGGCCACCAAGCGGCCCGACATCCAGATCGTCGGCGATGACCTGCATCCGTTGGCGCAGGTACGTGACTTTGCCCCGTATGTCGCCAAGATCAAGCAGTCAGGCGCTGACTCGGTCATCACCGGCAACTGGGGTTCGGACTTGACGCTGCTGATCAAGGCGGCTAACGAGGCGGGGCTGAACAATGTAAAGTTCTATACCTACTACGGCGGCGTGACCGGTACACCGACTGCAATGGGCGCTGCTTCGGCGGGTCGGGTCTATCAGGTGTCTTATAACCACCTCAACCTGGGCGGCGACATTCAGCAGGCTATGGGCGACTTCAAGAAGAAGTTCAATGACGACATGTACACCGGTGCCATTTATCACGCCTTCACGATCCTGACCGAAGCCATGGCCAAGGCCAAATCGACCGAGCCTGCGCTGGTCGCCAAAGCCATGGAAGGCCTGCGCTTCAAGAGCTTCAATGGCGAGGTCGAAATGCGCAAGACCGACCACCAGCTCCAGCAAGGCCTGTTCATCGATCGCTGGGAAAAGGCCGGCGGAAAGTACCCGTATGACGCTGAAAACACCGGCTACACCTTTGTGCCGGTGAAGTATTACGAAGCCTATGTGGCCAGCACGCCTACTTCGTGCCAGATGAAGCGTCCTTCGTAAGACATCCAGTCCATTCCCCGTAATGCGATGCGCGCAGGTGTCGCGCCGCAACCGTGCATAGCGCGGCCAGGCGGTGTCAACACCTGTCGCGATAAGTCGGGAATGGCACCACGGACTGACTCTTTCGGCCAGGCCCGACCCCGATTCGGGCTTTTTTATTTTTACCAATCAGGCGCACCACGATGAATCTGGAGTTCTTCACCATCTCCATGCTCAATGGGCTGAGCTATGGGCTGCTGCTGTTCATGCTCAGTTCCGGGCTGACGCTTATTTTCAGCATGATGGGCGTGCTCAACTTTGCCCACGCTTCCTTCTACATGGTGGGTGCTTACATCGCCTACAGCACGTCGCAGGTCATCGGTTTTTGGTGGTCGCTGCTGGTCGCGCCTTTGCTGGTGTTTGTCATAGGGGCGGCATTCGAACGTTTTTGCCTGCGCCGGGTTCATAAATTCGGCCATGTTCCCGAACTGCTGGTCACTTTCGGCTTGTCTTATTTACTGCTGGAACTGGTGCAACTGGTCTGGGGGCGCTCTCCTGTCAACTATTTGTTGCCCACGGGTTTGCAGGGGCCGCTGTTTACCGTGTTTGGCACCAACTTTCCCAAGTCGCGCGCCTTCATCATGTTTATTTCACTGGCCATGCTGGTCAGCATCTGGCTGCTGCTGACGCGCACCCGGATTGGTCTGGTGATCCAGGCGGCCTTGACGCATCCGGAAACTGTCGAGGCGCTGGGCCATAACGTGCCGCGCGTTTTCATGCTGGTGTTTGGCGGCGGCGCGGCGCTGGCCGGGTTGGCTGGTGTGGTGGGCGGCAACACCTTTATCACCGAACCTGCGATGGCCGGCTCGGTGGGGGCGATTATTTTTGTGGTGGTTGTGGTTGGCGGCATGGGCTCGCTCAGTGGTGCCTTTTTGGCCTCCATCCTGATCGGGTTGATCCAGACTTTTGCAGTCGCCATGGACCAGTCGCTGATGAGCTTGCTTGCGCACTTCAACTACCTGGTGACGCCTGAGACCTTTGGCTATCCTGTGCTCAAACTGACTATTTCACAGGTCGCGCCCATCTTGCCGTTTTTGTTCCTGGTGCTGATCCTGATCTTCCGGCCCAAAGGCCTTTTGGGTACCCACGAAGGTTAAGGACTTGAGCACATGACAAATTCCCACTCTCCCTCCAAACCCTACAACCTTGGCCGCTGGGCGGTCTGGACGTTGTATGCGTTGATGCTGATCGCAGCGCCGCTGCTGTTCAAAAGCAGCCTGTCGCTGACGATGCTGTCGCAGGCCGGCTATCTGGTCATCATCTGCCTGAGCTACAACATCTTGCTGGGGCAGGGCGGCATGCTGAGCTTTGGCCATGCGGTCTATGCCGGGCTGGGCTCTTTCCTGGCGATTCATGCGATGAATCTGGCGGCCAGCGGTCGTTTTTATATTCCCCTGAGCTTGATTCCGCTGGTGGGCGGCCTGTCGGGCTTGTTTTTTGCGGCCTTGCTGGGTTATGTCACCACCAAAAAAGCCGGCACCACCTTTGCCATGATCACGCTGGGCGTGGGCGAACTGGTGTTTGCCATGTCGCTGATGTTCCCGGAGTTCTTTGGCGGCGAAGGCGGCATCACCACCAATCGCTCGTATGGCAAGCCAGTGTTCGGCATCAGTTTCGGGCCGCAGATTCAGGTTTATTACCTGATTGCGGTGTATTGCTTTATTTGCACCGCCGCCATGTTCGCTTTTACCCGCACACCGCTGGGCCGCATTCTGAATGCCGTGCGCGACAACCCCGAGCGTGTCGAGTTCATCGGCTACAACACCCAGCGCGTGCGCTACTACGCCTTCATCATTGCCGGATTTTTTGCCGGCATCGGCGGCGGTCTGGCGGCCATCAATTCGGAAATTGTCACGGCAGAAGTGGTCAGTGGCGTGCGTTCAGGCAGCTTGCTGCTGTTCACTTTTCTGGGCGGTGCTACCTTCTTTTTCGGACCCATCATTGGCGCAGGCCTCCTGGTGCTAGCGCTGATCTGGCTGTCAGAGCTGTCGATGGCTTGGCTGCTGTATGTCGGCCTGATTTTCTTGTTCATGGTGATGTATGCGCCGGGCGGCATTGCCAGCCTCATCATGATGAACCTGCGGGTGGCTTCGTTTGGCAAGCTCAAGCAGCTGTGGCTGCGTTACCTGACACTGGCGCTGACGGCTTTCGTCACGCTGATGGGCGCGGCCGCCATGATCGAAATGATCTATCACCGACAGCTCAACGCCGCCGTTGGCCCCGAACTGAAGTTCATGGGCCTGGTGCTCAACACCACGCAAAGCACGACCTGGCTGGTGGCCGGAGTGGTTTTTCTGATCGGCCTGGCTTTGTTTGAACTCGCGCGCCGCCAGTTCCGCCAGCAATGGAGCCGTATTCAGGATGAAATTGAAACCGAAATCAAGCGCCGGGAGTTGCTATGAAAATTGATGCGCCACCGCACGCCAGCTATGCGCTGGAGCTTAAAAACCTGCGTAAAAGCTTTGGCAAGAGCGAGATCATTCGCGGTATCAACCTGGCGGTCAATCCGGGCGAGCGGGTGGCCATCATCGGGCCCAACGGCGCGGGTAAATCGACGCTGTTCAACCTGATCAGTGGGCGCTTCGAGCCCACCAGCGGCGAGGTGTTGCTGGACGGCCAGCGCATCGACGGCAAAAAGCCGTTCGAGATCAACCGCATGGGGTTGTCACGCAGTTTCCAGATCACCAATATCTTTCCCAAGCTCAGCGTGTTTGAAAACCTGCGCTGCGGTGTGCTCTGGAGCCTGGGCTACAAATATACGTTCCTGAAATTCCTGGCCGATCTGGACGATGCCAATGCGCGGGCTGAGGAACTCATGGCGATGATCAAGCTGGATAAAAAGCGCGATGTGATGGCCACCAACCTGACTTATGCCGAGCAACGCGCGCTGGAAATCGGCATCACGATTGCGGGCGGCGCCAACGTCATCCTGCTGGACGAGCCGACGGCCGGCATGAGCCGTTCGGAAACCAGCCGCTTCATCACCCTGATCAAGGAAGTCACGGTGGGCAAGACGCTGCTGACGGTCGAGCACGACATGGGGGTGGTGTTTGGCCTGGCCGACAAGATTGCCGTGGTGGTGTACGGCGAAATCATTGCCTACGACGTGCCCGAAGCCGTCCGCGCTGACCAGCGTGTGCAAGAGGCGTATCTGGGTTCATCGGTGGCAGACGCGCAAGGGCAGGGACACTGACATGCAACACGACATCAAGAGTGACCGCTCAGGCGCGGCCCTGCTGAAACTGACCGACCTGCATGCCTACTACGGCAAAAGCCATGTGTTGCATGGCGTTTCCTTTTCGGTGTGGCCCGGCGAAATCGTGGCCTTGCTGGGCCGCAACGGCTCGGGCCGCTCGACCACGGCCAAAGCCATCATGGGGCTGGTCGATTGCCGGGGTTCCATCGGCTGGAAAAATGCTGAAATTGTTGGAAAAAAAGCCTACCAGATTGCGCATCTGGGCCTGGGTTACGTGCCTGAAAACCGCGACATCTTTCCCAAGCTCACGGTGCACCAAAATTTGCTGCTCGGCCAGAAAGGCTCGGGCAAGGGCTCACGCTGGTCGTTCGACGACATGTACACCCTGTTTCCCCGGCTGCGCGAACGCCAGCACACCGAAGCCGGCGTGCTGTCGGGCGGTGAACAGCAAATGCTCACCTTGTGCCGCACCCTGATGGGCGACCCGGACCTGATCATCATTGACGAGCCAACTGAGGGGCTGGCGCCCAAAATTGTTGAACTGGTGGGCGAGTATTTGCAAACGCTCAAGGCCAAAGGCATCTCGGTGCTGCTGATTGAGCAAAAGCTGACGATTGCCATGGCCATTTCAGACCGGGCGCTGGTAATGGGCCACGGCAGCATCGTGTTTGACGGCACGCCTGACAGCTTACGGGCCGACGCCGACATCCGAAAAGAATGGCTGGAGGTATGAGCCACGCCGCGCACCTTGTCACCGCTGGGACAACTTCGGCATCAAATTCGGGTAAACCCGTGGTTTCGTGGACTTGTGCCCCATCAAACCGTCTCTACAATGATAAAAGAACGGTCGTACTATTTTCGGAAATTGCCAGACACCCGCAGCGGTTTGCTGCAGTCTGAACCTTCAACACTGAAACTTCCCAATCAAGGAAAGAAAACGCAATGACAACTCTTTATGAAGTTCACGGCTCGGTAGCGCGCATCACGCTGAGCAATCCGCCAGTCAATGGCCTGGGTCATGCCACCCGCCTCAGCATTACAGAGCACTTGCAAAAAGCCAATGACGATGAGGCCGTCAAGTCCATCGTCATCACCGGCGCTGGCAAGGCTTTCTCGGGCGGTGCCGACATCAAGGAATTCGGCACACCCAAGGCCATGCAGGAACCCAACCTGCTGAGCGTGATTCTGGCGGTTGAAAACTCGCCCAAGCCCGTCGTTGCTGCGATTCACTCTGTCTGCATGGGCGGCGGACTGGAGCTGGCGCTGGGTTGTCATTACCGCATTGCCGCGCCGGGCTGCAGCGTTGCGCTGCCCGAAGTCAAACTGGGCTTGCTGCCGGGCGCAGGCGGCACACAGCGCCTGCCACGCGCGCTCGGCGTTGAGCCGGCGCTTAACATGATCGTCAGCGGCGAGCCGGTCAGAAGCGAATTGCTGGCGCAAATCCCGGGCCAGAAGCTGTTTGACAAGATGGCTTCTTCCCCCGAAACGCTGGCCGACGAGGCGTTTGCCTTTGCCCAGTCGATTGCCGATATTCGTCCGCTGCCGATGGTACGCAGTCTGCCGTGCAAGCACCGCAACGGCGACGCGTATTTCCAGTTTGCCCGCAACATGGTCAAGGGCATGTCCAAGAATTTTCCCGCGCCGCTCAAATGCGTCGATGCCGTGGAAGCCGCGACCAAGAGAAAGTTTGAAGACGGCATGCGCTTTGAGCGCGAACTGTTTATCAACCTGATGTGGACGCCTGAAAGCGGTGCCCTGCGCCATATTTTTGCAGCCGAGCGCGCCGCCTCCAAAATTCCGGATGTGCCTGCCGACACGCCAAAACGCGAGATCAATTCGGTTGCCGTGATTGGCGCTGGCACCATGGGCGGCGGCATTGCCATGAATTTCCTGAACGCCGGCATTCCCGTCAAGATGCTGGAGATGAAGCAAGAAGCGCTGGATCGCGGCCTTGCCACCATCCGCAAGAACTACGAATCGCAGGTCAAAAAAGGCAAGCTCAAGCAAGACAAATACGAGCAGCGGATGGCCCTGCTCAGCACCACGCTGAGCTACGACGACCTGAGTGATGCCGACATGGTGATTGAAGCCGTGTTTGAGGAAATGGGCGTCAAGGAAAAAGTGTTCGCTGAACTTGACCGCGTGATGAAGCCCGGTGCCATTTTGGCCTCCAACACGTCCACGCTGGACTTGAACCAGATCGCTGCCTTTACCAAGCGCCCTGAAGATGTGGTGGGCCTGCATTTCTTCAGCCCGGCCAATATCATGAAGCTGCTGGAAGTCGTGCGCGGCGAGAAAACCGCCAAGGATGTCATGGCCACCGTCATGGCGGTCGCCAAGAAAATCCGCAAGACCGCAGTCGTCTCCGGCGTATGCGACGGCTTCATCGGCAACCGCATGATCGAGCAGTACGGCCGTCAGGGTGGGTTTTTGCTGGACGAAGGCTGCACGCCCGCGCAAGTCGACAAAGCCATCGAGAAATTCGGCTTTGCGATGGGGCCGTTCCGCATGGGCGACTTGGCCGGCAACGACATCGGCTGGGCGATTCGCAAGCGCCGCTACCAGGAAAAGCCAGACATGAAATACAGCAAGACCGCTGATTTGCTGTGCGAGAAGGGCCGTTTTGGGCAAAAAACCGGTGCCGGCTGGTACGACTATGTAGCCGGCAAGCGCGACGCCATTCCAAATGCAGAAGTCGTCAAGATGATCGAAGACCACCGCGCGTCTCTCGGCATCACGACGCGCAAGATTTCTGACGAAGAAATCGTCCAGCGTCTGGTGTATTCGCTCGTCAATGAAGCCGCGCATATTCTGGAAGAAGGCATTGCCAGCAAGGCCAGCGACATCGATATGGTCTATCTGATGGGCTACGGTTTCCCGATTTACCGGGGCGGCCCAATGCTGTATGCCGACCAGGTCGGCCTCTTCAACGTGGTGCAGGCGATGAACCGCTTTGCAAAAAATCCGCTCGACGACGCCAACTTCTGGAAACCCGCACCGCTGCTGGCCCGGCTGGCTGCCGAAGGCAAGACCTTCAATTGATCGCGCAGTGCCAACCCAGCCAAGCCCCTAAATTCCGGAGATTTTCATGACTTCAGCAGTAATTGTTTCCACCGCCCGCACCCCTTTGGCCAAAAGCTGGAAGGGCGCTTTCAACATGACGCATGGCGCTACTTTGGGCGGCCATGCCGTCCAGCACGCCATTGCCCGCGCCGGCATTGAAGCCGGAGAAGTCGATGACGTGATCATGGGCTGCGCCAATCCCGAAGGCGCAACGGGCTACAACATTGCACGCCAGATTGCCCTGCGTGCCGGTTGTCCCGTCACTGTCTCGGGCATGACCGTTAACCGCTTTTGCTCCTCCGGCTTGCAGGCGATTGCACTGGCATCGCAGCGCATCATTGCCGGCGAAGCCGACATTTTTGTCGCTGGCGGCGTTGAAAGCATTTCGTGTGTTCAGCAGGAGATGAACACCCACATGGCGCGTGAAGACTGGCTACTCAAGAACAAGCCCGAGATTTACTGGAACATGCTGCAAACCGCCGAGCAGGTTGCCAAGCGTTACGGCATTGGCCGCGAACGCATGGACGAATATGGCGCTGCCAGCCAGCAAAAAGCAACGGCGGCCTTGGCGGCAGGCTTGTTCGAGGCCGAAATTGCCCCCATGACCGTCACGATGGGCGTGGCCGACCCGGTGATGGGCTTGATGACCAAACAGGTCACCATCAGCCAGGACGAAGGCATTCGTGCCGGCACGACCAAAGAGGGCATCAGCGGTTTGCGCTCGGCTATTCCGGGCGGCCTGATTTCAGCCGGCAATGCCAGCCAGTTCTCGGACGGCGGCGGTGCGGTGGTGGTGATGGACGAAACCGTTGCCCAGCGCAAGGGCTTGACACCGCTCGGCCGCTTCCTCGGTTTTGCCGTGGCCGGCTGCGAGCCGGACGAAATGGGCATCGGTCCGGTGTTTGCCATTCCCAAGGTGCTGGCCAAGCTGGGCTTGAAGGTCAGCGACATCGACTTGTGGGAGCTGAACGAAGCGTTTGCCGTGCAGGTGCTGTACTGCGCCGACAAGCTGGGCATTCCGATGGACAAGCTCAACGTCAACGGCGGCGCGATTGCGGTCGGCCATCCTTACGGCGTCACGGGCCAGCGCCTGACCGGCCATGCGCTGATCGAAGGCAAACGACGCGGTGCCAAGCGCGTGTGCGTGACCATGTGTATTGGCGGCGGCATGGGCGCTGCAGGTATTTTTGAAGTACTGTAAAAGCCGCTTCCTTCAGGTCGTCAATCCGGGGCCGAACTTGCAAACCCCTGCAGGTGCCGGCCCGCTTTTTTTTAGTCGTGAAGGCGAGTCATGAGTTTGCGTTCCACCCTTGATTTTTTGCTTTACCAGTGGCTTGACGCCGAGTCCCTGAACCAGCGCACGCGCTTTGCTGACCACAGCCGTGAAACTTTTGATGCGGTGTTTGACACCTGCGAGCGCATCGCGCGCGAGAAATATGCGCCTTTCAACCGCACGGTCGATACGCAAGAGCCGCATTTCGACGGCGAAAAAGTCATCTTGCCCCAAGCCACGCACGACGCGCAAAAAGCCTATGCAGCGTCAGGCATGCTGAGCGCTGCCCAAGACTATGAAATCGGCGGCATGCAGTTGCCCTACACGGTGGAAGCCGCCGCCAACGCTTTTTTTGCAATGGCGTCGGTCAGCATGGGGTCAAGCCTGCTGACCACGGGCAATGCCAATTTGCTGATGGTGCATGGCACAGACGCGCAAAAAGGCGTGTTTGCCACGAACGAATTTTCAGGCCGGTTTTCGGGCACCATGTGCCTGTCGGAGCCGCAAGCGGGTTCTTCGCTGAGCGACATCACCACACGGGCCGTGCCCGATGGCGCTGATTTTGAAGCCGATCCACTGGGCGCGCGCTATCGCCTCAAGGGCAACAAGATGTGGATTTCAGCCGGTGAGCATGAGCTGACCGAGAACATCATTCATCTGGTGCTGGCCAAGATTCCCGGCTCCGACGGCAAACTCATTCCCGGCACCAAAGGCATTTCGCTGTTCATCGTGCCCAAGAAGCTGGTCGGCACCGACGGTCAACTGACCGGCGTTCGCAATGACGTGGCACTGGCCGGCTTGAACCACAAACTGGGCTGGCGCGGCACGACCAACACGCTGCTCAATTTTGGCGAAGGCAAATACCCGGTCAATGGCCAGGCCGGCGCTGTCGGTTACCTCGTCGGCAAGCCGCACGAAGGCCTGCGCTGCATGTTCCACATGATGAATGAGGCGCGTATTGCCATTGGCATGGCGGCCACCATGCTGGGCATGGCGGGTTATTACGCGTCACTTGACTACGCCAAAAACCGGCCACAGGGCAGGCCCATGACAGGCGCTGGCAAGGACGCCGCCGCGCCGCAAAGCCGCATCATCGAGCACGCTGATGTCAAGCGCATGCTGCTGGCGCAAAAATCCTATTGCGAAGGCGCACTGGCGCTGGAGCTGTATTGCGCCCGGCTGGTGGACGAGCAGCATACGGCCGACCCGCAGGCTGCCGACGAGGCGCGGCTGCTGCTCGAAGTGCTGACACCCATCGCCAAAAGCTGGCCCAGCGAATGGTGTCTGGAAGCCAATTCGTTGGCCATCCAGGTGCTTGGCGGCTACGGCTACACGCGCGATTTTCCGGTCGAGCAGTACTGGCGCGACAACCGGCTGAACATGATTCACGAAGGCACGCACGGCATTCAGGCAATGGATTTGCTGGGCCGCAAGGTGCTGATGGAAGGCGGCAAAGGCTTGCAGCTGCTGGCCGCACGCATCAACGCCACCGCAGCGCGCGCCGCGCAGGTGCCAGAACTCGCCGCGCATGCCGACGCGCTGGCCGATGCCTTGCAACAAGTCAGCAGCGCCACCGAAGCGGCCTGGGCCAGCGGCCAGCCGACCGAGGCGCTGGCCAATGCCGTGCCTTACCTGCAGGCTTTTGGCCACACGGTGCTGGCCTGGATCTGGCTTGATGTTGCGCTCGCTTCATTGACGCTTGATGCTACTGAATCAATAGCTGCTCGTGCAGGACGGATGGGCGCTACACGCTATTTTTATCATTATGAGTTGCCAAAAATAGCGGCTTGGCTCCAGGTCGTCTCAAGCCGCGACGCCACCTGCGCTGATTTCCCTGAAGAATCGTTCTGATGGGCTTGTTCAAGCCATCGACCGGCACGGTTCCCAACAAATTCGTGGCGCGCCTGGAGGGCGTGAGCTGGATTTTGATTTGTGGTGGCTTGCTGGCGCTGGTCTTGGGCCTGTTTGTCGGGCCGGCTGACGACGACACGGGCTGGGGCCTGGTCGTTGGCGGCGGGCTGACTGCCGTGGCGGGCGGCGGCTTGATCTATGTCCGCTCCCGAATAAAAGACGATTCCTGACCCTGTTTTTTCGCCCAAAAATTCAACCCACCCCAAGGAGACTTATGACCCGCACCATTCAACAACTGTTTGACCTCAAGGGCAAAACCGCCCTCGTGACCGGCGGCTCGCGCGGCCTGGGCCTGCAAATGGCGCAGGCGCTGGGCGAAGCTGGCGCCAAAGTCATGCTGAGCTCGCGCAAGTCCGAAGACCTGATCGAATCGGCTGCCGTCTTGAAGGCTGCCGGCATTGACGTGGACTGGATTGCCGCCGACTGCTCGAAAGAAGCCGACATCCGCGCGCTGGCCGATGAAACCATCAAACGCTTTGGCCATGTCGACATTCTGGTCAACAACGCCGGCGCTGCCTGGGGCGCACCGGCCGAAGACCATCCGGTCGAGGCCTGGGACAAGGTGATGAACCTCAATGTGCGCGGCTACTTCATCTTGTCGCAGCACATCGCCAAGCACAGCATGATTCCGCGCAAGTCGGGCCGCATCATCAATGTGGCGTCGATTGCCGGTCTGGGCGGCAACCCGCGCGGCATGCAAACGATTGCCTACAACACGTCCAAAGGCGCGGTCATCAACTTCACGCGCGCGCTGGCCTGCGAATGGGGTGTGAACAACATCACCGTGAACGCAATTTGCCCCGGCTTTTTCCCGAGCCGCATGACAGTCGGCACGCTCAAGGCGCTGGGCGAAGAAAAGCTCGCCGCGCACGCGCCGCTGGGCCGGCTGGGCGACGACGAAGACCTCAAGGGCTTGTGCCTGCTGTATGCATCGGATGCCGGCAAGCACATCACCGGCCAGTGGCTGGCCGTCGATGGCGGCGTGTCGGTCATCACAGGTGGCTAGAAATGGCCCCCACGCTCCCCACTTTGTGTGGTTCGCTGCCCCCCCAGGGGGCCGCTGCGCCTACGGCCCGGCAAAGCCGTGGATGTTTCACCCCCACGCTTGTCGCTTCGCGTACTGCGCTGCCCCCCGAGGGGGCCGCTGCGCCTACGGCCCGGCAAAGCCGGTTCCGTGGCCCTGACTGGCCTGGAAATGTCGCCCCTGCGCTATTGGAGATGCGATGAACTTCGGTGCAGAAATTCCTTTTGTCACGCTGCTGGGTTTCACACTCGAACGGTTTGAGGGCGGTGAATCCACGTTGGGTTACACACCCGCGCCTGCGCACCTCAACTCCTTTGCTGTCACCCACGGCGGTGCCTGCATGACGCTGCTGGACGTGGCGATGGCTGTGGCCGCGCGCAGTGTGCAAAAAGACATGGGCGTGGTCACCATCGAGATGAAAACCAGCTTCATGCGGCCCGCGCCGGGCGACGGCAGCAAGCTCACGGCCAGAGGGCGGCTGATGCACCGAAGCACCTCGCTGGCATTTACCGAAGCCACGATTTACGATGCGAAAGGTCAGGCATGCGCCCACGCGACCGGAACCTTCAAGTACGTCAGGCGGCAGGTTGCAACCGATGTGGAGGCCAGCGCAGCACTGAATGCGCCGCTGAGTCCGATTTCAACCGACTGAAACGCTTTTTTTGAATCAAAAAGGCCGCTTGCGCAGTACCCACGTGCGCAAGCTGCTATTAATTTCGTAGTAATTCGCTCTATTTTTTCGATAAGCCACTTCAAGGAGAATTTCATGACCATCAACCCACAAATCCTGCTCGACAACCGCCCCACCGGTGAAGCTGTCGCCAGCAACTTCAAACTGGCCAGCAGCGAAACGCCCGCCTTGCAAGACGGCGAGGTGCTGGTGCGCCACCACTTCCTCAGCCTCGACCCCTACATGCGCGGCCGCATGAACGATTCCAAGAGCTACACCGCGCCGCAGCCACTGGGGCAAGTCATGGGCGGTGGCACCGTCGGTGAAGTCGTGGAAAGCCGCTCGCCAAAATTCCAGGCCGGCGACCAGGTGGTCGGCATGGGCGGCTGGCAGCAATACAGCGTGGTGAAAGCTGACGAACCCGGCGCGCTGCGCAAGGTCGACACCACCCATGTGCCGCTGTCGTACTACCTGGGCGCCGTCGGCATGCCCGGCGTTACCGCCTGGTATGGACTGTCGAAAGTCATCGCACCCAAGGCCGGTGAAACGATGGTAGTCAGCGCAGCCACGGGCGCTGTCGGGAGCGCCTTTGGTGCCTTGGCGAAAGCACGCGGCTGCCGCGCCGTTGGGATTGCTGGCGGCCCCGAGAAGTGCAAGTACGCCGTCGAAGAACTGGGCTTTGACGCCTGCATCGACTACAAACTGCACCAGGACGCCGCATCGCTTTCAAATGCGCTGAAAGAGGCTTGCCCCGATGGCATTGACGGCTACTTTGAAAACGTGGGCGGCATGGTGTTAGATGCAGTGCTGCTGCGCATGAACGCCTTTGGCCGCATTGCCGTGTGCGGCATGATTGCCGGCTACGACGGCCAGCCGCTGCCGCTGACTTACCCGGCGCTGATCCTGACCAACCGGCTCAAGGTGCAGGGCTTCATCGTCAGCGAGCACATGGAAATCTGGCCCGAAGCGCTGAAAGAACTCGGCACGCTGGTGGCGACCGGCAAGCTGCATCCGCGCGAATCGGTTGCGCAAGGCCTGGAATCCGCGCCAGAAGCATTTTTGGGTCTGCTCAAAGGCAAGAACTTCGGCAAGCAACTGGTCAAGCTGGTCTAGTTTTGACGCTCAAGCGGCGGCCTTGGACATCATCCATGAAGCGTTCAAGCCGCCTGAACCGTGGGTCAACGACAAGCTGTGTGAAACCAGCCGGCCGCTGCAGGGCGCGATGAATTAATCCGCCCGGCCTCGACACCATAGCGCTGACGCAACCGGGCGGGTGGCTGGGCACGGCTGACCCGGCTCGATTACGCGCTGGGCACCAGCAGCGGCCATGTGGAAGAGGGCGGCGAAGGTGTCAGGGCGCGCATCTGACGCTGGGGCGCTTCATTGACCGCGCCATGCCTTGCCAAACTTGACAATTTACCGACTTCAGGAGTCCTTCATGAGCACGCCCCCCACCTTGATTCTTCACCATTACCCCACTTCGCCCTTTGCCGAAAAAGTGCGCCTGATGCTGGGGCATAAAAACCTTTCCTGGAAGTCAGTCATCATTCCGATGGTCAGTCCCAAGCCGGACGTGGTGGCACTCACGGGCGGCTATCGCAAGACGCCGCTGCTGCAGATTGGCGCTGACATTTATTGCGACACGGCGTTGATCGCCGACGTGCTGGAACATATCCAGCCGCTGCCCACGCTTTACCCCGAACCCAGCAAAGGCATGGCGCGCACGCTGGCGCAATGGGCCGACAGCACATTGTTCTGGACGTCCATGGGGTTCAACATGCAGCCCAAGGGAGTAGCGCAGATATTCGAACGTGCGCCGCCCGAAGCGGCCAAAATTTTTGCCGAAGACCGCAAAGCCATGAGCGCCGGCATGTCACGCCAGCGTCCGCAAGACGCCGCTGCCGCCTACAAGTCCTATCTGCGCCGCCTGTCCGACATGCTGGACGACCGGCCTTTCATGCTGGGCGATGTGCCGTGCATCACTGACTTTGCGATGTACCACCCGCTCTGGTTCACCCGCGTTCGCACGTCAGTGCTGGCCGACATCCTGAATGCAACGCCTGCCGTGCTGGACTGGATAGACCGCATGGCCGCAATGGGCCATGGCACGATGGAAAAGTTCACAGCGCAGGACGCGATTGCGGTGGCTGCCGCTTCAACGCCGGCTGGCCTGGCAGGCGATATTTTTCAGGATGAGCATGGCATTGCCCTGGGCAGCCAGGTCATGATCAGCGCCGAAAACTTCGGCCTGGAGCCTACCCATGGCGAACTGGTCGCCGCCACGCGCATGCACTACACGCTGCGCCGCACCGATGAACGCGCCGGCCTGGTGCATGTGCATTTTCCGCGCATCGGCTACTCGCTCAAGCCTGCCCATGCCGTATGAGCGGCATCGAATGGCGTTACCTGGCTTTTGACGCGTTGAGCGTTGCCGAGCTTTACGCCGTGCTTCAGTTGCGTGCAGAAGTATTTGTCGTCGAGCAAGCGTGTGTTTTTCAGGACATGGATGGCGCGGATGCGCAGGCGATGCATTTGGTCGGGACGTTGCAGGGCGTTTTGGTCGCCTATGCGCGCTGCTTTGCCGCCGGAGAAAAATTTGTCGAAGCCAGTATTGGCCGCATCGTGACCCGCTCCTCGGTGCGGGGCAGCGGCGCGGGGCATGCGCTGGTTGAAAAAGCCATTTTTTGTCTGTTCCAGCGATCGGGTGCGCAAGCCATCAGGATCGGTGCGCAGGCCCAATTAGCGTCTTTTTATGGCCAGCACGGGTTTGAGAAGTCGGGGTCGCCGTACATGGAAGACGGCATTCCCCATATTGAAATGTTGCGCAGTGTTTGATTCCCAAGGAGTTACCTAGATGATTACGAATTTCAAAGGCAAGACCGCCGTATTGACCGGTGCCGGCTCAGGCTTTGGCCTGGAATGCGCCCGAATAGGCGCCAAACTGGGCATGAATCTGGTGCTGGTCGATGTGCAGCAAGATGCGCTTGACCAAGCTACCGCAGAGATGCAGGCCCTGGGTGCCGAGGTGCTGTCATTCCGGCTGGACGTGTCCAAGGCCGATCAGATGCAGGCCATGAGTGAGGCCGTTTTCGAGCGCTTTGGCGCGCCGCATTTTGTTTTCAACAATGCCGGCGTAGCCTCGGGCGGCATGATCTGGGAGGGCACGGTCAGTGACTGGGAATGGGTGCTGGGTGTGAATCTGTGGGGCGTTATTCACGGCGTTCGCCTGTTCACGCCGATGATGCTCGAAGCCGCCGCCAAAGACCCGTCGTGGCAAGGCCACATCGTCAACACTGCCAGCATGGCCGGCTTGCTCAATGCCCCCAACATGGGCGTCTACAACGTCAGCAAGCATGCCGTGGTGTCCCTCACTGAAACGCTGTACCAGGACTTGCGCCTGGTCAGCGACCAGGTGGGCACCAGCGTGGTGTGTCCGTACTTTGTGCCTACCGGCATCAGCCAGAGCCAGCGCAACCGGCCTGCCCAACTGGACAGCCAAAAACCTACCCGCAGCCAGTTGATTGGCCAGGCGATGACGGACAAGGCGGTCGGTTCGGGCAAGGTGACAGCGGCTGAAGTGGCGCAAAAAGTGTTTGATGGCATGGCCGCCGACCAGTTTTACATCTTCAGCCACCCCCGGGCGCTGGGCAATGTGCACAGCCGCATGGAATGCATCGTGCAGCAAACCAATCCGACAGACCCGTTCGCCGAGCGCCCGGACATTGGACGTGACCTGAAACTGGCGCTGCGGGCAACTTGAGGCGGGTCAACGGCAGCGCAGGCTTTTGGATAGTCCAAGAAGCTTGACGTTCGTACAAGCGTTAAGCTTTGCCGCAGCGCGCGGTCTTTTTCAAGGCTTTGCGCTGTGTCTTAACGCCCCTGCCTGGGCAATTCAACCCGATTCCCATGACCTTTAAATCCCTGTTCAAAATTCTTCCTGCAGCGCTCGTCTCCGCCAGCCTTTTATTGGCGGGGTGCAATGATTCCACCGTCACGAGTGGAGCCGACAAAGCGGGAAAATCCGCCAGCGCGCCCGTCTCCATGGCGGCAATGGCTGAAGAGGCCAAAGGCTTCATGGTCGGCTCGTCGATGAGCGCGCGCACGGTGTATGTTTTCTTCGATGCGCAGTGTCCGCATTGCGGTGTGCTGTGGAATGCGGCCAAACCCCTGCGCTCCCAAGCAAAATTTGTCTGGATTCCTGTTGGCATCATCAATCCGTCCAGCACGTCTCAGGGCGCGACCTTGCTGGCGGCTCCGGATCCGGTTGCGGCGATGGAGGGTAACCGTCCGACGAACACCATTCTTGCGCCGGGTTGATGAGCCGGGCAGTATCCGGGGAGTTGCCCACCACGATGGTGTGCACTTAACCCG
>NZ_JAXCHR010000029.1:0-29695 GCF_035984465.1 Polaromonas sp. CG_9.5
GTTTGACCCTGCCGCATTCGACGTGGCCGAAATCAACCAGTGGCTCCACCAGACTGAGTCTTGAATTTCAATACGGGTACTGGGCGGACGCTTACAATGCGTCCTAATCTTTTAAAAAAGCTCCAACAGGAAAAGCGAACGGCCGTCAACGCCTGGGTGTCGATGGGCAGTGGCTACCTCGCCGAAGTGCTAGGGCACAGCGGGTTCGATGCGGTGACCGTGGATTTGCAACATGCCCCGTTTGGCTTTGACCAGGCAGTGCATCTGTTGCAAGCCATTTCAGCCACCCCGGCAGTGCCCTTGGCACGCTGCGCAGGGTTGACGCTTGCGGAAATCAACAAGCTTCTTGACGCAGGCGCCTACGGAATTATTTGTCCCCTGATTGACAACGTGGACCAGGCGGCTATGTTCGCGCGCAGTTGCCGTTACCCGCCCAGAGGAGCGCGCAGTTTTGGTCCGGCCCGCGGGCTGCTGTACGGCGGATCTGATTACCTCACCAAGGCTGACGACGAAATTCTTTCGCTGGCGATGATCGAGACCCCGAATGCGCTGGAGCAAATCGAGCGGATCATGGACGTTGAGGAGCTTGACGGCGTGTATGTCGGCCCGAGCGATTTGGGAATTTCCATGGGGTTGGGCCCCAACGCGTGGCCCGATGACCGCATCACGCAGGCCATTGAGCACATTCTCAAGGTGGTTCATGCGCGCGGGAAATATGCCGGAATTTTCTGCGGCCCTGCGGAAATGGGAGAAGCCTGTACTGCGCTGGGTTACGACCTGGTTACGCCTGGCAATGACGTGACCTTGCTGCGTGCTGCCGCCTCCGAGCGTATCAAGGGCGTTCGCAAAGCCCAACGTCCTGCTTCAGCGGCTTGAATTCAAGGCAAACCGTTGACCATTTCACCGATTTGCCTGACATGGCAAACCTGCCGGTGAACACAGGCAACACGCAGTGCAGCTGACAAACAGGGGCAACGAAATGCTGACCCCCTTGGTCTGGCAGCAAGGCGGTCATGGCGATGTTGAAGTCATCCCCACCAAGTCTGCCGATGCATTCCCTGAGACATCCATTCCTGCAGTGAACAGTCTCCAAATTGACAAGGACAAAACTTATGAGCGACCAGCAACCATCGGTGCGTACAGAGCGTGATTACCTGGGCGATGTACAAATCCCCAACGACATGCTGTTCGGCGTGAACACCCTGCGCGGCGTGCAAAACCTGACGATCTCCCCCCGCACCGTGGGCTCCAACCCGTATTTCAGCACCGCTTTCGCGCAGTGCAAATGGGCTGCAGCATTGGCCAATTTTGACGTGAAGGTGATCACCGAAACCCAAAAATCTGCCATTGCACAGGCTTGCAGTGAAATTGTAGAAGGCCAGCATGCGTCCTCGCTGGTGGTGGACATGCTGGAGGGCTCTGGCGGCACTTCCAGCAACATGAACTTCAATGAAGTCGTTGCCAACCGGGCCCAGCAACTATTGGGCGGCGCGCCAGGACATTACGACCTGGTGCATCCCAACGACCAGGTCAACCGTTCCCAGTCCACCAACGATGTGTACCCGGCTGCGATGAAAATTGCCACGCATGCCCTGCTGGGGCCACTGATTGATCAGCTCAGGCTGCTGGCCGATTGCTACCGCAGCAAATCGGTCGAGACGATGAATGTTTTGCATTTGGGGCGCACCTGCCTGCAAGACGCGCAACCCATGATGCTAGGTCAGGTCTTTGGTGGCTATGCAGCGCTGGCAGACCGGCTTGTGCTGGCCGTGCAAACCGTGCGCGACATGCTGCTGGTGCTGCCACTCGGTGGAACCGCTATTGGCACTGGCTTTGGCGCGCCGCAGGGCTACCGCAAAGCGGTATTCGAGCATCTTGGCCAATTGACTGGTGTGGCGTTCAGCGCGCCTGAAAACTCTTTTGATGCCATGCAGAACATGGACACGTTTTCAAGGGTGTCGGCGGAACTGAGAACCTGCGCAACGGCACTTGCCAAAACCGCATCCGACCTGATTTTGCTGTCGTCTGGCCCCGTAGGCGGCATTGGCGAGATCACGCTGCCGGCAGTGCAGGCGGGTTCTTCCATCATGCCGGGCAAGATCAATCCGGTGGTGCCCATGTCGATGGTGCAAATGAGCTTTGCGGTCGTCGGAAACGATGTCTGCATTGCGCAGGCGGTGCAAAACGGGCAGTTGGAAATTAACCATTTCGAGCCCGTGGTGGCCGACCGGATTTTTGAGTCCATTCAATTGCTGACCAATGGCGCACGCCTGTTCAGGGAAAAATGTGTCTCGGGCATCGTGGCCAATGTGCAGGCGAACGAGCGCAACTTGATGAAATCGATGGCTGTGGCCACCGCGCTGGTGCCTATTCTGGGCTACCAGAAAATCAGCGCGCTGGTGCGCCAGTCCGTGGCCGAAGAGCGCCCGCTGGTGGACATTCTGGAAGAGTCCGGCGTCATGCCCAAAGCCGATGCGCTCAAGCTGCTGTTCGCTGCGGCCACGCCTAACTTTTAATGGGGCCTTTTTCCGCAATTATTTTGATCTGCAAGTGAATTTTAAAGAAGAAAAGGCCTGTTGCGCATGCTGCGCGTGCGCTAAAAGCTATTAATTTAGTAGCAATGAATACTGGATTTGGTCAACTTCCAAAGTTGTCCAACCTGATGCTGCCGCGCTGGCCAAGCCAGACCATCGCATTGTTGGGGGTGCTTGAAGTCTTGCGCCATCACTGCCTGTCAGCAGCCCGGAAATTTCAATTGCCTTTGCATTTTTAGTCCCTTTTTCAACCACCTAAAAGAGGTATTCATGTCTATTCAAGAACAACTGTCCGACCTTCTGCCCGCAGCGTACGCGCCTTACCGTGACCCGCGTGACTACATCACCAGCTGGACCGACCGCATCTGGATCAAGCGCGGACTGGGCCAGATCCATGACCACTACGCCCCGGATGTCAAAGTGCATACCTGCTATGGCGAAACCTATGGCATGCAAAACGTCATTGGCAACTCGATTCAAAAAATGGTGGCGTTCCCCAACCGGGGCGGTGGCCATGACGACGTGATCTGGGAATCGCGCGGCAACAACGGCTTTATCAGCGCGCACCGCGTGTTGAACAATGCCACCCACAGCGGCCACTGGACGTACGGCCCGCCAACAGGAAAAGACTGGGTCAACCGCGGCATGGCGCATTGCCTGGTGCAGGACAACCTGGTGGTTGAAGAATGGGTGATTCGCGACGAATTTGCGGTGTTGCAGGCGCTGGGCATGGACCCGTACGTGGTGGCCGCCGACCTGTCAGAACGCTCGCCGGTGCTGGGCAAAGCCATCCAGACGTCTGCCACTGCCGCGCCATTTGCAGGCCATGTCAAAAACCCGATTGAAAACGGTATTTCTGGTGCCCGGCCGCAGCGCTATCTGGCTGAATGCCAGATGATCACCGAGTTCTTCGAGCAGGTCTGGAACCAAAGAAACTTTGACAAGGTTGCTGATTACTGCGATGACACCGTGGTCTGCCAGACCGTGCGTATGCGCCGCGTGATGCAAATTGCCAATTTCCAGCTGGAAATCATGAGTCTGCTGGCGGCATTTCCGGACGGCATCATGGAAATTCGCGACCTCGTCGTGCATGAATCCGAAGACCTGGGTATTCGGGTCGGCGTGATCTGGTTGCTGCGCGGCACCTACAGCGGCTCGCCGGTGTATGGCACCAGCAACGGCGCACCGGTGAATATTCTGGGTTCTTCGCATTTCGAACTTCGGCGCGGAAAAATTATTCGCGAATACCGGATTTTTGACGAGATCGCAGTGATTGCGCAGATCATCAAAGGCGGCAATGGCTGGAAAGCGCCGCTTGCCGCGCCTGCGGCATCTGACAGCGTTTAACAGCGGTTAGCAGCTTTTACATTTCAGAGACCAGCCGGTCTGCCCGGTCATCAACATGCCTATTTCTCCCGAATCTCTTCCTGCCCTTGAGGCTAACAACCTTCCTGCCATTGTGATTCTGGGCACGGGGGGAACGATAGCGGCAGCGGCGGCTTCTGTGGCAAACACCACTGACTATGCCTTGGCGCACGGCGTCGAGGCGGTCATTCAGGCGGTTCCGCAGGTGCATTCCATCGCTAGCGTTTCGGGAGAGCAGGTTGTCAATGTTTCCAGTCAGGAAATAAACAACAGCGTGTTGCTGACGCTGGCAAAGCGTGTCAACGCGCTGCTGCAGTCCGACTCGGTCGATGGCGTGGTGATTACCCATGGGACAGACACCATCGAAGAAACCGCCTATTTCCTGAATCTGGTGATCAAGAGCACCAAGCCGGTGGTGCTGGTGGGGGCCATGCGGCCGTCAACCGCCCTCAGTGCCGATGGGCCGCTGAATCTACTGGATGCCGTGGCGGTGGCGGCTTCTTCAACATCCCACGGCATGGGCGTGTTGATGGTGCTGAATGGCCGTGTCGGAAGCGCTCGGCACATGGTCAAAACCCACACGATGGGGACTGACGCCTTTACGGGGCAGGAATACGGCGTGATCGGATCGGTGATTGACGGCAAGGTTGATTTTCATGCCGCCCCATTGCGTGCACACACGGTGCATTGCGATTTTGACGTGTCATTGCTGGACGCATTGCCCGACGTTGACATCCTCTACGGCTTTCAAGGGGCGGGGTCTGCGCTCTTTGAGGCCGCCATTTCAGCCGGCGCAAAAGGCATTATTTTTGCCGCAACCGGCAATGGAACCTTGTCAGAAGCGGCCAAAAAAGGAGCCTTGCTGGCGCAGGCCAGGGGCGTTGCCTTTGTCCGGTCTACACGGGTGGCTTCGGGGACGGTGTCCATCAAGGGCAACGACATCGAATTCAACACCGTCGCGTCCAACTCACTGAATCCCCAAAAAGCACGGATATTGCTGAGTCTGGCCTTGACCCTGACGAACGACCGTACTCGCCTGCAAGATTATTTTGACCGTTATTGATTTCTATCTAAAGATCAACGCCTGATGCAGGCGTTTGTTGCATTGAAAAAAAATGAACAGCACTGACTTTCCACCCGTTATTGCGCTACCGGGAACGCTGATGGACGCTGCCAGTCTGGCGCCGTTGGCTGCCGCACTGGGCCATCCGTTTCGGGTTGAAGTTCTGGGCGAAAACGAAGACTTTGATGCCGAGCTGGAACGGCTTGAGGCGCTCGACGCCCGGCCTGCCATATGGCTCGGTCATTCGCTTGGCGGAATTGCCGCCCTGCACCTGGCAGCACGTTACCCGCAACGCTGCAGGGCGCTGATGGTGTTGGCCTCCAACGTGCGCCCGGATGGCCCGCTCGGCCCCCAAACCCGCGCCCGTCAACAAGACACCTTGGCCCACGGCGGCATGGCCGAGTTGGTGCGCCAGCAGCTTGCGCCGGTATACGGGCTGGATGCACAAGACCCCCTTGTCGATAGCCTGGTGGCGCAAGCGCAGCGGGTGGGCAATGCGCGGTTTCGCCTGCAGCACCGCTATGTAGCCCAGCGCCCAGGGCTGCTGGCCAACAGCGTGGCGTTGACTGTGCCGGTGCTGGCGCTTTCTGCCCAAAACGACCCCCTCAGTCCGCCCGTGTGCGGTGACGAAATAGTGGCATGCGTCAAGGGCGCGCCAGCAGAGCACGTCACCTTGGACAACGCAGGGCATTTACTGCCTTTTCAGCATCCGCAATGGTGCGCGCAGCATATCCGGGCATTTTTGGCTCAGGTTTTATGAATTTGGCGGCGTGGGGCTCGAAGGTTGCGCATCCGCCCGGTTGCAATGCCCTGCACATGCCGTTTGTTAGTCAGTCGCCTGCACCAGACAAACCCTTTTGGGCCAGATGTGCTGTCTGGTTAAGCGCCTGGCAATTTCACCCAGTATTTTGAAAGACAAACCCCCTATGAACCCCCTCTATCTAGGCTGCATAGCAGACGACTTCACCGGTGCCACCGACCTGGCCAACAACCTGGTGCGCGCCGGCATGCGGGTATTGCAAACCATTGGCGTGCCAGAAGGGCCGCTGGCCACCGACGTCGATGCGGTGGTGGTGGCCTTGAAGTCGCGCACCCTGCCAGCGGCTGACGCGGTGAGCCAGTCCTTGGCCGCGCTGCGCTGGTTGCAGGCACAAGGTGCACAGCAAATCTACTTCAAGTACTGCTCGACCTTCGACAGCACCGCCAAGGGCAACATTGGCCCGGTGACTGAAGCGCTCATGGATGCGCTGAACACAGACTTCACCATGGCAACGCCCGCGTTTCCCGACAACCACCGCACGGTGTTCAAGGGCAACCTGTTTGTCGGAGAGGTGCTTCTCAATGAAAGCGGCATGCAAAACCACCCGCTGACCCCCATGACCGACCCTAATCTGGTGCGGGTGCTGCAAGCGCAAGTGGCGCGCGCCAAGGTTGGCCTGATCGACTACAAAGTGGTCGCCCAAGGGGCCGATGCTGTGCGCACGCGCATCGCGCAACTGCGCGCTGAAGGCGTGGGCATTGCCATCGTTGACGCCATTTCCAATGACGATTTGCTGCGCCTGGGCGCGGCGCTCAAGGACTTGCCACTGGTCACGGGCGGCTCCGGCGTAGCCATTGGCTTGCCGGCCAACTTTGGCCTCAAACCGTCTTCGCATGCCAGCGAACTGCCGCCCGCCCGTGGGCTGCAAGCCGTGGTGTCGGGCAGCTGCTCGCTGGCGACCAATCGCCAGGTCGCGGCTTTTGCCAAGACCGGACGGCCCACGCTGGCGGTGGATGCGCTGCGCGTGGCCGCCGGTTTCGATGTCGTGGGCGAGGCCTTGGCCTGGGCCGAACCGCTGCTGGCTGACGGGCCGGTGCTGGTGTATTCGACCGCTGACGCCAGCCTCGTCAAGTCAGTGCAGGGCCAGCTGGGTGTCGAGGAAGCGGGGGCCATGCTGGAGCGCACCATCGCCGCCGTCGCCAAGGGGCTGGTCGAGCGCGGCGTGCGCCAGCTGGTCGTGGCGGGCGGTGAAACCTCCGGCGCGTGCGTGCAGGCGCTCGACATCACACAAATGAAAATTGGCGGCCAGATTGACCCCGGTGTGCCCTGGTGTCACGCGGCCTGCGCTGCGGCAGGCGACGAGGGCCTGCACCTGACACTGAAGTCAGGGAATTTTGGTTCCGACGACTTTTTCACGCAAGCCTTTGCAAAACTCGCCTGAATGAAACCCAAGCACGCGAAGGCATCTGCCGGACAGGCCGCAGCCTGTTCGAGCGTGGTTATGTACACGCCACTCAAAGCACTATCGTCGTTTCAGATGAATGGCATTTTTTCTTTAAAAGCATAGCAATCTATGCAGGTGCTGACTGCGCTGCCACTTGATTTGATATAAAAATATGATGTGCGGTATCTCTTCACAAAACGCATGACCTGACACTTCCGCAGACGCCATAACCGTCCTGGCAAAGCTTGAAGCCACCGCTAGGCTTGGCAGTTCGTCTTGCCAGCACAGTAGTCTCTTGCGTAGCTTCTCGCAGGCGCAAATTTTTCAAACTGTCACCAAACCGGAATCTTCAGATACAGAAATTCTGGCGGTGTCGCCTGTCATTTCCTGGAGTGCTGCGCCTACTTGTAAATTCTGTTGCCTTGCAGATACTTTTGGCTGCTTCCTGACCTTTGGCCCGAAGCACTCAACACAAATAGGTGATTAATGTTTGCTCCTTTGCAACTTATGCGCGAGAAATTCCTGAATGCAGGCCAGGCTTTCTTTTTGCAATTGCCTAATATCCTTGCCGCCATCTTGCTGCTTGTTGCCGTCTGGTATGCCAGCAAGGCGTTGGCGGGATTGGTGAACCGGATCAGCATTGCGCGCAAGCGTCCCGACCTGGGCGCGTTGCTGGGTTCTCTGGCACGCGTTGCATTGTTCATCATGGCCATTTTGGTTGCGGCTGCCATCGTTTTTCCGACGGTGCATCCGGGCGATATCTTTGCAACGCTGGGCATCGGTTCAGTGGCGATTGGATTTGCATTCAAGGACATTTTGCAAAACCTGCTGGCCGGATTGTTGTTGCTGATCAGGCGGCCGTACAAGCGGGGCGACGAGATCGTTGTCAAAGGATTTGAAGGCATTGTGGAACAGATCGAAAGCCGCGCAACGCTGCTCAAAACTTACGACGGTCTGCGTGTGATCATTCCCAACAGCGATGTCTATACCTCGCCTGTCGTGGTCAACACCGCTTACGTACAGCACCGTAATGAGTTGATGGTGGGCATTGGCTACGGTGACAACCCGGAAGAGGCTGTGGAATTTTTTCGCCAGGCCGTCATGGCTGTTGAAGGTGTGTCGGCGCATCCATCAGCTGAAGTGATTCCCTGGGGGCTGAACGATTCCACAGTCGATCTCAAAGTCCGGTGGTGGAGCGGCTCTTCGCGCCAGGACCAGGTGCATATAAAAGGGCGTGTCATTCTGGCCGTCGCCAAGGCTGCCAGGCAACATGGCGTTGATTTGCCATTTCCGACGTCGGTGGTGTTGCTGCACGACCAGACCGAAGAAATTGATGGTGACCGAACCCAGCAACGGGAAGGGTGGCCAGCCGGCAAAAATCCTCCCAAATCCCGCTCTGCGCAGGCGGCGCAGGCAGCCCGTGTAACGCAAACGGATCAACCGTCTTTATAAACGGTGTGAAGCAGCAAAGGCCGATGCCTGCGGTCAATGCGTTGCGCGGTTTGTGAACTCTGCAAACTGTGGTTCAGCAAATCCCGGTGTTCCAAAAACTTTGGCAGTTGCCTTGCAAGGGATTCAAAAGCAGTATTTACCGAATAAATATTGCACGGTGAAGCCAGGTTTTTTATCTGAATCTGGCTGGCCCGTGACTGCGTATTGTGCATAGCTGCCTGCGCGCAAATGGCTCCCATTGCGCGCGCCATTGCAGGCATACTTTCATCACTTCACTTCAGGAACAACCCTCATGATTAAAAAATCGACCGACATGCGCGTCTCCCAGCGCCAGGGTCTGCAAAAACAGCATGCTGTGGGTCTTTTGCTGCTGTGCTTTGCGGCGGCAGCCAATGCGCATTCGGGCGATGGATTGGTGGGGGGATTCATGTCGGGCTTCATGCATCCGTTGTCGGGTCTTGACCACTTACTGGCCATGGTCGCGGTGGGTATTTGGGGCGCTACTTTGGGCAAACCCTTGGTGTGGGCGCTTCCCGTGGCGTTTCCTATGCTGATGGTGGTTGGCGGCGTAATGGGCATTGCGCAAGTGCCGCTGCCTTACGTTGAAATCGGTATTGCCACTTCCGTCGTTGTGTTGGGTCTTTCTATTGCGGCTGCCTGGCGCGCTCCTGTGGCGATTGCCGTGGGGATCGTGGCGGTATTCGGCATATTTCACGGCTACGCGCACGGTGTGGAATTGCCGGAAACGGCATCGCCGGCTGCATTTGCTGCTGGTTTTGTTATTTCGACCGGTCTATTGCATCTGGCAGGCATTGCCATCGGGTTAGTCAAGGCGCTGCCGCGTGGTGCGCAAGCCTTGCGTGCGGGCGGGGGCATGATTGCTGCGGCAGGCGTGTGGATTCTGGCAGGCATGCCCGGTGTTGCCTAAGCCGTTCATGACCGCCTTGTTGGCGGTCATGTCGCTCTCAAGCAGTGCCAGTGCCTGGGCGCACGGAAACTTTGGCGCGGATACGTCGATCTGGACTGCAAGCGCACACCTTTTCACCTCGCCGTTGTCGCTGGCTGCGCTGATTGGTCTGGCCTTGGTGCTTTTTGGTATCCGCGAGCCGTTGTCGGTGCTCGCTGCGGGGCTGGCTGCAGCCGCCGCTGTACTGGCTGTTTTTTTCTCAGGACAAATTCCGGCCATAGTGGCTCCCGCTGCCGTGGTGGTCATCGGCTTGGTGGCAGTCGCTGGCTGGCGTCCTCCGGTCGCGTTTTCGATGTTGCTGGCGCTGCTGGCCGGGTTGGCTGCGGGGTCGGCGGCTGATCTGGAGCAGCCCCGCTGGCAAGAAATGACCGGCATGGGGATGACGGTGATGGTCTGCACTTTCTGGCTGCTGGCGTTGTCTCAAAACCTGAGCCTCAATCCCGGCGTACGCCTGCAAGCGCTGTTGCCAATTGCCCGGCGCATATTGGGCTCCTGGGTTGCTGCCATGGCGCTGCTGTTGGGGGCGCTGGTATTGTTCGGCAAGCATGCGTGAGAAGGGCGGGCAGGGTGGAAACTCTGTACAGGTTTTCAAAATGCCATCCCCTCTGCTGAAATTCAGCGCAGGCAGCAAATACCGGGGTAGTTGCTATTTAATTTATAGCTGGTAACGCAAGCAAAACGTGCGCCACAGCCCGTTTCTGCTAAAAACAGGCTTGCAAACTGAATCGCATGCACTTTCGGCCGCAAAAAAATGCGGGATGGCCAAACCAGGCCTCTACAAGCCGGCAATCACCAGTGACCAGGGTGTTTTTTGCCAGGCCAGCACTTCTTCCTGCAGCAGATAAGCCGACTGGGGAAAGGCGTCTGCCCAGCCAGCGCGGCAGTTCAAGAGAAAACGCCGACCCGGCGCGCTGTCCCATTTGAGCTGCAGACCCTTGAGGTCGGGGTCGCGCCGGGCATGGCACAAGATCACTGCCAGGCGCAGACAGAGCAGTTGCTGGACAAACAACCGGTCTTCAAAATCAGCCTCCAGCTTGCGCAGCTTGCCACGGTGACCGAGCACCAGCAAGCTCAGCCGGTGCATTTCATCGACGGTAAAACCCGGTGCGTCGGCGTTGTCCAGAATGTAGGCGCCGTGCCGGTGGTAGTAGTTGTGTGAAATCTGGCTACCGACTTCATGAAGCTGCGCCGCCCAGGCCAGCTGGCACTGCATGCTGGTCAATTCGGCCAGCGGCAGTTCACAGGCGGCCATTGCAAACAGATGCTGCGCCACTTTGCTCAGGCGTTTGGCCTGCACGCTGTCGGTGTTGAAGTTATGCGCCAGTCGCTGCACGCTGGTGGTGCGGAGGTCGGTCAACCCCTCATCCCTGTCCACCAGGTCATACAGCACGCCATGGCGCAGCGCGCCTTGCGCGGCTTCCATCTGGTCAATGTCCAGCAGGTCAAACACCGCCCTGAGCACGCTGATGCCGCCGCCAATCACGGGCCGGCGGTCTTCTTTCATGCCTTCAAGCTTGAGCCGTTCGGCGCTTTGTGCCTTGATCAGCCGATCCAGCAGCCAGTTCAGGCCGGCGCGGGTGACGACACCGGGCGGCCAGCCTGCGGCGGTGAGCACTTCGCAGACCGCGTTGATGGTTCCCGACGAGCCATAGGCCGTGTCCCAGGCGCCCGAATGATAGGTGTTGACGGTTTCTTCGAGCACCGCCTTGGCGGCGATTTCAGCCTGCTCAAAAGCACGTGCAGTGAATTGCCCTTCAGGGAAGTAGCGCATAGACCAGGCCACGCTGCCCACCTGGTACGACTCCAGCGTACGCGCCTCCAGACCCTGTCCCAGAATGATTTCGGTCGAGCGCCCGCCGATATCAACCACCAGGCGGCGCTGGTCTGACTGCGACAGCAAATGCGCGACACCCTGGTAGATCAGTCGGGCTTCTTCGCGGCCGGCAATCACGTCGATGGGGAAACCCAGTGTTTTCTGGCCGCGCTTGAGAAATTCTTCGCGGTTGACGGCTTCGCGCAGCGTTTGGGTGGCGACGGCCCGGACTTGCGTTTTGCCAAACCCTGCCAGGCGTTCGCCAAAGCGCGCCAGGCAGTCCCATCCGCGCTGCATGGCTTGCGGCGACAGGTTGCGGTCTTCGTCCAGTCCGCTGCCCTGGCGCACGGTTTCCTTGATGTATTCGATGCGGTGGATGCGGCCGTGGTCAAAACGGCCAATTTCAAGGCGAAAGCTGTTGGACCCCAAGTCCACAGCGGCAATCAGTGTTCCGTTTTGCATGTCTGAGTTTCCCGTTCGGCGCTCAGCATAGCATCCGTGCGCAGCCGGCAACAGGTCAGCCAATCAAGCGGCCTTCTTGCGTCATCATGCTCTGCGTGACGTAACTGCCGCTTCTGCGCTGGCCCTTAAAGTTGACGCGAAAGCCTCCGATGTCCGGGCTGGCGCGCCGCTGGAAGCTGGCCAGGGCGCTTTGGCGTGTCAGCGGGCCTTCGATCTCATTGAGCACTTCAAACGTATAGCGGGCGGCAATATAACCGGCCAGACTGAGGGAATTTGGCGGCTCGTCGAACAGTCGAGCGAGCGTCTCGCGGTACTTTCGCGCCACCGGCAAGCTGGCATTGACCATTGGAACCGGCTGCGTGGCAATGATGGGCGTGTTGCGGGCCGCGCCCATTTGCAGGAGGGTTTGCAGATTCACATCGGACAGGGCCAAAATGTAGCGCTGGCGGGCCTGCTTTTCCAGGCCCTGCGTGAACTGGGCCAGCTCGGGCGTGCCGCCCAGGAACAGCAACACGGCGGGTGTGCTGGCTGTGAGCTTCTGGCCTAGCAGGCGCGTGTCGCCGGTGCCTTGAAAGGACTGCAGCCTGAGCTGCATGCCGGCGGCGATGCGTTCGACTTCGCCATGCAGCGCTGCGTATTCGCGCGCGTTGGCATAAACGGCGCCAAGCTCTTTCATGCCCATGACCGACAGATTTTTGAGCGCATGGGCAAGCTGTTCCTGGCGTCCCGCAAAAATCGGAAAGGTGTTGTCGTCCACCTCAAGACTTGAGTTTTGCAGCCAGGGCGCTGCATGGGCGATGTTCAGCTCACCTTGACGCGAAATGGCAGTGACCTGACTGGCGAGCAGGTCGCCGACGGTGCCCGACAGCACCACGCAGGCAGGGTCTTTTTTCAGGCTGGCCAGTGCGTTGCGCACACTGGCAGGCGTGCCGTCAGTTTCTATCGCAAGGTGCTCCACGCGCCGGCCACGAATGCCGCCGTGGGCATTGATGTCTTGCCATGCAGCGCGCGAGCCGATCAGGAAATCCTTGGACACATCCTGTTGTTCACTGGAGAAATCAACCAGCTGCGCAACCATCAGGCCGCGCGATGCCGTCGCTGGTTTGGCCGGCTGCGCCCAAACGGGTGCGGCCGCGCCTGCTGCCAGCACGCTGACATGCTGGAGCCACTGGCGACGACTCGTGAGGGAGGGTGGCAAGAGCATGGTGGATATTTCAGGTAAAAGAAAAAAGTAGATTGCTATTAAATAAATAGCTGCTTGCGCACGTGTGTATTGCGCAAGCGCCTTGTTTGGCATAAAACCTGAAGCCAGGTTGCCAAAAAAGCCTGGCGTGGGTTTTCAGCGTTTGGCGGGCGGCAAAAGCACGCTGTCAACCATATGCATAACGCCATTGCTGGCTGCAATATCCGGCGTCAGCACCAGCGCTTCTTCCACGGTCACGAAGTCGCCCGCCCGCGAAAGTGCGACGTTGGTGCCCTGAACGGTGGGGAGGTTGCTGTTTTTGACATCAGCCGTCATAAGCTTGCCGGCAATCAGGTGGTACGTCAGCACCGCCTTGAGTTGGGCCGGGTCTTTGGCCAGTGCGTCCAGGGTTTTGGCCGGTACTTTGGCGAAGGCTTCATTGGTCGGGGCAAATAGCGTGAAAGGGCCAGCGCCTTTCAGTGTGTCGGTCAGTCCGGCTTGCACGATCAGCCCGTTCAGGGTCGAGAGCTGGGGCCGGGCGGCAAGGGTGTCGGCCAGTGTGAGGGGCTTTGAAGGCGTGGCACAGCCCGCCAGGACGGCAATGGCGGTAATCGCAAATACAAAATGACGCTTGAGCATATAAATTTTCCTGAGGAGCTGGGTGGGTCAGTCACTGAGACAGCCGCAAGCGTAGGAGGGCTTCGTGACCGGTTCGTGACAGAAATTTGACGGTTTTGTGACGCCTGTACACCGAGGCGCGCGTGCGTCCATCAGGTGTTTGTGTCACAGCGTTGTCACACAAGACTTCTACAGTTGCACCATCTTTCCAACCAATCGCAAAGGTGTCTCTGATGAAATCAACGTTTAAAGCTTCCATGACCATCACGATGGGCGCCGCCCTGATGTCGTTTGCTGCACTGTCGGCTGCACAGGATGTGACAGGCGCCGGCGCCAGTTTTCCCGCACCGCTTTACTCCAAGTGGGCTGCCGACTACAACAAAGCCACCAGCATCAAGATCAACTACCAGTCGGTTGGTTCGGGTGCCGGCATTCGCCAGATTGAAGCCAAGACCGTGGACTTCGGCGCGTCCGATGCACCATTGAAGGACGAAGAACTGGCCAAGAAAGGACTGATGCAGTTCCCTACCGTCATTGGCGGCGTGGTGCCGGTGGTCAATATCAAGGGGATTGCGCCCGGCCAGCTGAAGCTGACGGGACAGGTTCTGGGTGACATTTACCTGGGTAAGGTGACCAAGTGGACCGACCCCGCCATCAAGGCGCTGAACCCGACGCTGGCCTTGCCAGACGCCGCCATTGCGCCCGTGCGCCGCGCCGATGGTTCGGGCACCAGCTTTATCTTCACCAATTACCTGAGCAAGGCCAACGCCGAGTGGAAAGCCAAAGTGGGCGAGGGCACAGCGGTGAACTGGCCCGTCGGCGCCGGTGGCAAGGGCAATGAAGGCGTAGCCGCTTTTGTGGGCCGCCTGCCGAACTCGATTGGCTATGTTGAATATGCCTACGTCAAGCAAAACAAAATGGCTTTTGCGCAGATGAAAAATGCCGACGGCAATTTTGTATCGCCGGATGACACGTCTTTCAAGGCCGCAGCGGCGGGTGCCGAGTGGTCCAAGAGCTTCTACCAAATCCTGACCGAGCAGCCTGGCAAGGGCGCATGGCCATTGACCGGCGCCACCTTTATCCTGATGCAAAAAGTGCAGGACAAACCGGCGCAGGCGGCTTCTTCGCTGAAGTTTTTCCAGTGGGCCTACAAGAATGGAGACCAGACCGCTGCCGCGCTGGACTATGTGCCGATGCCTGCGAACGTGAAGCTGATTATCGAAAAGTCATGGGGCGAGATCAAGGATTCGTCGGGTAAAGCCGTCGCCTTCAATTAACCCGTTACGCAACCGGTTTTGTCCTTCAGCTTCAAACCACAGGGGTTTATTTCGTGTCCTCTACACTTGCGGCGAGCCGGGCCGCTTTTGAGTTTCCGGCAAAAGCGACCGGACGTGCCATGACCAATCCTCCTCCTGTAAACCCCGTGAAGCGCAGTTCGCTGCCAGACCGGATCTTCGGCGCAGCTGCCCTCGCGGCGGCTTTGCTGACGCTGGGCCTGCTGATTGCCATCATGGTGTCGCTGGTCATCGGCGCCTGGCCGGCGATCAGCAAATATGGGCTGGGTTTTTTGACCAGCAGCGTCTGGGATCCGGTCAAGAACGAGTACGGCGGGCTGGTGATGATTTACGGCACGCTGGCCACGTCTTTCATCGCGCTGCTGATTGCGGTGCCGGTGAGTTTTGGCATTGCGCTGTTTTTGACCGAGCTGTCGCCGGCCTGGCTCAAGCGGCCGCTCGGAACCGCCATTGAACTGCTGGCCGCCATACCGTCCATCGTTTATGGCATGTGGGGCCTGCTGGTATTCGGCCCGATTCTGGCCACCTATGTTCAGCAGCCGCTGCAAGCCATGTTCAGCGGCGTTCCGTATCTGGGCGCGCTGTTTTCAGGGCCGCCGGTGGGCATCGGTATTTTGTCGGCTGGCATCATTTTGGCCATCATGATCATTCCCTTCATTGCTTCGGTGATGCGGGACGTGTTTGAGGTGACGCCGGTACTGTTGAAAGAATCGGCTTATGGACTGGGCGCCACCACTTGGGAAGTTGTTTACAAAGTCGTGCTGCCTTACACCAAGGCCGGTGTCATGGGCGGCATCATGCTGGGGCTGGGGCGCGCACTGGGGGAAACCATGGCAGTGACCTTCGTCATTGGCAACTTCAACCAGCTCGATTCGCTGAGCCTCTTTCAGGCGGCCAACAGCATCACTTCTGCATTGGCCAACGAGTTTGCCGAGGCGGCTGACGGGTTGCATCAGGCATCGCTGATTTACCTGGGGCTGGTGCTGTTTTTCATTACTTTTGTGGTGCTCTCGCTGTCGAAATTGCTGTTGTCGCAGCTGCAGAAGAATGAAGGAGCCAAGACATGAACGCCGTGATGCAAGGCGCGCGCCGTGCCAAATTTGCCCGGCGCAAGCGCGTCAATCAGGTTGCGCTGGTACTGTCGCTGGCGGCGATGGGGTTCGGCCTGTTCTGGCTGTTCTGGATCTTGTGGGAAACCATCCGGCTGGGCATCGGTGGCATCTCGCTGGCGACGTTCACTGAAATGACGCCTGCGCCAAACGAGGAGGGCGGCATTGCCAATGCGATTTATGGCTCGTTCCTGATGGTGACGCTGTCAACCTTTGTCGGCACACCGATTGGCATCATGGCGGGCATTTATCTGGCCGAGTACAACACCAAAGGCACACTGGCTTCGGTCACGCGGTTTGTCAACGACATCTTGCTGTCTGCGCCCTCCATCGTGATTGGCCTGTTTGTTTATGCCGTGGTGGTGTCCCGTTTTCATTCGTTTTCAGGCTGGGCCGGCGTCATGGCGCTGGCGCTGATCGTGATTCCGGTCGTGATTCGCACCACTGAAAACATGCTGCAGCTGGTTCCGCCGGGTCTGCGTGAGGCGGCTTATGCGCTGGGCGCGCCCAAGTGGAAGGTCATCACCAGCATCACGCTACGGGCGGCCCGTGCTGGCGTGGTGACCGGTATCTTGCTGGCCGTGGCGCGCATTGCCGGTGAAACCGCCCCGTTGTTGTTCACGGCCTTGAGCAATCAGTTCTGGACTTCCAACCTGAGCCAGCCGATCGCCAGCTTGCCGGTGACTATTTTCAAGTTTGCAATGAGTCCCTATGAGAACTGGCAGAAATTGGCCTGGGCCGGGGTGTTTGTGATCACGATGGCGGTGCTGGGCCTGAATATTCTGGCGCGTGTGCTGACACGCAAAAAAGACTGAACCTGCGGCTGATCAGCCCGCTTTTCTACAAGACAAAGTCAATGATGAATACCTCTGCCGCAACCCTCGAAAAATCCAAAATTTCGGTCAAGAACCTGAATTTTTATTACGGTAAATTTCATGCCCTTAAAAACATCAATCTGGAAATCCCCGAGAACAAGGTCACCGCGTTTATCGGCCCGTCGGGCTGCGGTAAATCGACGCTGCTGCGTATTTTTAACCGGATGTATGAGCTTTATCCGGAGCAGCGCGCCGTTGGCGAAGTCATGTTTGACGGCTCCAACCTGCTGACTTCCAAAGAAGATGTGGCGTTGATTCGCGCCAAGGTCGGCATGGTGTTCCAGAAGCCCACGCCGTTCCCGATGTCGATTTATGACAATATTGCTTTTGGTGTGAAGCTGTTCGACAGTCTCAGCAACTCGGACATGGATGAACGGGTGGAATGGGCTTTGCGCAAGGCCGCGCTGTGGACAGAAGTCAAGGACAAACTCAACCAGAGCGGCTCCAGCCTGTCCGGTGGCCAGCAGCAGCGCCTGTGCATTGCACGTGGCATTGCCATCAAGCCGGAAGTTCTGCTGCTCGACGAGCCGTGCTCTGCACTGGACCCGATTTCTACCGCCAAGATCGAGGAGCTGATTGCCGAGCTGAAAAACGACTACACCGTCGTCATCGTGACGCACAACATGCAGCAGGCGGCGCGCTGCAGCGATTACACGGCCTATATGTACCTGGGCGATCTGGTGGAGTTCGGCGCCACCGAAGACTTGTTCTTCAAGCCCAAGCGCAAAGAGACTGAAGACTACATTACCGGCCGTTTCGGCTGACCAGGCGTAAGGAAAAACAATGGCTGATAAACATCTTTCCACCCAGTTCGACAGTGAACTCAATGGCGTGTCTTCGCGGGTCATGGAGCTTGGCGGGCTGGTGGAATCCCAGCTGCGGTTGGCGATTTATGCACTGTCGCAGTTCAGCGCCGAAAGCGCTAACCAGGTCATCGAAACCGAGCTTCGCGTGAATGGCATGGAACTCGACATTGACCGCGAGCTGTCTTCCATCATTGCGCGGCGTCAGCCCACGGCGCGTGATTTGCGTCTGCTGATTGCCATTTCAAAAACGACTGCCAATCTGGAGCGGGCGGGCGATGAGGCCGCAAAGATTGCGCGCATGGTCAAGTCGATCATGCACAGCGGCGCGTCGCGCACGCTGCCGTCTTCTGATCTGCGCGTGGCCGCCGACCTGGCATCGGGCTTGCTGCGCAAGGCGCTGGACGCCTTTGCCCGGCTGGATACTGCCGCCGCGGTGTCTATCCTGAAGGAAGACGACCAGATTGATGCCGAGTTTGATGGCTTTGTCCGCAAGCTCATCACCTACATGATGGAAGACCCGCGCACCATTTCGGCCAGCCTGGATTTGCTGTTTATCGCCAAGGCGATTGAGCGCGTGGGCGATCATGCCAAGAACATTGCCGAGTTCATCATTTACATCGTCAAGGGTGCCGACGTCCGGCACAGCCCGATGGAGCAAATTGAGTCTGCTGTCAGGTAAATACACGTATGAAAAATTTACCGCGTGTATTGATTGTTGAAGACGAGCCCGCCATTGCAGAGCTGATTCAGGTCAACCTGAAGCATGGTGGATTCTGTCCCGTGGTGGCCTACGACAGCGTCGCGGCCCAGCGCGAACTGGACGCTGTGCTGCCCGATGTCATCTTGCTGGACTGGATGCTGCCCGGGCAAAGCGGCTTGTCGCTGGCGCGCCACTGGCGCAAGCAGGCGCGCACCAAAAGCATTCCCATCCTCATGCTGACCGCGCGCGGAGACGAGCCGGACAAGGTAGCTGGACTGGATGCGGGGGCCGACGATTACATCACCAAGCCTTTTTCGACGCAGGAGTTGCTGGCCCGTATTCGCGCCGTGCTGCGCCGACGCGCACCCGAGTCGGAGAGCGAGAGCATTGCGGTGGGTGCGCTGGTGCTGGATGCAGCGACGCACCGCATTGCCTACCAGGGCCAGGAGCTGAAATTGGGACCGACCGAGTTCAAGCTGCTGAACTACCTGATGAAGCATGCCGAGCGTGTCCACAGCCGCAGCACGCTGCTCGACAAGGTGTGGGGTGACCATGTGTTCATTGAAGAGCGCACGGTGGATGTGCATGTCAAGCGCCTGCGGGAAGCCCTGGGTCCGGCTTGCGCCATGGTGGAAACCGTACGCGGAACGGGTTACCGGCTGACTGGCGTCAAGGCACAAATTCCGGCTATCAGCGCAGCCGTGAGGGCATGATCCGTCGCTGGCTGGGTTTTTTTGTGTGTTTCGTCGTCTGCGGCGCAGCGGGCTGGTCAGTTGCCGGCAGGGAAGGGGTGGCATGGGGCTTTTTGCTGGGCGCTGCGCTCTGGCAGCTCATCGGCAGTTTTTATGCCCGGCGGCTTCTCAACTGGCTGCGGTCTGAACAAAGCAACGAAACGCCTGTGTTGATGTCGGGCGCACCGCCGCGTCTGCCAGGGGTGTGGGGCGAGGTGGCTGATCGCGTGCGTCGCTTGCTGAAAAACCGGCATCAGCAATACAAGGACAGCCAGGCGCGTCTTGATGAATTTCTGGCCGCGCTGCAGGCGTCGCCCAATGGCGTCGTGCTGCTCGATGGCGTCGGGCGCATTGAATGGTGCAATCAGACGGCGGCGCAGCATTTTGGTTTTGATGCGCAGCGCGACTTGCTGCAGCACATTGCCAATCTGGTGCGTGAGCCGGCCTTCAGCGACTACATGGCTGCCGCCAATTTTTCACATGACGTGGTGATTGCGGGCAACTTCAGCACTTCAGCGCGGCCGATTAAATTGTCGGTGCATGTGCATCGCTACGGCAAAGACAGAAAACTGCTGCTGTCGCGCGACATCACCGCCCTGGAACAAGCAGAAGCCATGCGCCGGGATTTTGTGGCCAACGTGTCGCATGAAATCCGTACGCCGTTGACGGTGGTGTCGGGCTTCATCGAAACGCTGCAGACGCTGCCGTTGAAAAAAGCCGATCGCGACCGCTACCTGGCCTTGATGGCGCTTCAGTCGCAGCGCATGCAGACGCTGGTTGAGGACTTGCTGACGTTGTCGCGGCTGGAGGGTAGTCCGCTGCCGGGTGCCAGCGAGTGGCATGCGACCCGAACGCTGTTTGCGCAGTGCGAACAGGAAGCCAGAGCGCTTTCGAGCGTGCTGGCACCGCAGGGCCCGCAGTTGGTGTTCGAGGCCGGCCCATTATGCGAAATTGCGGGGAGTTACAACGAGATTCGCAGTGCGCTGTCCAATCTGGTTACCAACGCCGTGCGTTACACGCCGGAAAATGGTTTGATTAGTGTCAGCTGGATCGTGCTGGCAGATGGCCATGGTGAATTCCGAGTCAAGGACACCGGCCCGGGCATTGCGCCTGAGCACCTGCTGCGCCTGACGGAGCGTTTTTACCGGATTGACCGGAGCCGTTCACGCGAAACCGGCGGCACCGGTCTGGGGCTGGCCATCGTCAAGCATGTCGCACAGCGCCACGGGGCTGAACTGCAGATTAAAAGCCAGCTGGGCCAGGGGTCGTGCTTTTCGATCATTTTTCCGGCTGCACGGGTACGCGTACTTCAGCCGGTTTGAATTTTTCGAAAAGCCAGATGGCCTGGTGCTGTCTGGCTAGGCTTCAGCGGGTGGAGACGAGCAACACGTCATTGTTGTAGACATCGACGCGCTTGTCGTACAGGGGAATGGTGGTGCCGTTGACGCGATTCATGACCAGCTTGCCCAGGTCTACATCGGCGATCACGATCTGCTCCATGTTGGGCACGCCTTCGGCGGCAATGCCGTCTCGTGCAAACGGAAAGTCGGACGGTGTAATGATGGCCGCCTGGCCGTAATGCAGCCCGAGGCCCTCGACCGGGAGGTTGCCGACGGTTCCTGTCACTGCAACGTACACCTGGTTTTCAATCGCCCGGGCATGGCAGCAATAGCGCACGCGCAAAAAGCCTTGGCGATCATCGGTGCATGAGGGCACAAAAATAATGTCGGCACCCATTTCGCAGACCTTGCGGCTGAGTTCCGGGAACTCGATGTCGTAGCAGATCAGGATGGCAATGCGGCCGTGCGGCGTGTCAAACACCTGCAGGTTGTGGCCCGGATCGCCTTTCCATTTTTCTTTTTCCCAGCGCGTCAAATGAATTTTGTCCTGGGTAAATACCTTGCCTTCTGGGGTGAACATGTAGGCTGTGTTGAGCAGCTTGCCATCGCGTATGGTGGGATGGCTGCCGCCAATCACGTGCACCTTCCACTCCATGGCCAGTTCCTTGAACAGCTCGATGTAGCGCGCGGTGTAGTCGTTCATGTTGCGCACCGCCTGATACAGGTCGGTGGTGTCCATGAAGGAAAGCAATTGCGTGGTGAATATCTCAGGCAGCAAAACAAACTGCGGCTTGTAGTCGCCGGCAGCTTTCATCACGAAACGTACCTGGTTTTCAAAACCGCTCCAGTCGTGAATGGGCCGCAGCAGATATTGGACTGCCGCGATGCGCACGCTGATCGGCTTGGGTTCGTGAATGTGGGCTGGGGGAGTGGTGGTCATGACAGTGTTTCCTGTGTGGCGGCAAACGCCAGTTGCAGCTTGGTGGGTTGGGACGCATCGTAGTCGGGATTGATCCACGCGATCAGTGAGGCGTGGCCATGCGACTCCTTGTCGTCAGGAAGGTAGTTGTGCATGATCCCACAGTACCTGAATCCTTCGCGCAACTGAAAACTCAGCACCGGATCGGCAATATCTCCCCAGAGCACCTTGCGTGCGTAAAACTCTATAGCCATCTGCTCGGCGACCGCGTGATAGCCGGGCAGCCTGCCACAGGCGATGATGCGGCGCAGGTTCAATGCCTTGCAGGCGCGGCGTCTGGCTTCATACAGCGCATGCCCGACCCGTTTGCCGCGCAGTTTTGGCGAGACAAACACCTCGGCTCCATAGAGGGTGAAACCTTCCACTGTGTGCGTATCGAAGGTTCCTGAAGCCGTGATCTCGTCCCAGGTGTGCTCTTCTGCCCATTCATCCCAGAGGATGACCAGCGAACTGGCACAGCCGACCAGGCGATTGCCGTAAAAGGCGACAAACTGGCCTTCTGGAAAGACCTCAATCTGATGGGCGACGCGGTCGCGGTCCCAGGCGTCAATGCTTGGGTAGACCAGAGTTTGCAAGCGCACCAATGCGTCGATGTCTTCGAGTCGGGTGTTGCGTACGTTCAATGTTGGCATGGTTTCTTTGTATCGAATAGCGGCTTCAAGGCTTTTGAAAAGAAGCCGGCTGGGTGTCCGGAATTTCCGGGATTTCTTAGGGAAGTCGCGGGAGAGTGGCTGGCATGTAGGGGCTGACCCGCTTGAATATCAGCATGTTTTCTGTTTTGTCGGTGGGCTTGCGCACCGTGGCCTTGAACGCCCAGTCTGGCAAATTCACGACGCTGCTCAGTCTGGCCTGTGCGTTGACATCTACCACCAGGTAGGGGCAGTTGGACTGCGGGCTGACCGGGCGCAGTTCAAGCTGGCCGTGGTACTGCAAGGCGGCGGCCTGTGCGCTCTCGATGCCATAGATTTCAACACAGGATTTTTTGTCGACCAGGCTGGCGACCTGGCGCGACAGCGGCCCCAGGCTGCGCGCATAGTCCAGCAATGGCAACCACAGTGTCATCAGCAGCAGCCAGCACAAGGTAGTCCCGCCTGCAGGCAGTACCAGGGATTTCCATATGGCCGCCCGATGCGCACCCGTGCGCCATCGCACCAGCCAGGCCCAGGCCACTGTGGCAGCCACTGCCGTGACAAAGGCAATCAGCGAAAAGCTGGGCTCAAAACCCGGTGCCAACTTGGCCACGTTGGCTGCCGGCTGACGCGGAACGCCGGTTTGCATGGCAATCCAGATCACCCAGATGGCAAAGGCGCAAGTCGTGAAAAACAGCAGCGTGAACCAGTCGATCAGCGAAGTCACGCTGCGCTGGAGTGTGGGCAGTGCAAAGGCTGCCAGGGTCGCCAGCGGCGGCAGGCTCAGCAGCAGGCTGCGGTCGGAGGCAGTGGTGGTGAGGGTCGAGGCAATGGCCATGCCCGCAAACCACAATGGCAGCGCCACATGGCGGCTGGCCAGTTGCCGCCGCCAGCGCCACAGCGTCCACAAGGCCAGCGGAAGTGCCGGCCAGGTAAACCACAGCAGCAAGCGTCCCAGACTGCGCCAGTCGCTTAACGCCGATTGACCCTGGCCGCCGGGCAACTCAATCCGCCAGCGCCACAAGTCCAGCCCGAAGCTGAGCAATGCAACGCCCAGCGTGATGCCCGCAATCAGCAGCACCCAGTGCCAGGAGTGCTGTTTGCTGCCAGTGTCTGCGCCATTGGCCGAATGGCCCCAGCGCATGTGCGCCGATTCCACCAGTGCGCCACCGATGCCCAGCAGCAACGCCAGCGTCGGCGCGCCGCTCAGCGCCAGACCTGCCATGCCAACCAACAAACCCAGGGCCGGGCCGACAAGTTGGGTGGCCTGGCGATAAGGGCTGGAGGCCATGGCATAAAAAGCCAGCGCGGTAAAACCAAGTTGTGCCAGCGCGGGGGTTGTTTCGTGGGAAAACTGCGCCAGACCGAGGCAGGCAATCAGCGCCAGCACACCCGCATCGGCGATGGCGCGGGCATAGTCTGCCGGGTCGGCTTCGCCGCCAAAGGCAAACGCGACCGGTTGGGCTTGCGGGCTGCGGGCCAGGTAATAAACGGCATACCAGGTGGCCAGCAGCGTCAGCGTCAGCAGCATGACAAAAGGAATGCGGACAGCCGCCGCCGGGTCTAGAAAAGGCAGCGCCTTGATGGCGATGGCCCCCAGCCAATAAGGAACCAGCGCATCAAAACCCGTCGTCTGTCCGAGCAATTGCGGTTGCAGCCAGTTGGCCGCAACGGAGGCGAGTTCGCGCATGACGCCAAAGGCCGCGATGTCCTCATTTTTCCAGGGGCTGCGTCCCAAAAATCCGGGCAATATATACGCCACGCAAAAGATGAGCAGCGCCCAGCGCGGCAGGCGGCGCACGGCGGACTGGGCAATGATGGCAGGAGATGGTTTGTTCAAAACAACGGAATTGATGATGGAAAAGCCTGGGCAATGGTTGCCGCTTTGATTTGACGCAGCGCCCTCAGAACATAACAAATTTTGGCGAAAAAAAAGCAGCCTGAACTTCAGGCTGCTTTTACCGACCAGTGAAAGCGTTTAAGAACGTTTTCAGCTTATTCGGCAGCGACCGGTGCAGCAGCCGCTTCAGGCGCTGCGTCTTTGGCGGTTGTTTTGCCAAAACGGTTACGGAAGCGCTCAACGCGGCCACCCATGTTGTCCACGGATTTTTGTGTGCCAGTGTAGAAAGGATGCGATTCGCTGGACGTATCGAGCTTGTACAGTGGCAAGTCGCGGCCGTCTTCCATTTTCACCATTTCTTTGGTGTTGACGCAAGAGCGGGTCACGAATTTGAAGTTGTTGGACAAGTCCAAAAAGCAAACTTCGCGGTAGTTGGGGTGAATGCCTGTTTTCATGATCAATTCCTTTTTCATTGTTTTGGTAGCCACCCGGACCATTTCCAGGCACTTTCCATGAAGCCCACGATTATCACATTAAATGACCACAGGGTTACCCACCCCGGCGCATCATGTCGAAGAACTCGTGGTTGTTTTTGGTGGCCTTCATGTTTTTCAGCATGAGTTCCATCGATTCGATTTCGTCCATGTTGTACATGAACTGGCGCAGGATGCGTGATTTTTGCAGGATTTCAGGCGCCAGCAGCAGCTCTTCCTTGCGGGTGCCGCTGCGGTTCAGATTCAGGGCCGGAAACACGCGTTTTTCATACAGGCGGCGGTCCAGGTGGATCTCGCAGTTGCCGGTGCCTTTGAATTCTTCAAAAATCACTTCGTCCATGCGGCTGCCGGTGTCGATCAGCGCAGTGCCGATGATGGTCAGGCTGCCGCCTTCCTCGATCTTGCGGGCGGCGCCGAAAAAGCGCTTGGGCCGCTGCAGCGCGTTGGCATCGACGCCGCCGCTCAGCACTTTGCCAGACGAAGGCAGCACGTTGTTGTAGGCGCGGGCCAAGCGGGTAATGGAGTCGAGCAAAATCACGACGTCCTTGCCGAGCTCGACCAGGCGCTTGGCGCGCTCGATCACCATTTCGGCCACATGCACGTGGCGCGCAGCCGGCTCGTCAAAGGTCGAGGAAATAACTTCGGCACGCACGCTGCGCTGCATTTCGGTCACTTCTTCCGGCCGCTCGTCCACAAGCAGCACCATCATGACCACTTCGGGGTAGTTGGCGACGATGGCGTGGGCGATGTTCTGCATCATCACTGTCTTGCCGGACTTTGGAGGCGCCACCAGCAGAGCGCGCTGGCCTTTGCCGATAGGCGCAATGATGTCGATGATGCGGCTGGTCAGGTTTTCTTCGGCCTTGATGTCGCGTTCGAGCTTGAACTGCTCGCGCGGGAACAACGGCGTCAGGTTCTCGAACATGACCTTGTGCTTATTGTCTTCAGGCGGGCCGTCGTTGATCTTGTCGAGCTTGTTCAGCGCAAAGTAACGCTCGCCGTCTTTGGGCGTGCGCACCTCGCCTTCAATCATGTCGCCGGTATGCAGGTTGAAGCGGCGGATCTGGCTCGGGCTGATATAGATGTCGTCTGTAGAGGCGGTGTAGCTCGAATCGGGCGCGCGCAGGAAACCGAAACCGTCAGGAAGCACTTCCAGCACGCCATCGGCAACGATGGTTTCTCCTGTCTTGGCGCGTTTCTTGATGATGGCGAACATCAATTCCTGCTTGCGCATACGGCCAACGTTTTCGATCTCAAGGGCTTCTGCCTGCTTGAGGACTTCAGACACGTGCAGCGCCTTGAGTTCGTTTAAGTGCATGGGATGACTCCTCGCGGAGTTGATTTAGGAAAACGGGGGAGGTTTGAAAAGAAACCGCTCTGGATTGGAGGGCTGACAAACCGGGAATCGAACCTGCCGGCAGCAGCCGACGGGTGAACACGGAGCATTATGACAGGAAATAAAGACTGGAAAACTGGGGGTTACGCGGTGTGACCGGCTGATGTGGTGCCGTTCAAAACGCGCTGATTGGCAAGGAACTGCCCTGAAAAGATGAAGAAGAAAAAGTCCAGAAAGCCGGAAGACTCGGGCAGAGGCTTCCGGCGATAACGTTCAAGCCAGTTGCTGGTCGATGAATGCGGTCAGCTGCGATTTGCTCAGCGCGCCGACTTTGGTGGCGGCCAGCTGGCCGTCCTTGAACAGCATCAGCGTAGGGATGCCGCGAATGCCGAACTTGGCGGGAATCTCGCGGTTCTCGTCGACATTCATTTTGGCGATCTGCAGCTTGCCTTCGTAGCCGGTGGCCACGTCGTCAAGAATCGGCGCAATCATCTTGCACGGGCCGCACCATTCGGCCCAGTAATCCACCAGCACGGGGGTTTTGGATTGCAGCACGTCGGCATCAAAGGTGGCATCGGTAGTGTGTTTGATCAGTTCATTGGCCATGACGGCTCCTTGGTCTGGTTACGATATAAGGCAAGGCAAAAGCTTCGGTTATTGTGGCAGAAACCAAGGGTGCGATCGTTGCTGCCCCGCTATCTTGCCGATAGCGAATCCCTTGCGGCAGCTAACCCGCCATTTTTGATCATCGCTAAAACTCCAGTTCGTCATGACCAGTATTGATTCCGACCCTCTTGCCGATTCGTCTCAAACCCTTTCCGCCCGGAGCTGGCGGCAAGTCATCGCACAACTCACCGAGGTCATTGCGTCACGCGGGCTTCATCCCGCCGAGGCCGTGGTGCTGCTTCCCTATGCGCAGCTGATCCAGCACGCACGCCAGGCCTGGGCCGAAAGCGCGGGCAGCACCTTTTTTGTTCCGCGTTTTGAAACCACCATGAACTGGGCCAGCAGCCAGGGCGGAACGCTGGGCATGTTTACGCCCTCAGGCGTGGATTTGCACATGGATGTGTCCATCGACATGCTGACCGCCGCTTCGCTGCTGGGGCAGGCCGGACTGGCCGCGCAGCAGGAAGCGCTGGCCGGCCGGCTGGTGGAAGCAGCCTGGAGCCTGGGCCGCGTGGCTGCCGCCGTGTTGCCCGCCGAGCGTCAGGCGTGGAGCGAATCGGTCGCCGAAGCGCTGGGCGTGGGGCTGGATTCGCCGGTGCTGGCGCTTGAAGCTGCCGTGAGCCGCATTGCGCTGGCCTGGGTGGCGGCTTCCGCCTATGCCACGGACCGGCTGTTTATGGCTGAACCGGCATTGCTGGTGGTGATTGAGGGTTTTCAGTCAGAGCCGGTAACGGACGCCCTGAAAAAGCATTTTGGCGAGCGCGCCGTGTCGATTGCGCTTTGCCTTGCCGGTGAAGCGCTCGACGCCGTGGCGCCGCCCGTGCCGTCGCTGCATGCTGCACTCGACGCCGAAGACGAAGCCAGCCGCGCCGCCGCCTGCGTGCTGGCCCACTTGGCGCACGGGCGCAGCCCGGTCGCGCTGATTGCGCAAGACCGCCAGCTCGTCCGGCGCACAGCCGCCATGCTCGCCCAACGCGGCATAGCCATGCGCGATGAAACCGGCTGGAAGCTGTCCACCGCGCGCGCTGCCGCCGGGTTGATGAGCCTGTTGCGCGCCTTGCCCTGGGACGTGTCGACCGACGCCGTGATCGACTGGCTGAAAAACGCACCCGTCTTTGCGGCCAGCGCAGTCACGGCCGCTGAAACCGAAATGCGCAAATTCGGTGTGCGCGCCTGGCGTGATTTGCCCACGTCGCCGCTGGACGTGCTGGCCGCCGCGCAGCTTCTGGCGCGGCAGGTCAACGCCCTGCGCGCGGGCTTGACGCGCCCCCGTCCGCTGGCTGCATGGCTGCGTGATTTGCGCGCCGCGCTGCAGTCGGCCGGGCAGTGGGAACCGCTGACGCTGGATGAAGCCGGTCAGCGGGTGCTGGACGTGCTGCGTTTGCACGAGGGCGCCGACAGCGAATTTGAAGACGCGCCGGTCATGACGCTCAATGCCTTTACCAGCTGGGCCAACCAAGCGCTCGAAGCCGAGACTTTTTCCCCCGAACATCCGGCGGTCGAGCAGGTGGTGATCTTGCCGCTGGCCCAACTCTTGGGCCGCACGGCGCATGCCGTGGTGCTGCCCGGCTGCGATGAAATCCGTTTGCCGGTGTCGCCCGACCCGGCCGGGCAATGGACGCCCAGCCAGCGCGAATTACTCGGCTTGCCGTCGCGCGAAGACGCCACCCGCGTGGCCCGGCAGGCCTGGTCGTATGCCTTGCGGCTGCCGCATGTTGATTTGCTGTGGCGCACCAGCGAAGCCGGTGAGCACCTGATGCCCAGCGGCTTTGTGCAGGAACTGCTGCTGACGCGCAGCCTGGCGCAAGAAGAAGCCATTGACCCGCGCCAGCTTCGCGCCGTGCCTGTCTGCGCCACCTTGCGGCCCCTGCCAAGCGGCCAAGCTTTGCCGGTAACCAAGCTGTCGGCCAGCAGTTATGGCGACTTGCGCCGCTGCCCCTACCGCTTTTTTGCCTTGCGCCAGTTGGGCCTGCAAGAGTCGGACGAACTGGAAAGCGAACTGGGCAAGCGCGATTTCGGCAACTGGCTGCACAGCCTGCTGTGTACCTTTCATGAAGCCTTAAAAGCGGCCCCCACGCAAGACCATCCAGCGCGGGTAGCGATGATTAATGAAGCAGCAGAGCATGCCACGCAGGCGCTTGGCCTGAGCGACAGCGAATTTCTGCCGTATGCCGCCGCCTGGGGGCCGGTGCGCGACGGCTACCTGGCCTGGCTGGTCACGCATGAGGCGACCGGCGCGCGTTTTGAACAGGCTGAAATCTGGCGCGAAATGCCCCTGGGCCACCTCACGCTGGTCGGCCAGATCGACCGCATGGATCGGCAGGCGGACGGCGATTTGCTGCTGATCGACTACAAAACCGAGCCGCGCACCACCACCGCCGAGCGCATCAAAAACGGGCTTGAAGACTCGCAGCTGGCGTTTTATGCCGCCTTGACGGCCGACGACACGCTGGCGGCGGCCTACGTGAATCTGGGTGAAAAAGAGCCGACCCGCACCTACGACCAACCCGAGATCGTCGCCCAGCGGGATGCGCTGATCGACGGCATTTTGGACGACATGGCGCGCATTGCCCAAGGGCACGCGCTGCCCGCGCTGGGTGAAGGCAAAGCCTGCGACTACTGCGCAGCACGCGGTTTGTGCCGTAAAGATTTTTGGGAGTTTTAAATAAAAATATTATTTAAAAAATCTTTTTATTTAAATCAATTTGCGAATCAACAGTAGTGCGGATTTATTAAATAAGAATATGCATCCATGTAATAATTTATATGGATAAAAAATGCAATTCTCTAGCAAGTCAATTTTTAGTAAATTTACTATAAATTATTTCGTTAATTTTGGACTGAAATTAGAATGTTATTCGTGAAAATGATAGGAGAAGTAGCTTGAATAAAAAAATTTCAGCTTCAAAATTAAAAACTATTCCAATTATTAGAAATAAAAAAATAAAATTTTTTCGCAGAAATTTAGTTAAAGATATTTCAATTAGCTTTGAAGATTTAATATGCGGAACTGCTTTAAATAACGGGCCATATGTAGATAATGATTATTCTGGTCTTGTTGACAGGTTGAGATCAGACATTGCTGAATTACACCCTCAAATTCAAACAGTGCTTTTGAAAAACGAACGGTTGCCCGCCTGGCGTTGTTGCATAAATTCCCTTGCAGCCGAATGAGCAGGCTGCCGCGCTGGTAGGCTCCCTGACTTTGCCTCGAACATGCGAAAAGACACTCTT
>NZ_JAXCHR010000030.1:0-25423 GCF_035984465.1 Polaromonas sp. CG_9.5
TCCACGGCACGACGCGCTCCATCTGCTCCAGGAACTCGCGCTTGCGGGTTTTCTTCAGGCTCAGCTTGAGGTCCAGGGCGGCTTGTTTCATGGGCTGTATTTTCTCAAGCCAGACTTACTCCAAGCACACAAACGCGGGAGTTATGCAGAGTTTCCTTAGGGGACCTCTGCATAACTCTTCCCAATCTGTGATTAGGTGAATTTAAGGCGCTTAACAAGCTTATTTCCTTGCCAAAAATCCTGTTTTATCTGGAAACTATGGTTTTTAGTCACCTTAAACTGTAATTGAGAGTGTTCTATACCACAGTCATTACGGAGTTATGCAGAGGCTCCTTAGCGCAAGACCAGCGGCCGCTAGAAGCTATCAACTCCATAGCCAATTCAGGTCTGCTAGCCGCTCACACCGGCCAGACCACACCCTTGTCATTGAGCAGCACATCCAGCGGGATGTCGTGCGGTTCGGGCTCCATGTCGGGCAGCCAGCCGTGGCTGTAGCCCAGGCCCACGGTGACCGGGCGTGGCGACAAGGTGGCCAGGGTGCGGTCGTAAAAGCCGCCGCCGTAGCCCAGCCGGTAGCCGCCCGGCCCGTAACCCACGCAAGGCACGAACAGCAGCGTCGGCACGATCAGCTCGGTGTCCTTGGGCTTGGGAATGCCGTAGGCGTCTTCTTCCATCGGGCAGCCCGGATACCAGGCGTGAAAAGTCAGCGTCTTGTGCAGCTTGTTGACCACCGGCAACCCAATCTTGCGCGGCGACCTGCTTGCCATGCTTTCAGTAGCCAGTTGCGTCCGTACCTCCTGCGCAAGAGGCGTATTTTCCTGAAAATCAGGGCTCAGCACGGCGTCTTCTTGCCAGCGGTACAGCGCGGGCAGCGGATCAAACTCGCCCTTGATCGGCCAATACGCACCAATCACCTCATGGGGCGAGCCGACCAGCCAGATGCGCATGACGCGCTGCAGCATATCGGCCCGGGCCAGTCGGTCGGGCATGTCCAGGCGGGATTGCACAAGCGCTTTACGTGTACTTAATTTGTCCATAATGCCTAGATGCTATACAAACTTTTTTTCAGCACGGCACTTTCCGCTGCGCTGAGCGCGTCCACCTTCGCACAAAGCCCCTCTTTTGCCCAGCCGCCCGGCGCCAATGCCGCTGGCGACAGCCTCGTTGTGGAGATGAACAAAGCCTTTCGGCGCAGCGACAAAGACCGGCTGACGCAATTGCTGCCGCAGGCCCGGGGCCACGCGCTGGAACCGTGGGCGGCTTACTGGGAACTCAAGGCGCGGCTGGAAGATGCCAGCGCGCAGGAAGTGCAGGACTTCATGCGGCGCTACGCGGGCAGCTACCAGGAAGACCGGTTGCGCAACGACTGGCTGCGGCTGCTGGGGCAACGCCGCGACTGGGCCGGTTTTGCCGCCGAATACCCCAACTTTCGCATGAACGACGACCGCGAAGTACGCTGCTATGCCTTGCTGGTCGAGCACCTGAAAAACCCCAGGATTGACGCGCGCCTGTCGGAAGAAGTGCGCAAAAACTGGTACGCCCAGCGCGATGCCGACGACGGCTGCACCGCTGCTGCCGAACGGCTGGTCGGTAGCAAAAACCTCACGCCGCTCGATGCCTGGCAAAAAGCCCGGCTGGCCATGGAAGGCAACCGCCCCAAGGCAGCCCGCGATGCGGTGCAAATCGTCGCGCCCGAAGCGCTGGCGATGGTGGCTGAACTGAACAACAGCCCGATCAAGTTCCTGTCCAGCAAATACCTGGCGCTGCGCACGGTGCGCAAGGAAATCATCACGCTGGCGCTGGTCAAGCTGGCCGTCAGCGATTCCGAAGGCGCAGCCTTTCAGCTCGACAGCAAATGGGCGGGGCAGCTGACGGCCGAAGAACGCAACTGGCTCTGGGGCCTGATTGGCAAACAGACCGCCAGCCGCATGGGCACGCAGCCAGCCAGCGATGCGCTGCAGTATTTCGCCAAAGTCACCAAAGACACCGACCTGACCGACGACATGCTGGCCTGGAAAGCGCGCGCGTCCCTGCGTGCCGGCAACCAGCCGAACTGGCAACAGGTGCTCAAAGCCGTCAATGCCATGAGCGACGATGCCCGCAAGGATCCGACCTGGACGTACTGGAAAGCGCGCGCGCTGCTGGCCCTGTCGCCGCCCGACATGGCCAAGCCGCCCGCCACCGCCAAAGGCCCGGCGTCGGTCACCGTGATGGCACCGCAACGCATTGAGGCGCTGATGCTGCTGCAGTCCATTGCGTCGGTACGCGGGTTTTATGAGCAACTGGCGCTTGAAGACCTGGGCTTGAAGATTTCAGCGCCGGCCAAGCCCGCGCCGCTGTCGGCGGCTGAAAAAGAAATCGCGCGCCTCAACCCTGGCCTGAACCGGGGTGCCTACGCGATTGCCATCGGCCTGCGCTCAGACGGCGTGCGCGAATGGAACTACGCCACCAACCTGCACCAGAAAAACGGCATGGGCGAGCGTGAACTGCTGGCTGCCGCCCAGTTTGCCTGCGACCGCCAGATCTGGGACCGCTGCATCAACACCAGCGAACGCACCACCACCGTGGCCGACTTTGACCAGCGTTTCCCGATGCCATTCCGGGCATCAGTGGTCAAGCACAGCCAGGCCATCAACCTGGATCCGGCTTATGTCTATGGGCTGATTCGCCAGGAAAGCCGTTTCATCATGGACGCGCGCTCCGGCGTGGGGGCTTCGGGCCTGATGCAGGTCATGCCCGCCACGGCGCGCTGGACGGCCAAGAAAATCGGCATGGACAGCTTCACGCCCGACCAGATCAATGACCGCGAGACCAACATCACGATTGGCACCGCTTACCTCAAGCTCGCGCTGGATGACCTGAATGGCTCGATGCCGATGGCCGCTGCCGCCTACAACGCCGGGCCGGGGCGGCCACGCACCTGGCGCGGCCAGCCGGGCGGCGATGTGCTCGAAGCCGCCATCTGGGCCGAGAACATTCCCTTCAGCGAAACCCGCGACTACGTCAAGAAAGTGCTGTCCAACACCACCAACTACGCCGCCATCCTGACCGGCCAGCCGCAGTCGCTCAAAGGCCGCCTGGGCCTGGTGGGGCCGCGCGATGCGTCCTTGCCTGAGCCGTACAAGGATTTGCCCTGAAGCACCGCCAGGCGATGGCGGTGTTCTCCTTGCGCCCTGACCCAAGGGTGAGTCCGTCAGCGCCTCAGGCGACCAGCGCCAGCGCCGCATAGTCGCCCACCCGGTCTTGCAAGCCGGCCGGCACCAGCGTGCAGGCGGCGGTCAGCGCAGGCAGCTTGCCGCTGAGCTGTGCCTGCAGGCGCGGCAACAGGTAGTCGCGGTGATGCCAGAACACGCTGCCGCCCACGCTGATGCCCTGCAAGTCGAGCGTGATGACCAAGTTGTAAAGCATGCGCCCCATGACCCGGCATAAGTCATCAATAATGGCTGTAGCGCACGCATCACCTGCGCTGGCAGCTATAAAAATACTAGCAGCATCCGGGTAAGCAGAAAAGCGGCGCGGCAGCGCATTGCCGGCCACCAGCGCCTCGACATCGCCGATGTTGCCGCAGCCGCACAGCGCATCCATGTTGTCGCTGACAAACATGTGCCCGGCATGGCCGGCATTGCCGTTCTTGCCCCGCAGCACCTGACCACCCACACACAGGCCGGTGCCTATGCCGGTGCTCCAGGTCACATACGCACAGTGGTCCATGCCCTGCAGCGCGCCCCAGCGGCGCTCGGCCTGCAGCGCGGCAATGCCGTCGTTTTCTACCCGCACGCCCGCAAAGGCTTGGCGCAGCGGTGCTTCAAGCACGGCGGCAGTCCAGTCATTGGGCAGGCCGCGCGCCGCACCCGCCAGGCCGCCGCAAATATTGGGCGATGCCAGCTCAACCAATCCCTGATTCAGCACGAACGGGCCACACGACGCCACGCCAACCGCCGCGATGTCGTCAGGCCGAACATGCGCCGCCTGGCAACTGGCATGGATCATCCGCATCACCTGCTGCGCCAGCGCATCCGGCGCACCTTGCTTGCACGTCAGCTCGACCTGCTGGCCGTGCATGCCGCGCGCGTCCACGACATTGACGGCCACTTTGGTGCCGCCAATGTCCACGCACGCCACAGGTGCAGCACCGGCCGGCAGACGATCAGGCGCAGGGGTTTGAGTCGTTAATGAAGCATTCATGGCAGGCAGATTCCTCAGATCAAATGGCGGATCAGACGGGCCAAAAAGCCCGGCAAGATCGGGTGACAGCAATCAAGCATTCGCGGCTAAACACGCGACGCTGCAAGCCGCCCGGTGGTTTTCCAAAGCCGTTTTTTTGCAGCAGCGGGGGAAACCGGCGGTTCATGGGCAGCTTACAACGTATGCATCCGGTCACCCGCCTCAAACCCCAGCGGCGTCCACACCGGCTGGCCTTTGGCCCCGAACGCAATCACCTTGAACAGCTCGCCCATTTCATGCTCGTTCACCAGCTTTTGCGCCATGCTGCGCTCGGGCAAGCTGGCGTTTTCCAAGCCGTCCAGCAGGCCGCAGTTCAGCAAAAACCGGCCCTGGCTGGTGTAGCCCAGCACTTCCAGCCCGGCCTCTTGCCCGGCCAGCGCAATGCCGGTGAAATTGACGTGCGCGGTGATGTCTTTTTCGCCCACGTCCACCAGCGGGTCGGCATCGAGCAAATGGGCGCGGTGGCACATCACGGTGCCCATGCTGCGCTGCGGGTGGTAATACTCATGTTCCGGAAAGCCGTAATCGAGCAAAAACACCGCGCCGGCTGCCAGCCTGTCTGCCAGCGTGCGCATGAAGCCTTCGGCCTGGGGATGGATTTCGGTGACGTAGTCGTGGCTGCCTGCCACCTCCAGCGGCGGTCGCAAGTCGGTCGGGCTATCGGCGTAGGTGAAGCGCCCTTCGTGCAGCGCCACACCGCGCTCGTGCCACACGCCGCTCAAGCGCGCCAGCAGCTTCACTGGCATGGCATCGAGCACTTCGTTGCCCAGCACCACACCGCGCATCTGCGGCGGCAATTCGGTCGCCCACGCTACCCTGCCGGCGTGCGCCGCCAGCCGCGTGCGCTGGCGTTCGCGCAAGGTGCCTGAGAGATCAACGATGGTGTAGCGCGTCACCAGCGGCCCGAGCGCGTCTAACACCTGCTCTGCCAGCGCGCCCGAGCCTGCGCCAAATTCCCAGACCTCGGTGGTTTGCGACGCCTGCAGCGCCTGCGCCACCTGGCGCGCCAGCGTCTGGCCAAAGTGCGCCGACAACTCGGGCGCAGTGACGAAATCGCTGCCACCGCCATCGCGCCCGGTGGGCATCAGGCCAAATTTCAGCGAATCGTTGGCGTAATAGCCAAGGCCCGGCGTATACAGCGCCAGCGCCATGAAATGATCAAAGCCGATCCAGCCGCCGGCCTCGTCAATCGCCTTGGCTACAGCGGCGTGCAGGTCGGTCGTTAAAATGGAGTTATTTGTCATGTTTTTCACCGAAACTGATTGTCGGCGATTCCATTTGGCAATTTCGCCCCCTTCCTCACCCACCCCAAAGGCCAGATGACCGCTGCCCCGAACCCACCTGTTGTGCTTGTGACCGGCGCCGCCAGACGGCTGGGCCGCGAAATCGCATTGGCGCTGGCGGCGGGCGGCTGGCAGGTCGCGGTGCATTACCGCGAATCGGCTGATGACGCTATAAAAACAGTAGCTGACTGCGCCCGCCCGTCATGCGCATCAGCCGCTTTTCATGCTGATTTGGCCGATGAAGCCGACGTGCGCGGCCTGCTGCCCCGCGTCGTTGCCCATTTTGGCCGTGTCGATGCGGTGGTCAACAGCGCCTCGACCTTCGAGCATGACACCGCCGCCAGCTTTGGCTTTGCCGCGCTGGACAAGCATCTGCACAGCAACACCGGCGCGGCCATTTTGCTGGCGCAGGCGCTGCACGCGCATGTCAGCGCCCGAAACGCGTCGGGCGCGGTCGTCAACCTGCTTGACCAGAAGCTCTGGAACCAGAACCCTGATTTTTTCAGCTACACACTGTCGAAAGCCGCCCTTGAAGCAGCCGGCACCATGTTGGCGATGGCCTTGGCGCCCCAAGTGCGCGTGGTGGGCGTGGCGCCCGGCCTGACGATGACCAGCCATTTGTTGAGCGATGAAGCCTTTGCCGCGCGGCACAAGCTGTCGCCGCTGGGCCGCTCGTCCACGCCGTTTGACGTGGCCAGCGCGGTGAAGTTCGCGCTTGAAAATTCGTCCATCACCGGCACCACGCTGCTGGTCGATGGAGGCCAGCACCTGATGCGCTTCGAGCGCGATTTTTCGCTGATGTGAGTCCGGCCTGCGCTCTCACCATCGACAACGGCCAGCAGCCCCTCCACTTTTCTATTTATTACAGACTGTCATCATGCTGAACATCCGGGGAACCCGAATCCTCCACCTGACGGGTTTGCGCTTTGACGCCAGCCTGGGCATTCTCGAACACGAGAAAACCGAGCCGCAGCCCATTCAGGTCGATGCCGAACTGAACCTGGGCACGCAGCCGCTGCTGCCGCGCGACGACGACATTCACCATGTGCTCGACTACCGCAAGGTGCGCCAGATCATCATCACCGAATGCACTGCCGAGCATGTCAACCTGCTTGAAAGTCTGATCGGCAAGCTGGCGCACCGGCTGATGCTGCTGCCCGGCGTGCTGGGCGTGCGGGTAAAAATTGCAAAACTCGAAATTTTTGACGACTGCGAAGTCGCCATTCGCGTCGAGACAGGCCAGTGGTAAGTTTTATCAATTGACAAGGAAACCATGCTGATTACCCGCCTTGTTCTTAAAAATTGGCGCAACTTTCGCAGCCTTGATGTTCCATTGCGCGAGGTGTCTTTCTTGCTCGGCCCCAATGCCTCAGGCAAGTCCAACTTCTTGGACGTATTCCGGTTTTTGCGTGATGTCAGCAAAACCCAGGGTGGCGGACTGCAAAAAGCCGTTGCAGATCGGGGCGGCATCACCAAATTACGCTGCCTTCACGCCCGCCAGGATCCCGGCGTCCAGATTGAAGTGAGCCTGTCAGAGTCTGCCGATGCACCGCCCTTGTGGCGTTACGTCCTGGGTTTTGAAGGCAAGGGCACAAAACACATCCTGATTTCAAAAGAACAGGTATGGCACGGCAACGACCTAGTGCTTGATCGTCCCACGAAACAAGACAAGACAGATCCGCTGCTGCTGACGCAAACCCATCTGGAACAAATTCAGATGAATGGCAAATTCCGCGAACTGGTCGATTTTTTCGGGGCGACAACTTACCTTCATCTGGTGCCTCAATTGCTGAAGTTTGCCGACAAGATTGGCGGCCAGCGACTGGAAGATGACCCATTTGGGCAAGGCTTTCTGGAACGCCTGGCCAAGACGCCCGAAAAAACCCGGGATGCCCGACTGCGCAAAATTGAAACCGCTTTGGCCATGGCCGTGCCGCAATTCAAGCAGCTTGATTTCAAACCTGATGCACTGGGACATCCCCACTTGCGTGCACTCTATGAGCACCACCGTCCAAAGGCGGGATGGCAGTCAGAAGAGCAGTTTTCGGATGGGACATTGCGGCTGCTGGGCTTGTTGTGGGCCTTGCTGGAAGGTGACTCGCTGTTATTGCTTGAAGAGCCTGAAATCTCACTCAACGACGCCATCGTCAGGCAAATCCCGCTGATGCTGAGTCGCCTTCAGCGCAATAAGAAGGTCAAGCGCCAGATCATTCTGAGCACGCACAGCGAAGCCTTGTTAAGTAATCCCGGTATCGATGGACGCGGCGTCATCCTGCTAGAAACCAGCCCAGAAGGCTCCAGCGCCCGGACCGTCAATGAGGATGAATCGCTGGATATCCGGGCGGGGCTGAGCGTGGCCGATGTCATGCTGCCCAAAACTCGCCCCACAACGATCAATCAGTTGGGATTGTGGCAATGAGCCTGCTTGCGCTGGGCACAGAAGATGAGCTGAGCGAAGCGATGGGCAAGCGTCTCCTGAAGGAGGCTGGTTACGCGCTGGAGCCATCGCCTGTGTTACGCGGAGACGGATTTGGCTATTTGCGTTCCAAAATGGACAGCTGGTGCCAGATGGCAGCGCGAAAGCCGGTCCTCTTGCTGACGGATCTGGATATGAAAGCCTGCCCGATGGCGGTTCGCAACGACTGGATGGGCGCTCGCAAGCCCCCTGAAAATCTGGTTTTGCGTATCGTCGTGCGTGAAATCGAGTCTTGGGTTTTGGCCGACCATGATGCGCTTAGAACCCTGATCGGGAATCGCGGCACGCTGCCACCCGACCCGGACGCACTGGCTGACCCCAAGGAATATCTGCTTCGGCTGATTGCCAAACAGGCTCCTCGCCACATTCGCGAAGATTTGGTGGCTGAAAAGGGCGCTATCGCCAGCCAGGGAATCGGCTATAACGCACATTTTGGCGAGTGGGTCAGAACGCAATGGAGCCCTGCACGGGCCGCAGATCGCTCTCAAAGCCTTCGCCGGGCCCGAATTCGAATCGGTGAACTGGTTCGTCGGCTACAACAACATCAGGATGAATGACATGAACGCAGTCTGGATAGACGAACAACTTGAGACTTCAGCGCGGGTGCAAAACTCGATGAAGATTGAACGCGAAGACCACAAGCTGGAAAAGCGCCTGTGCCGCGAGGTGGGCCGGGCGATTGTTGACTTCAACATGATTGAAGAAGGCGACAAGGTGATGGTCTGCGTCTCGGGTGGCAAGGACAGCTACGCCATGCTCGATATTTTGCTCAAGCTGCAAAAACGCGCGCCGATCAATTTCGAGCTGGTCGCCGTCAACCTCGACCAGAAGCAGCCCGGCTTTCCCGAGCATGTGCTGCCCGAGTACCTGGACAAGCTGGGCGTGCCGTACCACATCGAAAACCAGGACACCTACAGCATCGTGACCCGCGTGATTCCCGAGGGGAAAACGCTGTGTTCGCTGTGCTCGCGGCTGCGGCGCGGCATTTTGTACCGGGTGGCGGGCGAATTGGGTTGCACCAAGATTGCGCTCGGCCATCACCGCGACGACATGCTGCAGACTTTCTTTTTGAACATGTTTTTTGCCGCCAAACTCAAGGGCATGCCGCCAAAATTAGTCAGCGACGACGGCAAGAACATCATCATCCGGCCGATGGCCTATGTGCCTGAGAAAGACCTGATCCGCTGGTCACAGGTGCAAGACTTCCCGATCATTCCGTGCACGCTGTGCGGCAGCCAGGAAAACCTGCAACGCAAGCAGGTCGGCAACATGCTGCGCGACTGGCAAAAACAGTATCCGGGCCGGATTGAAAGCATGTTCGGTGCGCTGCAAAATATAGTGCCGTCGCACCTGATGGACAGCAAGCGCCATGACTTCAAAAACATCCGCACCACCGGCATTGCCGACCCGCAAGGCGACAAGGCTTTTGATGACGAGGAATTCATGGCACCAAGCCTTGCGGCTGCCGGGGGCCGTGCGGTCATCGGCATCAACCCGCTGACCACTGGCGCCTAGCTTTTTGCCGGCAGTTTTTTGTCAACTACCTCTGGAGCCCTTATGAAACGATCAATTTCAGCTATTTTTTCGGTAGCAGTGATGGCTTTTTTCATGGTCGGGTGCTCCACCACGCGGGTGCTTGAAAACGACGTCACGGCGTTTTACAACTGGAACGCCGCACCGCCCACGCCCGGCACGCCTTACCGCTTTGAGCGCCTGCCTTCGCAGCAGGTCATCGGCGCGCAGCAGGACTATGTCGAAGAGCGGGCACGCACCGCGCTGGCCAAAGTCGGCATGGAGATGAACCCAGCCACGGCCCGCTACAGCGTGCAGGTCAGGGTCAGCACCCAGGTAATCGAACGCCTGCCTTATGACGGTTCGGGCTATGACGGCTTCGGGTTTGCCACGCCGGGCGTTTTTTTGAGCGGCGGCAGTCAGGGCGCGGGCTTGGGCCTGTCGTTTCCGATGCGTTTTTCGGAGCCTTACTACCGGCGCGAGCTGACGCTGCTGATGAGCGACCTGCGCACGCATCAGGTGGTGTTTGAAACCCGCGCCCTGAGTGACGGGGTGCAGGGCGAAACGCTGTCGGTGATGTCCGCCATGCTGGATGCCGCCCTGCGCGGTTTCCCGCAACCGGCGCCGGGACCGCACCGGATCAATGTGCAGATTCCGCGCTGAACATGTACCCCCACGCTTGTCGCTTCGCGTACTGCGCTGCCCTTGCTGGTGCGGCGGGGAGGCGGCCATCGCCTCTTGCGTTGATCGCTTTATGCAATACGCCCTTTTCTACCAAGCATGCCGTACGCATGCCCTTAATTCATGATTGAACCGACCCGCATCATCGCCATCCGGCATGGCGAAACCACCTGGAACGTCGACACCCGCATTCAGGGCGGCCTGGATATTCCGCTGAATGCCACGGGCCGCCAGCAGGCTGAGCGCCTGGCGCTGGCGTTGAAGGACGACCCCATCACGGCGATTTATGCCAGCGACCTGACCCGCGCCTGGGAAACGGCGCAATACCTGGGGCGCGCGCGCGGCCTGCAGGTGAATCCCGAAACCGGCTTGCGCGAACGCGGCTTTGGCGATTTTGAAGGCAAGACGTTTGCCGAAATCGAAGCACTCTTGCCCGAGCAGTCCCTGCGCTGGCGCAAACGAGACCCGGAATTTGCACCTGCTGGCGGAGAATCGCTGCAGGCACTGAACCAGCGCGTGGTCGAGGCGACAGAGCGGCTGGCTGCCCGGCATCCGGGCGAGCTGATTGCGCTGGTCGGCCACGGCGGCGTGATGGACGTGCTGTACCGCGCCGCCACCCGCCTGCACATCCAGGCACCGCGCACCTGGACGCTGGGCAACGCAGCGATTAATCGTTTACTCTGGACACCACAAGGCCTGACGCTGGTCGGTTGGGCCGATACTCAGCATCTGCAGAACGAATCACTGGACGACGGCCAGTTTGCTGCCGGCTCCCAACACCCCGTCCCCCATTCATAACCACAACGACAGCCGGAAGAACCTGATGACTTCTTTGACCCCGCCTCTGGCCGAATTGATCGGTAAACCCGTCCATGACATCGACACGCCCGCCCTGGTGATCGATATGGACGCCATGAAGCGAAACCTGGCCCGTATGGCCGAATTTGCGAAGAAGCACCGCATCCTCTGGCGTCCCCATGCCAAGCTGCACAAGAGCGTGTTGCTGGCCAAAATGCAGATCAAGGCCGGTGCGGTCGGCATATGTGTCCAAAAAACCGCCGAAGCCGAGATCATGGTGGCCGGCGGAATCTACAACATCTTCATCACCAACGAGGTGATCGCCCCGACCAAGCTGGCACGCGTCGCGGCGCTGACACAAGCGGTTGCCGCGCACGGTGGCCAGATCGCCATTGCGGTTGACAGCATCGAAGGCGTGAGCCGTCTGGCGCAAGCCATGACCAACGCCCGCACAACCGTTGCCCGCCTCGGCGGCAGCACGGCCACGGTGATCGATGTGTTTGTTGAAATCGATGTCGGCCAGCAGCGCTGCGGCGTCAAACCGGGGCAGGACGTGGTCACGCTGGCGCAGGAAATCCGCAAGCATCCGGCACTTCGTTTTGCCGGCCTGCAGGCCTACCAGGGCAAGGCGCAGCACTTGCACAGCGCGCAGGAGCGCCGGCTGGCGATTGCCAGCGCCGTCAAGGCAGTCGGCATCGCGCGTCAGTTGATTGAGGCCCAGGGCATGAAGCCCGGTCTGGTAACGGGCGCCGGCACGGGCAGCCTGGTGCTCGAAGCGGCCAGCGGGGTGTATGGCGAAGTACAGGCCGGCTCTTTCATGTTCATGGACGCCGACTACGCCCAGAACGAGCGCGACCCGGCGCAGCCGCAATTCGAGCAGGCACTGTTTGTCAAAACCCAGGTCATCAGCACCCACCCCAAACACGTGGTCTGCGATGCCGGCCATAAAAGCCACGCCATCGATTCAGGCATGCCCAAAGTCCACGCCTTTGACGAAAAAAGCGGGCTGGACTACCTCAACGGCGGCGACGAGCACGGCATTTTGCAGCCCAGCGCGGGCAGCACGCGCCTGCCCAGTCTGGGCAAGATGCTGTGGCTGATTCCGGGCCACTGCGACCCGACCGTCAACCTGCACGACGTGATGATTGGCGTGAAAGGCGGACTGCGCACGGGTGTCGTGCACGGCATTTACCCGGTGGATGCGCGCGGCGCGTTGACTTGACCTGATTATTCAGGGTTTTTAAGCCTTTCAGGCCTCTGGCGCATGCTGCACGTTCGCAAGCAGCTATTAAAAACATAGCGTTCAGTTTTTTGCGGCTGCGGCTCAAACTGCAAAATGGCTGAAACTTGTTTGCGCCGCCGCACGCACAGGCACGGCAAACAAGTTTTAGCCGCCACCCGCCGCCCTGTCAGCGCCCTGCGCCTGACGCCCAACGGCCTGACTTATTCCTCAAACACGGTGTCACCCGTGCTGCGCGGCGCGACGCCCAAGTGCCGGTACGCTGCCAGCGTGGCAATGCGCCCGCGCGGTGTGCGCTGGATGAAGCCCTGCTGAATCAGGTACGGCTCGATCATGTCCTCGATGGTGCCGGGCTCCTCGCCAATGCTGGCGGCAATGTTGTCCAGCCCGACCGGGCCGCCGTCGAAACGGTGAATCAGCGCCTCCAGGAACTTGCGGTCCATCAGGTCAAAACCCAGCGGATCGACATCCAGCATGGCCAGCGCCCGGTTGGCAATGTCCAGCGTGATGGTGCCGCTGCCCTTGACATCGGCATAGTCACGCACCCGGCGCAGCAGCCGGTTGGCAATGCGCGGCGTGCCGCGCGAGCGCCGGGCGATTTCAAAGCCGCCTTCTGCATCCATTGGTGCATTGAGCAGGCCGGCGCTGCGCTTGACGATGCGCGCCAGTTCCTCGGGCGTGTAGAACTCCAGCCGGGCCACGATGCCAAAGCGGTCGCGCAGCGGATTGGTCAGCATGCCGGCGCGCGTCGTGGCACCGACCAGCGTGAACGGCTGCAAGTCGAGCTTGATCGAGCGCGCCGCCGGGCCTTCACCGATCATGATGTCGATCTGGTAGTCCTCCAGCGCCGGGTAGAGGATTTCCTCGACCACCGGACTGAGGCGGTGAATTTCGTCGATGAACAGGACGTCGTTCTTTTCCAGATTCGTCAGCAGCGCCGCCAGATCCTTGGGTTTTTCCAGCACCGGGCCGGAGGTCGAGCGCATGTTCACGCCCAGTTCTTGCGCAATGATGTGCGACAGCGTGGTCTTGCCCAGCCCCGGCGGGCCGAACAACAGCACATGGTCAAGCGCTTCCTGGCGCTTGTTGGCCGCGCCGATAAAGATTTGAAGCTGCTCGCGCGCCTTGGTCTGGCCGACGTAGTCGTCGAACAGCTTGGGCCGCAGCGCACGCTCAATCGCCTCTTCTTTAGGCGAAGCAGGAGCGGCCGACATCATGCGCCGGGCAGGCGGCAGGTCGGCCATGTCGAAGTCGTCGGTTTGGATAGTCATGGATTAATCAAAAAAATTGTTTGGAAAAGTCCAGTCGAATCAACGCTTGTTTTCACGCAGTTTGAAGCGTTCCCATCTGGCAATCAAAAGACTGGCGAATCAGACCCATGACGTAAGGCAGTTCTTCAAATGAAGACAAGCTGACCATGACATCGCCATTTCCCCACTGGCCTAACTCTGTAACATCCACACACATGCCTTTTGGGTCATCGATTTCGTCAAACCGCATATTGAGTGAAAGACGCAGCCGTTTGGCCTGGGGAACGATATCCACAAAGTTGGTTTCGGCCTTAAAGGCCACGTACAGCTTGAGATACTCTTCAACCACACAGGAATCGAGCGCCAGAATGCTTTGCCGCAAGACATTGAACAGTTCACGCATCGCCCCTGAAGCAAGGTGCAGATGGTCTTTGATGCTGTAGGGCTGTCCAGTTTTAGCAGCCGCAGGAAGATAGGCGTCAAGAACACCGCTGGCCAGTTGCGGCGCTTGCCAGACACGCACCGCCTCATGCGCCAGCCGATGGGCTCGCGCAGTGATGGCCGCCTCATTCCATGCAGAAACTTGGCCAAGACCCTGATTGAGCTTGAGCGGGCTGTAGGCAAAACCGATGGGGTTATCTGCCTTGTCCTTCACCTGATCGCGTTTATAGGCAAACGGCTGATCTGAATATTCGCTGTTGTAGGCTGTCAGGGTCAGATTGCCCAAGGTATGCAGCCAGGTATTTTGGACACGCTTCCAGTCCTCGCCCACATCGGCTTGCCACTCGGCTGACAAGGCTTGGTTTTGCGGCAGGATGTGTTCAATGGTGTAGTCCTCTACCATCACACGCTCTCTGCGGCCCTCGTTTTCCAGACGGCGTAGCCAGTAACTCCGACTGCGAAAGTTGTAGATGTCGCGAATTTTCAATTCCCGTTCAAACTCATCATCATGGGGAAACCTTCGGTAGGAAGGCAGCAAAAGAAACTGCGCTTGCACGCTTTCCAGGTAACGATCTTTTTTCAACGTACGGCTCAAGCCTGCAAACGTCTTGTTCATGGAGTTGGTCGGTATCGCACAAATGGCGCGCCGAAACACATAGCTTTCAATCAGGCGGACGATTTTCAGGACTTCTGCCTTGTCAAGACGCTGGTTTGCATAGTCGTGATAAACGTCCAGCAAAAACGGATAAGCCACATCCACCTTCAGTTCACGAAGATCATGAAAAGCATGCTTGAGATCAGCATTGTTTTCAGCGTTTAACGCCATGGCGCAGTAGTAAGTGGCGTAAGCGTGAATATCGGCTACCAAGTCCCGAATACCGCCCTTGAAAGTGGCAGAGAACCGCTTGAACGTGACATAGACATCTCGCACATTGGGAATTTCGCCGGTTTTCGTCGTCAGATAGTGGCGCATGAAAGCGTCAAAATGAACAAGGTAGGCGGCTTGGCCAAAAGCCTTTTCCATAGGCCGCCAGTAGCTCTTGTAAAGCTCGGTTTGCAGCTTGGATTCCAGCCCCATCAGGATGTAATTACGAATCAGGTCAGCCTGGCTGAGTTCAAGACCCGTCGAATTCATGCTTTCAAAAATCAGCTGTGGATTGTCTTGTGTCCTGTCGAGTGATACATCCACGATGACGATTTTTGCCAGCCCTTTGCAGATGGCTTCGAGTTCGCCGTGGTGCTGCAAGATCAGCGATTGAAACAAGGCGTAGTTTTCGGTGATGCGCGTACTGGCCTCTGAGGGCTGCGAGCCATTGCCCAAAATAGCCAGCAAGGTTTCCTTATCTGTTTCAGACAGGATCAACTTGAAGTGGCGCTCGCCTTCCTCGTCTTCATTGAACAGATATTTGCGCAGCTTTTTGGCTGAAAAAGCCCCCAATAGCTCACTGACGCTCTTGGTTTCAAAGTGCTTGGCCAGTGCAGCCACAAACAAGGTGCTGGTGGTCAAGCGCTGCTGGCCATCAATCACCACCAAAGGCTCTTGCTGCACCACATTTCCATGCCCTTCGACATAAACAATTGCACCGATGAAATGCGCATTGACGTTTTCATCACGACCCGCGCGCATGAGGTCATCCCACAGCTGATGGCATTGGGCCGCAGTCCAGGAGTAATTGCGCTGGTAGAGCGGGATCACAAACTGCGGCGACTTGCGCAGGAAGTTGAGTAAATCGGCCTGGATTGCTTTCACTGACTGCCTTTGAAAAGGAATAAAAACTGTGGAAAGCAAATGCTTTGATTACTTCGCCAGCGCCCGCAGCGCCAGCTTGATGCCATCGCTCACGCCCACATCGGGCGGCAGGGCTTTGAGCGCCAGTGCGGCGTCCTTGTCGCTATAGCCCAGTGCCACCAGCGCCTGCAAAATGTCGAGTTGCGCTTCGCTACTCACATTGACCTGCGCGCCGATGTCGGCGCCCAGCTTGCCCTTGAGTTCCAGCAGCAGGCGTTCAGCGGTTTTCTTGCCGATGCCCGGCACCTTCACGATGCGGCCGGTTTCCTGCAGCGTGATGGCCTGCGCCAACTCGGCCACGCTCATGCCGCTGAGCACGCTGAGCGCCATGCGCGGGCCGACACCGGTAATTTTGATGAGCTGGCGAAAGGCCGCGCGCTCTGCGGTGCTGCCAAAGCCGTAGAGCAACTGCGCGTCTTCGCGGACGATGAAATGCGTGTGCAGGCTGATTTTTTCGCCCAGCCCCGGCAGGTTGTAAAACGTGCTCATGGGCACCAGCACTTCATAGCCGACGCCGTGGCAGTCCACCAGAATTTCGGGCGGGTTTTTTTCGGCCAGCTGGCCAGTGAGTCTTCCTATCATGGGCAAATCTTAGCAGCCAGAATGCGGGCCGCGCCGGTTCAATCCCGATAGCGTTACCCTGTGTAGTCCAAAGACGATGACACGCCCGGCCGAGGCGTTTTTGCAACACTCGTCTGTAGAATTTGCCCAAAGGGAGACTTGACAAGATATGTCAATTTATCAATTGAAATCACGCTTTCAAGCCTTGCTCAGGCCTGCCGTCAAGCGTCTGCACGCTGGGGGCGTGACGGCCAACCAGGTGACTTCTTTCGCCTGCGTGGTTTCGGTGGCGTTGGGCCTGTGGCTGTATTTCGCCGCCCTGCCCGCCGCCGCCTTTGCCTTGATCGCCGTCTGGATGCTGCTGCGCATGGGCCTGAATGCGGTCGATGGCATGCTGGCGCGCGAGCACGGCCAGCAGACGCATCTGGGCGCTTTTTTGAATGAGCTGACCGATGTGGTGTCGGATGCTGCGCTCTACCTGCCGTTTGCGCTGGTCGCGCCGTTCAGCCCTTTTTGGGTCGGCACGCTCATCGTGCTGGCGGGCCTGAGTGAATTTGCCGGGGCGCTCGGCCCGACCATCGGTGCCTCGCGTCGCTACGACGGCCCGCTGGGCAAGAGCGACCGGGCTTTTGTCTTCGGGCTGCTGGCGCTTTATATCGCCACTGGCGCGCCGCTGCCAGCGTGGACAGCGTGGCTCATGCCAGTGCTGGCCATCCTGACAGCATGGACTATTTTTAATCGCACGCGGCGCGCCATTGCCGAAGCGCCGGCGCGCCAGCCGGCCACCATTTTCAAGGATTGAATGCCTACTTCCCACCCTTCCCCTATGCCTCCTGCCGCCCTTAACTCTCCTGCGCCGCGCACGCCCCTGGAACACCATTTCGCCACGCACGACGGGGAATCGCTGTTCTATCGCCATTGGCCTGCCACGTCTGGCCAGCGGCGCGGTGCCATCGTGCTGTTCCACCGGGGCCATGAGCATGGGGCGCGCATGGCGCATCTGGTGGACGAGCTGGACTTGCCAGATTTCGATTTTTTCGCCTGGGACGCACGCGGCCATGGCCGTTCACCCGGTGCGCGTGGCTACAGCCCGAGCTTTGCGACCTCGGTGCGCGACGTACAGACCTTCGTCGAGCACATCGGCAGCGCGCATGGCGTGCCGGAGCAGGATATTCACGTCATCGCCCAAAGCGTCGGCGCGGTGCTGATCGCCACCTGGGCGCATGACTATGCGCCTAGAGTTCGCGGCCTCACGCTGGCGTCACCGGCGTTCAAGGTCAAGCTTTATGTGCCGTTTGCACGGGCCGGGCTGGGGCTGATGCACAAGCTGCGCGGGCTGTTTTTTGTCAACAGCTATGTCAAGGCCAAGTTCCTGACGCACGACCCGGTGCGCATCGCCAGCTATGAAAGCGACCCGCTGATCTCGCGGCCCATTGCGGTCAATATCCTGCTGGACTTGTACGCCGCTTCAGACCGGGTAGTGGCCGACGCCAACGCCATCACGCAGCCGGTGCAGCTCCTGATCTCGGGCGCTGACTGGGTGGTACATCATGCGCCACAGCACCGCTTTTTCGAGCGCCTGGGCAGCGCCGTGAAGTCAAAGCTTGAACTTCCCGGCTTCTACCATGACACGCTGGGCGAAAGAGACCGGGCGCCGGCGGTGCTGGCGATTCGCGACTTCATCCTGGCGCGTTTTGCATCCCTGGCGCTGCCAGTGGATTTGCGCGAAGCCCACCTGCGCGGCGAGACCGCCGATGAATCGCGGGCGCTGGCCAAGCCGCTTTCTGTTTTGTCGCCACGCGGCGCTTACTGGGCCATGACGCGCAGCAGCCTGCGCTTGGGCGGACGGCTGTCGCACGGTATCAAACTGGGCCACGACACGGGGTTTGACTCGGGCAGCACGCTCGACTATGTGTACCGCAACACGCCGGCTGGCGAAGGGCAGCTGGGCCGCACCATCGACAAGACCTACCTGCAGTCGATTGGCTGGCGCGGCATTCGCCAGCGCAAGCTGCATGTCGAGGAATTGCTGCGCGTGGCGATGGAACACCTGGCCGAGCAACACCGCCCGGTGCGGCTGATGGACATTGCCGCCGGGCATGGCCGCTATGTGCTGGACGCCGTGCTGGCCAGCCCGGTCAAGCCCGCCTCCATCTTGCTGCGCGACTACAGCGACATCAATGTGCGCGATGGCCGGGCGCTAATTGCCGAAAAAGGGCTGCAAGACGTGGCGAGTTTTGTGCAGGCCGACGCCTTCGACCGCAACAGTCTGGCCAGCATACAGCCCCGGCCAACGCTGGCGGTGGTGTCAGGCCTGTACGAGCTGTTTCCCGACAACGCCCTCGTCAGCCGCTCGCTCCACGGCGTCGGCGATGCGGTCGAAGATGGCGGCTATCTGGTCTACACCGGCCAGCCCTGGCACCCCCAACTGGAGATGATTGCGCGGGCACTGACCAGCCACCGCCAGGGCGAAGCTTGGGTCATGCGCCGCCGCACGCAGGCCGAGCTGGACCAGCTGGTCGAAGACGCAGGCTTTCGCAAGATCGCGCAGCGCATTGACGAATGGGGCATTTTCACAGTGTCTTTGGCGGTGCGACGCGACGCATGACCGCCTGGCTTGCGCAGCATCCCTGGAAACGCGCGGCGGGCTGGCTGGCGCTGCTGGGGCCGCTGTTTTATGCCAGCTACGGGTTTGCCAACTGGTGGGCCGCTTCTCGCGCTTCAGTGCCCACACTGGCTTTTGACTGGGAACGTGCGCTGCCGTTCTGGCAATGGACGATCTTTCCGTACTGGACGATCAACTTTTTTTATGCGCTGTCGGTTTTTCTGGCGCGCGACAAGCACACGCTGGACCGGCATGCGCTGCGGCTACTGACGGCGACTTGCCTGGCGGTGATCTGCTTTTTGATCTGGCCACGGCGTTTCAGCTTCGGGCTGCCCGAGGTCAGCGGCGCGCCGGCACTCCTGTTCAATGCGCTGCGCGGTTTTGACCAGCCGTTTAACCAGGCACCGTCGCTGCACATTGCGCTGGCGGTGATTTTGTGGGACTGGTACCGGCGTTTGCTGCAAGCCCGCTGGGCGCGCCTGGTGTTGCATGTCTGGGCGTTTGCGATTTGTGCTTCGGTGCTGACGACCTGGCAGCACCATTTCATCGACATTCCGACTGGCGCGCTGCTCGGGCTGGTGTGCGTCTGGCTGTGGCCGCTGGAGCGCGTGGCGTCGTTGCCACAAGGCTGGCGCTTGGCGCGCGATGCGCAGCGCTGGAAGCTGGCCGGGGTATATGCCATGGGTGCGATGGTTTTTCTGAGCGTGGCGCTGGCAGCAGGCGGCATGGCGCTGTGGCTGGCCTGGCCGGCGGCTTCGCTGGTGCTTGTGGCGCTCAACTATGCAGGCTTGGGCGCACACGGCTTTCAAATGGATTCGCGTGGCCGCATGCGCTGGGCAGCGCGCTGGCTGTTCGCGCCGTACCGACTGGGCGCGGCGGTCAACGCCTGGCTCTGGACGCGCCGGCTGCCGGCGTCGGTCGAAGTGCTGCCGGGCTTGCGCTTTGGCCGCATCCCGACGCGCGCTGAATGGCAGGCGGCGGGCCGGCCCCGGCTGGTCAGCCTGTGCGCTGAACTGCAGTTGCCCGCCGTTCAGGGCGCGCGCTGCCTGCCGCTGCTTGATCTGGTCGCGCCCGCTCCGGGCAAGCTGCGGCGCGCGGCCAACCTGATTGAAGGCCAGCGGCGTTCGGGCGGTACGGTTTGGGTCTGCTGCGCGCTGGGTTTTTCGCGCAGCGCCGCCAGCGTCATGGCCTGGCTGCGGCTGCATGGCGGGGCGGGCACTTTGGCGCAGGCGGAAGCGCGGGTGCGGCAGGCCCGACCGCAAATCGTGCTGGGCACGGCTTGGCAGCAGGCGCTTGAGCAAACCAGCGAACCCGCCCTGCCATGAGCGCTTTTGACGACAACGACCGCGCCCTGTGCGCCGCAACCGGCCGGCTGCTGCAGGCCAGTGACCGCCTCAGCGCCTGGGGGTTGGGCGTGACGGTGGTGGGCATGGTGGTGCTGGCGCTGACCGGACGCTCGTTGCCGATGGTGTCGTGGCTGGGCTTTGCGGCGGTGGTAATGCTGGGTCTTCCCGAGCGGTATCTGGCGTTTAGGCTGCGGTTTGATGCCGGGCTTTTCAACGATTTGGCGGCGCAAAATACGCCGTCTCTTGCTGCACTGGACAATGCCCTGCAGCGCCTGGACCTGCGCAACGCGCCCGACGCGCCGCGCACACTGCAAGACCGGGTGCTGGGCGCCCGGCAATTGCTGCAGCGCCACGGCATCGTGGTGGTTTGCCAGAGCGTGCTTTTCCTGCTGGCGCTGCTGACCCAGGATTTGCGCTGACAGCGCAGACCGCCCTACTCGACAAAAGGAATTGCTGATGAATGATTCGCCTCGCGGGCGCATGCGGCCCCTGGCAGCTGCCCTGTCGGCCTGGGTGATCGTGCTGGGTGCCCGGCTGCTGACCGGCGTGCGCGCCATCTGGACGGGGGCCGCGCCCAGAGCCGACCAGACAGTTTATTTTGCCAACCACACCAGCCACGGCGACTTTGTGCTGCTGTGGGCGACTTTGCCGGCAGACCTGCGCTCCATCACCCGGCCTGTGGCCGCGCAGGATTACTGGCAGTCGTCGGCGCTGCGCAAGTTCATCGGCCAGGACGTGTTCAATTCGCTGATGATCTGCCGCGAAATCACCACCGGCCCCAATCCGGTCCAGCAAATGACGCAGGCGCTGCTGGCCGGCGACTCACTCATCATGTTTCCCGAAGGCACGCGCAACACCGGTGACGAGGTGCTGCTGCCGCTCAAAAGCGGGCTCTTCCACCTGGCACGCGCCTGCCCGCAGGTGCGGCTGGTGCCGGTGTGGATCGAAAACCTCAAACGCGTGCTGCCCAAGGGCTCCTTCGTGCCGATTCCGCTGGCCTGCAGCGTGCGCTTCGGCACACCCTTGGTGCTGGCAGACGGTGAAGAAAAAGACATCTTCATGGCCCGCGCCAGAGCCGCCATGCTGGAACTGCGGCCTGAATATGACCGCGCCGAAGACTGATTTGCCATGAACATCTCCCCCTCGACCCAGACCACGCTGCTGCTGTTTGCCGGTGTTTTAGGCGTGCTGCTGTTGGCCTCCAGCATCGGCGCGCTGCTCAAGTGGCGCGTCGCGCAGGGCCAGCCGCACACGGTGATCGACAACCTCAATGCCCGCGTCAATGCCTGGTGGGTGATGATTGGCGTGATTGGCCTGTCGTTTGCCTGCGGCAAGGGCGGTGTGATGGTGTTGTTCTACCTGATCTCGTTTTACGCGCTGCGCGAGTTCATGAGCCTGGCCTACACCCGGCGCGGCGACCATGCAGCCATTGCCGTGGCGTTTTACATCGCCCTGCCGGTACAGTATTTCCTGATCTGGATTGACTGGTACGGCCTGTATTCCATCTTCATTCCGGTGTATGCCTTTTTGATCCTGCCCATTTTGGCGGCCGTTGGCGGCGACACCCAGCGCTTTCTGGAGCGCACGTCCAAGGTGCAGTGGGGCTTGATGATCTCGGTGTTCTGCATCAGCCATGTACCGGCGCTGCTCACGCTGAACATTCCCGGCTTCGAGGGCCGCAATCTGCTGTTGATTGCCTTTCTGGTGATCGTGGTGCAGGGCAGCGACGTGCTGCAGTATGTCTGGGGCAAGCTGCTCGGCAAGCGTAAAGTCGCGCCCGAGCTGTCACCGTCCAAAACCTGGGAAGGCCTGCTGGGCGGCGTCGCCAGCGCCACCGCGCTCGGTGCCTTGCTGTCATGGGCCACGCCGTTCACCCCGTGGCAGGCTGCGCTGATGTCGCTGACTATTTGCGTGATGGGCTTTTTCGGCGGGCTGGTGATGTCGGCCATCAAGCGCGACCGGGGCGTGAAAGACTGGGGCACGATGATCGAGGGCCACGGCGGCATGCTCGACCGGCTCGATTCGGTGATTTTTGCGGCCCCGATTTATTTTCATGCGCTGCGCTACTGGTGGGTTCCCTAATGCACGCCTCGACTTGATATTGCGCGGCGCTTCCCTATCTGTGTTTAATCAGACAGCAGCGCCCGCCGACAGGCCGGTCGCAACCCTTCACGAAAGCCCCTCTTTTGATTCTTCGCCATACCTTCACGCCGCCCAACAACACCCGCATGGCCAATTTGTGCGGGCCGATGGACATGCACATCCGCACCATCGAGGCCGGCTTGCAGGTCACGATTGCGCATCGCTTTGAGCAGTTCAAGATTGACGGCACCAAGCTGCGCGCCACGCAGGCGCTGGAAGTGCTGCAGGCGCTGTATGAAATGGCCCAGCGCCCCATCGAGCCCGAAACCGTGCAGCTGATGCTGGCGGGCGACATGGCGCTGAACACGCTAGAGGGCGGCATCCCGCTGACGACGCGCCGCGCCGACCTGCGCGCCCGCACCGTCAACCAGGGCACCTACCTCGAAAACATCGCCGCGCACGACATCACCTTCGGCATCGGCCCGGCGGGCACCGGCAAGACTTACCTGGCGGTGGCCTGCGCGGTCGATGCGCTGGAGCGCAGCACAGTGCAGCGCATTGTCCTGACGCGCCCGGCGGTCGAGGCCGGTGAGCGCCTGGGCTTTTTGCCCGGCGACATGGCGCAAAAGGTCGATCCCTACCTGCGGCCGCTGTACGACGCGCTGCACGAGTTGATGGGTTTCGAGCGCGTGCAAAAGGCCTTCGAGCGCCAGCAGATCGAGATTGCGCCGCTGGCTTTCATGCGCGGGCGCACGCTGAACCATGCCTTCGTGATCCTGGACGAGGCACAGAACACCACGCCCGAGCAGATGAAGATGTTTTTGACGCGCATCGGTTTTGGCAGCAAGGCCGTGGTCACGGGCGACGTGAGCCAGGTCGATTTGCCGCGCACTCAGATGAGCGGGCTGATCGACGCCGAACGCGTGCTCAAGCGCGTGCAGGGCATCGCGATTACCCGGCTGACCAGCGCGGACGTGGTGCGGCATCCGCTGGTGGCGCGCATTGTGGACGCCTACGACAAGACGCCGAGCAACCGGGACGATGCCAAGGCGGCGCTTGAAGCGGCAGATGACGCTGTTGATGTGCTGGCGACTCCCATCCGCAAGACGAGCGCCAGGAGCCGAAATGGCTCTTGATTCACTGAGCTTGTCGCTGCAGTTCGGAAAATTCCCCGACGCCGCCCTGCACCGCGCCGCTTTGCCCCGGCACAGCGTCGCCCGCTGGATTCGTCACGCCCTGCAAAGCGATGCCGAAATCACCGTGCGCATTGTCGGCCAGGAAGAAGGCCAGACGCTGAACCGCGATTACCGGGGCAAGGATTACGCGACCAACGTGCTGACCTTCGATTACACGCAGGAGCCGGTCGTCACGGCCGATCTGGTGCTGTGCGCACCAGTGGTAGCGCGAGAAGCGCAAGATAACGGCAAGACCCTGCAGGCGCATTACGCGCACCTGCTGGTGCATGGCACGCTGCACGCGCAAGGCTGGGACCACGAAACCGGCGACGAGGAGGCGCAAGAAATGGAAGCCTGCGAAATCGACATCCTGGCCGGTTTGGGTATCGACAATCCCTACGCCTGAGAATTTTTTCAACAAATCAGGCGCTGGCGCTTATTCAAAGGGCGTCTTTAGCTATTTATTAAATAGCAGACTAGAGGCCATGCTACTCAATTCAAGCCGTGCAAGAATGCCGCATGACCCGCAAGCCCCACCGCTTTTTCATACCCGCCGTGCTGTGGCTGGCCATCAGCGCGCTGGGCGGTGTGGCCATCGCGCGGCTTGAGCTGAACCGCTTGCGTGATGATTTTGAAACCAATGCCCGCATTGCCCACCGGCTGTTGAGCCAGCGCGCCGTGCAGCATGACGCCGTGATGGCCATGCTGGCCCTGATTCAACCGCCGCCCGACGCTTCGCAACCCGAGCAGCGCCTGCCATCGGTGTACCCGCAAATCATCGGCGTGCAGCGGCGCGACCGGAATGCCGTCTGGGTCGACGAACGCCTGGCGGCGGCTGAAGCCCAATCGCGTGCCTTGCAGCGGCCGGTGCTGGCGGTTGCCGACTTTGCGCGTGGCCGTTACCAGCTGGTGCTGGCCGCCGAGCCCACCAGCTTCAGCATTCAACTCGACCTGCACGCCGTGGTGCCCTGGAGCGAATGGCCGATGGCGCCTGACACCAGCCCCGTCCGCATAACACTTGATGACGGCCAACAAAGTTACGTCGTGCAGCCAGGCCGCATCCATGAAGGCGGCTGGCGATTTGAGTTTCACAAACACCTGGCCACCGACAGCCAGCCTTTTGATGTGGCCGGGCTGCGTCAGGTCGGCTGGGGCGAACTGCCCTGGGCCTGGATGCTGGCCTGGTCGCTGCTGGTGGCCGTGATGGTGAGGGGCGGCGTCGCCCTGCTGCGCCAGCGCGCCGAAAAGCAGCGCGCCGAAGAGCTGCTGCGGCTCGGTCAGGTCGGGCGGCTCAACACGCTGGGCGAGCTGGCCGCCGGCATGGCGCACGAGCTGAACCAGCCCCTGACCGCCGTGCTGGCCAACACCCAGGCAGCCAAGCGTTTGCTGGACGAAGACCCGCCCGAGCTGGCCATCGCCCGCAAAGCCATGGCGCAAGCAGCCGAACAGGCGCGCCGCGCGTCAAGCGTCGTAGGCCGCCTGCGCCGCGCCATTGAGCGGCCCGCGATGGCGGTGCAAAGCGTCAGCGTCGGCTTGGAAGACGCCGTCAACAACGCGCTTTACCTGCTGGAGCCCGAATTTATCCGCCATGACGTGCAGCCCCAAGTCAGTCTGCAGCAGGCCGCGCCGCGCGTGCTGGCCGACCCGGTCGCGCTGGAACAAGTGATTCACAACCTGCTGACGAACGCGCTGCAAGCGCTGTACAAAGTGCCCGCGCCAGAACGACAACTGACCTTGCAGCTGGGCACGGAGGGCGACAGCGGCATCTTGCAAGTCAGCGACACCGGCCCCGGCATCGCGCCCGACGTGCTGCAGCGCATTTTTGAACCCTTTTTCAGCACGCGGGAAGGCGGGCTGGGCTTGGGTGACCTTGCCCCTGGATTCCGTATCCCATAACCGAGATCATGAACGGGCTTGATGGGCCTGAGCCGCAAGCCAGTTTTCCTCAAACTGCATCGGG
>NZ_JAXCHR010000031.1:0-24479 GCF_035984465.1 Polaromonas sp. CG_9.5
TTGACCCTGCCGCATTCGACGTGGCCGAAATCAACCAGTGGCTCCACCAGACTGAGTCTTGAATTTCAATACGGGTACTGGGCGGACGCTTACGAAACAGGCGGCAGACAAGTGGTTGAAGTAAGCGGATTTGTTGTCGTTCAGCGCTAAAAATGCTGCTTTGGCAGGGGAAGCCGCGAAGTCGTTTCCCCTGCCAAGCTCGCACTGCAAAGGACGCAGTTAGTAGCCGCAACCGCTCATCAAAGTTTGTGCCTTTCCCTGCGCCATCCTCTGTGCGCTGGAGTCAAGACTTGACCTGAACGTTCAGGCCGGCAAAAAAATCTTTGGTCGGTGCCAGCGTGGATTTCATAACCTAGAGGTAGGTTTTCATCGCGGCTGTGGGCCGCATGTTGGCCGCAAGCTACCTTTTTGCCACCGCCGGCCCATAGCCTGCCACCTTGGCCGCTACGCCTCCGCGCCTGACGGCCACGGCGCAATACTTGAACTCCGGAATCTTGCCGAACGGGTCGAGCGCGGCGTTGGTCATCAGGTTGGCTGCTGCCTCGTAATAGGCAAACGGGATGAACACCGCACCCGGCGGCGTCCCGTCGTCGCGGCGCACGTGGATGGCGACTTCGCCCCGGCGCGACTGCACGGTGATGACTTCGCCGGGCTGCACGCCCAGCTTCAACAAATCTGCGCCGCACAGCGAGGCCGTGGCCATCGGCTCGATGGCATCCAGTACGCTGGCCCGCCGCGTCATGCTGCCGGTGTGCCAGTGCTCCAGCTGGCGGCCGGTGATCAGCACGAACGGGAAGTCGACGTCGGGCCGTTCGTTGGCCGGAATGATGTCGGCGGGCACCAGCTGCACGCGGCCATCTGCCGTGTCGAAGCGGTCGATGAACACGGTGGGCGCGCCGGGGTCGTCGGCATTCAGGCAGGGGTAGGTGACGCTGGACTCGCGCTGCAGGCGCTCCCAGGTGATGCCGGCAATCGCGCTGTGCATGGCTTGGCGCATTTCTTCGTACACCGCTGCCACGCCGTGGTGCTCGCCCGCGTAATGCCAGTCCAGTCCCATGCCGGCGGCCATCTGCTGGACGATCCACAGGTCGGGCCGGGCATCGCCGGGCGGCTCAATCGCCTGCTGGCCGAGCTGCACCATGCGGTCGGTGTTGGTCACCGTGCCGGTTTTCTCGGGCCAGGCGGTGGCGGGCAGCACCACGTCGGCCAGCCAGGCGGTTTCGGTCATGAAAATGTCTTGCACCACCAGATGCTCCAGGCTGGCCAGCGCGTGGCGGGCGTGGTTCAGGTCGGGGTCGCTCATGGCGGGGTTTTCGCCCATGATGTACATGCCGCGAATCTTGTGCGGATCGCTCTCGGGTGCCAGGCATTTGTGCATGATCTCGACCACGGTGTAGCCGGGCTGGTCGTCGAGCTTTGTATCCCAGAAGTCCTCGAACCAGGCATGCGCCGAGGGGTCTGTCACGCGCTGGTAGTTGGGGAACATCATCGGGATCAGCCCGGCGTCGCTTGCGCCCTGCACATTGTTCTGGCCGCGCAGCGGATGCAGGCCGGAGCCGGGCTTGCCGATCTGGCCGGTGACGGTGCACAGCGCAATCAGGCAGCGCGCGTTGTCGGTGCCGTGGACATGCTGGCTCACCCCCATGCCCCACAAAATCATCGCGCTTTTGGCCCGCGCAAAAGCCCGCGCTACTTCACGCAGTGTGGCCGCCGGAATGCCGCAGATCGGGGCCATCGCTTCGGGGCTGTAGCCCTGCACATTGGCGCGCAGCGCTTCGTAGTTGCTGGCGCGCTCTTCAATGAACGCCATGTCGGCCAGCCCTTCGTCAATCACCGTGTAGATCAGCGCGTTGAGCATCGCCACGTCGGTGTCGGGCTTGAACTGCAGCGTGCGCCAGGCGTAGCGGCCGATGTCGGTGACGCGCGGGTCGGCCAGCACGATTTTTGCACCCTGCTTGGCGGCGTTTTTCATCCAGGTTGCCGCCACCGGATGGTTGGCCGTGGGGTTCGAGCCGATGACAAAAATCAGCTCCGAATGCGCCACGTCATTGACCTGATTGCTCACGGCAGCCGAACCCACGCCCTCCAGCAGCGCCGCCACGCTGGACGCATGGCACAGGCGCGTGCAGTGGTCAACGTTGTTGCTGCCAAAGCCGGTGCGCACGAGTTTCTGGAATAGATACGCCTCTTCGTTGCTGCCCTTGGCCGAGCCAAAACCGGCCAACGATTTCTTGCCGTGGGTGTCGCGAAGTTGGCTGAGCGTACCGGTGGACAGCGCCAGCGCTTCTTCCCAAGTTGCCTCACGAAACACGTCCGACCAATCCGCCGTGTCACGGTTCAGCGCTTGCAGCGCTGCCGGGTCTTTGGCCACGCCGGCCTTGCGGATGAGCGGCACGCTCAGGCGCTGCGGGCTGTGCGCGTAGTCAAAGCCGAACCGGCCCTTGACGCACAGGCGGCTGTGGTTGGCCGGGCCGTCGCGGCCTTCGACGCTGGTGATCTGGTTGTCTTTCACGTTATAGGTCAGCAGGCAGCCGACGCCGCAGAACGGGCAAACCGAATCGACCTTTTTGTCAACGATTTGCGAGCCGACCTGCGTCTTGGGCATCAGCGCGCCAGTCGGGCAGGCTTGCACGCATTCGCCGCAGGCCACGCAGGAGCTGGTGCCCATCGGGTCGTCCAGGTCAAACACGATGGCGCTGTGCGCGCCGCGCAGGGCAAAGCCGATCACATCATTGACCTGTTCCTCGCGGCAGGCGCGCACGCAGCGGTTGCACTGGATGCAGGCGTCGAGGTTGACGGCCATCGCGGGGTGGGACAGGTCGGCTTTCGGCTGCTTGCGGCGCAGGGCCTTGAGTTCGGGACGCACAACGACATTCATGCGCGCCGCCCAATTGCTGAGTTCGCCATGCTGGCCGGGGCCGGTCGAATGGGAAGAAGGCGCTGCGGGGAAGCCCTCACCCCTGCCCTCTCCCGGAGGGAGAGGGAGTAAAGCGGGGATCCGGGCGGCTGCTGTTCCCTGTGCGGCTGCTGTTCCCTGTTCGGCTGCTGTTCCCTCTCCCTCCGGGAGAGGGTTAGGGTGAGGGCTCCCCGGCTTCGCATCATTCCATTTGTAGCCCGCGTCAGGCATGTCCGACAGCAACAATTCCAGCACCATCTTCTGGCTTTTCAGCGCTCGTTCGCTTTGGGCCTGCACCTGCATGCCCGCCGCCACAGCGCGGCAGCAGCTCGGGGCCAGCGTGCGCTCGCCGGCGATCTCGACGACGCAGGCGCGGCAATTGCCGTCGGGCCGCAAGCCGTCCTGATAACAAAGATGCGGGATTTCCACACCGTGGCGCTCGGCGGCCTTGAAAATCGTTTCGCCGTCGTAGGCATGGAGGGTTTTGCCATCGAGTGTGAATTCAATGGTTTGCGGCATCAGCTCTGCCCGCTTGGCCGGTGCATTCATAATCCACCTCCGATTTCATGCGCAAAATATTTTTGGACGCAGCGCACCGGATTCGGTGCCGCCTGGCCGAGGCCGCAAATCGACGCATCGGTCATCACCTGGCTCAAATCTTCCAGCGTGGTGTTGTCCCACTGTTCGGCCTGCATCAGTTGCGCGGCCTTGGCGGTGCCGACGCGGCACGGGGTGCATTGGCCGCAGCTTTCGTGTTCAAAAAACCGCATCATGTTCAGCGCCGCGTCGCGCGCCTTGTCGTGCTGACCGAGCACGATGACAGCGGCTGAACCGATGAAGCCGCCGTGCGGTTGCAGCGTGTCAAAGTCCAGCGGCAGGTTGGCTAACCGGGCCGGGAAAATCCCGCCCGAAGCGCCGCCAGGCAAGTAGGCATAAAGCTGGTGGCCTTCCGCCATGCCGCCGCAATATTCATCGACCAGTTCCTGCAGGGTGATGCCCGCTGGTGCCAATTTCACGCCTGGATGCTTGACGCGTCCGCTGACGCTGAATGAGCGCAGCCCCTTGCGGCCGTTGCGGCCGTTGCGGCCAAAGCTGCTGAACCAGTGTGGGCCTTTTTCCACGATGTCGCGAATCCAGTAGAGGGTTTCAAAGTTGTGCATCAGCGTGGGCCGCCCAAACAGCCCCACTTCGGCGATGTAGGGCGGGCGCATGCGGGGTTCGCCGCGCTTGCCCTCGATGCTTTCAATCATGGCTGATTCTTCGCCGCAGATATAAGCGCCGGCACCGCGCCGCAGTTCGATGTGCGGCAGCGGGCAAGGCGGATCGGCCTGCAATCTGGCCAGTTCGGCCTGCAAAATAGCGCGGCAGCCGTGGTATTCGTCGCGCAGGTAAACGTAGCACGCTTGCGCGTCCACCACGCGTGCAGCGACCAGCAAACCTTCCAGAAAACGGTGCGGGTCACGCTCCAGGTAGGTGCGATCCTTGAAGGTGCCCGGCTCGCCTTCGTCAAGGTTGACCGCCATCACGCGCGGTGCGGGCTGCGCACGCACGATGCGCCACTTGCGGCCCGCCGGAAAACCCGCGCCACCCAGACCGCGCAGGCCGGAGTCTTCCATCGCCGTGATGAGGCGTTCAACCCCTTCTTCGCTCGCAAGATCAGAAGCCGCCAGCGCGTAACCGCCGTTGGCCCGGTAAACGTCATAACCCGCATAAGCAGGCGCTACTTGGTGCTGCGGCGGCGGGGGCGAAACGCTTTTTTCCGAATACCCATGCGCTATAAAAAGAGTAGCTCCTTGTGCCCGTGGATGTTGCGCATAACCGCTATTTAATGCATGAATCACGGTTTCAACCGTCGCAAAAGGCACCGGGTACTGATGCACCACCACCGCTGGTGCCTGTTCACACCGGCCAACGCACGGCGCAGCCACGACCCGCACCTCCTGCGCTCCCAGCAAGGCCGGCAAACGCGCCAGCAAATCCTGCGCTCCGGCCAGCTCGCAAGCCAGCCCGTCGCACACCCGCACCGTCAGGCCGGGCGCGGCCTCGCCGTCTTTAAGCACTTCAAAGTGGTGATAAAACGTCGCCACTTCATACACCTCGACTATCGGAATGTTCATCTCTTTGGCCAGCGCCACCAGATGCCGGGCATGCAGGCAGCGGTACGCATCATTGAGCTGATGCAGATGCTCGATCAGCATGTCGCGGTGGTGGCCGTCTGCCGGGCGCGGGCCGATCAGCGCACGCACTTCGGCCAGAGAGGCTTCATCCGCCTGACGGCCCTTGAGTTTGCTTTTGCTTCGGATGCGCTCGCGCAACTCGTTCGCTGTGACGACAGCAACAACTTTCATGTCGGGAGTCTGGCGGGTTGGATTCATGCGGCACTGTGGCTTGAAGCAGCCTGTGGATCAAATCACCTCAGTGTATGGGTTCATGCCATCCGTGGCCGAACCCCACCTGTCCGCCCGGCTTCAGCGGCCTGTCAGCGCCTCGAAGCCGGCAATCACGTCGAACAATTCCTCGTCAATCCCGCTTTGGCGCAGGCGATGAAACGAGCGGTTCAGGTCTTCCAGCAGTTCTTCGATATTTTTTTCAGCGCGCTGCATGGCGGCCAGGCGACTGGCGTTTTCGCTGGCCAGGGATTCGGCGCAGGCCCTGAAAAGCGAGACGAACAGGTATTCCCGCACAAAAGCGAGCAAGGTCTCCGCCCCCGGATTCATGACTTCCGGCAAAATTTTGGTCGGCCAAGGCATCGCCGTCAATTCACGCTGCCAAGCCGCATCCAGCGGCAGCAGTCGCTGGCAGGTGGGCGTGTAGATTTCCCCAGCGTGCGGACTGTTGTAAAAAACATAGACCGGCGCGTTCGGCTCTTTTTCGCGCAGCGTTTCGACTTCAATCAGAATTTGCCCGACCAGCGGCGTAATCGCGCCAATCGAGCCGGGCAAAACGAAGCCTTCCCCCAACACCAGATCCGTTTCCGTCAACCGTGCGCGAATGCGTTCGCCCACCGGCCAGACAGTTTTCTGCCCCGGCAATTCCGCCAGCGTCTTGACGACGAAATCGGCCATCAGGTCATTGAACTGGCCGACCAGTCCCTGGTCGGAACCAAAGACGACGGCGGCAATGGCCCCGGTGGGGCTGCGCTGCGCCGGCGCCGGAGCCGCAAGCGGATTCATCTCGCGCAAGCAGGCGGCCAGCCCCAGTTGCACTGTGCGGTAGTAGTCATCCAGGGCATGCACGGCGCTTTCGTATTGACCGATGCTGGACGCGGCCACCGCCTTCATCGTGCGCACCACCGACTGAAGATCGCCCGCCGTGCCAATCTTGCGGCCCAGGCTGGCGATGGTGTCGCTCATGCCGACTTCTTCGCGCCCGCAGGCGGCGTTTGGGGGCCGCTTTGCGCTTCGGCCTTGGGCTGAAAACCGGCAAGCGCGGTGCGGGCGGTCTGGACAATGGCGTCCCGGTCTGCGTCACTCAGTTTGGCGGCGGACTCAAAACGGGCACGCATGTCGTCGGGCAACTGGGCGGCCGCTTCGCGCACGGCGTGTTCGGCTTCGGGCATGCGGTCGAGCGGCACGTTGTCAAAGAGCTTTTCAGTCAATGCCATGAGCACCGTAATTTGTGCCGCTACCGACACCGGTGCCGATTCGGGCTGCTTGAGGCAAGCGCGGATGCGCCGGCCGTGCTCAATGATCTGGGTGGTGCTTTCGTCCAGCCGCGCGCCAAAGCGGGCAAAGGTTTCCAGTTCCTCAAACTGCGCGTACGCCAGCTTGAGGTCGCCGGCCACCGCCCGGTACGTGGCGCGCTGCGCCTTGCCGCCCACGCGCGAGACCGATTTACCGACATCGACGGCCGGCAAAACGCCCAGCTCGAACAGCGAAGGCGACAGGTAAATTTGCCCGTCGGTAATCGAGATCAGGTTGGTCGGGATATAGGCCGAAATGTTTTGCGCTTCGGTCTCGACAATTGGCAGCGCGGTGAGCGAGCCGCCGCCGCGTTCGTCGCACAGATGCGTGGCGCGCTCCAGCAGGCGCGAGTGGATGTAGAAAATGTCACCGGGAAAGGCTTCGCGTCCGGGCGGGCGGCGCAGCAACAGCGACAGCTCGCGGTAGGCGCGGGCATGCTGCGTCAGATCGTCATAGACGATCAGCACGTCACGGCCGGCTTCCATGAAATGCTCGGCAATGCTGGTGGCGGCGTAGGGCGCGATATAGGCCAGACCCGGCGGGTCATTGCCTTCGGTGACGACGACGACGGTGTACTCCATCGCGCCTTTGTCCTTCAACACGGCAACCGCTTTTGCCACGGCAGAAGCGCGCTGGCCAATTGCGCAGTAGATGCAGACCACATCCTGGCCGCGCTGGTTCAGGATGGTGTCAATCGCAATGGCGGTCTTGCCGGTTTGCCGGTCGCCCAGAATCAGTTCGCGCTGGCCGCGCCCGATGGGAATGAGCGCATCGACGACCTTCAGGCCGGTTTGCAGCGGCACGACAACCGGCGCGCGGTCCATGATGGGCGCTGCCGGACGCTCAATCGGCGAGCGTGCGCTGGCAGCCACCGGCCCCAAGCCGTCGAGCGGACGGCCCAGCGGGTCAATCACCCGGCCCAGCAAGCCGTCGCCTACGATGACGTCCATCACCCGCCCGGTGCGCTCGACTTTGTCGCCGGCCTGCAGGCGCGAATACTCGCCCAGCAGCACGACGCCGATTTCGGTTTCATCGACATTGAAGGCAATGCCAAACACATTGCCGGGAAACTTCACCAACTCGTCATAGCCCACGCCGGGCAGGCCGGACACCATCGCAATGGCGGTCGAAACGCTGGTGATCGTGCCGACTTCCTGCGGCGTCAGCTGGGGCTGAAACGTGTCGCGGCCCTGGCGCAGACCGGAAAAGGTGGTGTCCAGGACACTTTTCAGGGTTTCAGAAGCTGCGTTCATGAGGTCTTCTCGGGCGCGGCAGGCTGGACGGGCGGCTCGGAGGGTGCCTTGATGCGTTCGTCAACGCGTTGCTCCAGGCCAGAGAGAAAATCCGCAATGTTCCAGGCCACTTTCCAGCCATTGGCCGACAGTTCGATACCGCTGATCAGGTCGGGCGTGGTGTCGAACTGGATCTGGATGTCGCGCGACAAAGCTTGATTCAGCGCGCTTTGCATCGCTTCCCGCTGCGCGGGCGACAGCGCAAAGGCACTGCGCACCTGCACGCTGCCAGACGCGGTTTCAAGCGCCTTTTCAAAGCCGGCTTTTGCCGCAGTATCAAGCGCTTGCAAGCGCTGGGCAAACACCGTGACCATGCGTTCTTCCAGCGTCACACCCGCCAGATCAACAAGCACTTTTTGCGCAATCGCAAACACTTCCTCGCGGCTGCGGCGGGCGATGTCTTGGTGCAGGGTTTGCAGCTCGCTGGTCAACGACTCCTGTCCTTTAACGCGCAGGGCATTGGCGGCTTGCCGCGCCTCTTCCAGCAAGCGCTGGCGTTCGGTGTTGATTTCGTCCTTGAGCTGGCTCAGTTGCGCGTCGCGCGCCTGGTCGAACACCTGGGTTTTTTTCTGGAACGCGTCGCGCTCCTTCTGGGCTTCTGCTTTTTTTGCAGCGGCGTCGGCAATCGCCAGGGCGATTCGCTTTTCGCGCGTGTCGATGGCGTCGAGGATAGGCTTGTAAAGAAAGCGCTTCATCAACCACACCAGCACCAGAAAGTTAAGCGTTTGCGCGGCGACCGTGAACCCGTCAAACAGCATGGCTTACTTTCCGGCAGCCAGCGTGGCCGCCAGGGCGATGCCGTAATTCCAGAACGGGTTGGCAAAAATCAGGATCATCGACACCACGAAGCAATAAATCGCGGTGGATTCGATCATCGCCAAGCCCACAAACAAGGTGCGGGTAATCGTGGCCGAGGCGTCGGGCTGCTGCGCCAGCGCCGTGAGGGCGGTCGAGACGGCGCGCCCTTCGGCAAAAGCGGGGCCCATGCAGCCAAAACTGGTGGTGATGCCGGCGATGACGATGGAGGCCACCGCGATGATTGTCAAACTGTCCATAGTGAGTCCTTGGTAGATAAGTCGGGTTTAAATTTTGGGCGCCAGCGCAGGCTGGGTTTTGCGCACATGGGTGGCGGCAGCGATGTAAACCGCCGCCAGGATGCTGAAGATATACGCCTGCACCATGCCGGTCAGCAGCCCCAGCACCGTCATGACAACGGGAAAAATGAAGGGCGTGATGCTCAGCAGAATGCCGATGATCATGGCCCCGCTCATCATGTTGCCGAACAGGCGCACCGCCAGTGCCAGCGTGCGCGAGATTTCGCTGATGAGGTTGAACGGCAGCATGATGACGGTCGGCTCCAGATACGTCTTGAGGTAGCCGCCCACGCCCTGGTCCTCGATGCCGAACAGCGGCACGGCCACCATCACGCACAGCGCCAGCGCTGCGGTGGTGGACAAAGAGCCGGTCGGCGGTTCGTAACCCGGAATGACAGTGCACAGGCTGGCCATGGCAACAAACAAAAACAGCGTGCCCAGAAAGCCCATGTATTTACGCGGATGGCGCAGGCCGACCTCTGCAATTTGCGTCTCGATGCCGGTCACGACGATTTCAAACAGGTTCTGCCACCGGGAACGCTGGTGGTCAGTGGAAAGCTGGCGTGTGATCAGGCGCGAGCCCACCACCAGCACCAGCATCAATGCCCAGGTGTAGGCAATGGTGGCGTTGAGCTTGAAAAAGCCGAATTGCCAGAAGATGATTTCATCAGGGCTAAGGTGCATGGCGGGCTTCCTGCGGCTTGCGTGCCAGGATTTCTTCAGGCGAGCGGGTCAAGCGCAGCACGATGTGGCGCGCCATGAAAAACCCGATTACGCAAGCCAGCAAACGCTGCCAGTTGGCACCGGCCACCCAATAAAACCCGGTCATGGTGACGCCCATGCGCAGCAGCAAACTGCAAAACACCCAGACGGCAGGCTGGCGTGACACCAGGCTTTTTCTGACCGTCCACCACAAACCGCCGAAAAAGAACGCACCCAACGCAGCGCCTGCAAGCCAGCTCAGCACCAGGGCCAGTGTTTCATTCATCATTATTTTCCTGTTCATCGCGCATCGCCTGGTCTTCCTGGCTCACCCAGTGCCAGGCATTCAGGCAGCCCAGTGTCAGCCCGGCCACCAGCAATGCCAGCGTCCAGGAACGGCCGCCCGGGTAATGCCGGTCCAGCCACAGGCCGAGCGCAGCGCCCAAAAGGGTGGGCACCACGACCGACCAGCCAATAACACCCATCAGCCCCAAACCTGACCACACGCCGGGCGCGGGGTTGCGCTGCGCCTTGAGCTTACGCGCAGCCTTGACACCGATCTGCGCGGCCAGGTCGGGTTCTTTTTTCACGGGTTTTCCGGACTTTTCAGCCATGTTGCAGGGTCGCGAATCGACGCAAAAAACCGGTTTCGAGTTTCGTCAGCACAGAGCGCACGTTTTGCTCCTGCGCATCCAGCGCCAAAAACTCGTCCTCCACCGCCTGGCGCAACTGGCCCAAGTCCGCACCCTGCATGGCGCGCCGCACCGACACCAGCACATCCGGCCCGGTTTTCACCAGCACGCCGCCATCGACCGCCACAAAAACTTCGCCTTCAGCGGCGGTTTCGTAAATCAGTATGCCTGGTGTCAAGGCCGCCACGCAATCGCGCCGCAGGGGCAACAACCCAAACGAGCCGGCATGGGTTTCCGAGACGATGCGCGACACGCCTGACTTTTCGGCAAACACCTTGAAAGGCAGCAGAATCTTAAGATTCATGGCTGTCAGCCGTTTGTGTCTCGGGCTGGGCCTCGGCCGCTGGATGTTTCGCCTTGGCTTCGTCAATCTTCCCGATCATGTAGAGCGCACTCTCGGGGTAGTCCTTGAATTCATCGCGCAGGATGCGCTCGCAACCGTCCAGCGCGTCGTCCAGGCTGACCAGTTTGCCCTGCATGCCGGTGAACTGCTCGGTCGTGAAAAACGGCTGGGTCAGGAACCGCTCCAGCCGCCGCGCGCGGCCGACCACGTTGCGGTCTTCCGGCGACAGTTGCTCCAGCCCGAGCATGGCAATGATGTCCTTGAGCTGCGAATACTGCGCCAGCGTGCGCCGGATTTCCTGCGCCAGCGCATAGTGCTGCTCGCCGACAATCCCCGGCGTTGCCATCTTGGAACTCGACTGCAGCGGGTCGATGGCCGGATACAGGCCTTCGCTGGCACGCTTGCGCGACAGCACGATGGACGCCGAAAGATGCGAAAACGTATGCACCGCCGCCGGGTCGGTGAAATCGTCCGCCGGCACATACACCGCCTGAATCGAGGTGATGGCGCCCGTTTCGGTGTTGGCAATGCGTTCTTCCAGCCCCGACAATTCGGTTCCCATCGTCGGCTGGTAACCCAGACGCGACGGCATCTGCCCCATCAGGCCCGACACTTCGGAGCCGGCCTGGATGAACCGGAAAATGTTGTCAATCAGCAGCAGCACATCGCGGTGCTCGTCGTCGCGAAAATACTCGGCCATCGTCAGCGCTGCGTGACCGACGCGGAACCGGCTGCCCGGCGGCTCGTTCATCTGGCCGAAGATCATCACCATGTTGGGCAGCACGCCGGCGGCCTTCATTTCGCGGTACAGCTCTTCGCCTTCCCGGCAGCGCTCGCCAATACCGCAAAAAATACTCACGCCTTCCTGATGCCCGACCATGTTGTGAATCATCTCGGTCAGCAACACCGTCTTGCCCACCCCGGCACCGCCAAAAAGCCCGGCCTTGCCGCCACGCTCCAGCGGCAACAACACATCAATGACCTTGATGCCGGTTACAAAAACTTCAGAGTGAGTCGAGCGTTTGACCAGCGCAGGCGGGTCGCGGTGCACGGAACGCCATTCAATATCGGTGGGTGCAGGCTGGCGGTCGATGGCGTTGCCGAACACGTCGAACATGCGCGAAAGAATGCCCTTGCCGACAGGCGCCTTCAACGGCCCGCCGGTGTCCGTCACCGTCATGCCGCGCGCCAGCCCCTGCGTGGGCGTCAGCGCAATGGCGCGCACATGCTGCGGATCGCGCTGCGCCAGCACCTCGATGAGGATGCGGCCTCCATCGGCGTGCAGCATGCTGTGGATGGGTGGCAACTTCGCCTCGAAGCGCACATCCACGACGCTGCCACGTACCGAAACCACCACGCCGATATTGGGAGTAGCGGCCTTAACCCCGGGTTCAGTCATCTGACTCCATTCGTCCGTCGGCGTGGTGGGCGTCGCGTGCAGGCGACGCGCGTCGATTCAACCAAGGGACATCACCGTTGACGGCTAACTACAAAGGCAGTCAATACGTCTGGCGGAATCGCTATTGTCGGACAAATAATAGGGTTATCCCTGAAACCGGGCCTTCAGGGACGTAGGACAAAGCCGCTTGACTGAGGAACTCAGCCCCTGTGCGGGGTCAGTCCTGGCGAAAAAGCGCAGGCGGCGCAAGAATGCCACCTCGCCGCTTTTTTACAAAGTCATCCAGTTGTTCGTCCCTGCCCAGGCACGCATCAGGGCGGCCACACTGGCCGGATCAGCCGCGTAGGCATCGTTTTCAAGGCCGGGGTTGAACATTTTGAAAATGGCCTTGGTTTCCTCGTTCCAGGTCAGCAGGGCCATCGACCATTTTGGGTATTCACGCTGGGTAATCGGCTCGTGGACCAGCATCTTGACGTCGGTATGGCGCGGGTCTTTTTCAATTTTCTGGTACAGCGCGTCAACCGCTACGGCCTCGCCTTCCAGAAACTGCAGGTAGACGCCGTCCAGAAAACACATGGCCCCGCCGATGCCCAGCAGCGGGTTGTTCTTTCGGGAAACGGCCAAGATTTCCTTCAGTTCCAGCGGCATGGGCGAGCTGGCACGACTGACATAAATGGTCCGGATAAGCATGGAAAAAGTCCTGTAAAAAATGGCGTCTGGCATCCAACGCCAGGTTAAAAAAATCAGTACCAGGGCCAAGATGGGCCGGATATCGCTACAACGTTTTTGCTTGGCCTTGCGCTTCATCAGCGCCGAAACCCTTTTGGCGTCCCGCAAAGGTAAACATCATGCGTGAACACGTCGCCCAATAACGCGGCTGTCGAATTGCGCTGACAGGCGTTCGGGCATGCGGAGCGCAACCCGCAAGGCAGCGCCTTTCATGAACAGGCTTTTTTCAAGCCGTGCAGCTCAGGTGTTTTTGGAAATCGTGATGGTCGGGAACTTGGCCGAGAAATCCTTGGCTTTCGCCGCCACGGTAATCGCCACCTTGCGCGCCACGGCCTTGTAGATGCCGGCCACCTCGCCGTCGGGGTCGGCGACCACGGTCGGCATGCCGCTGTCGGCCTGCAGGCGGATCTTGATGTCCAGCGGCAGCGCGCCGAGGTAGTCCATGTTGTAGTCGGCGGCCATCTTCTTGCCGCCGCCTTCGCCAAAGATGTGTTCCGCATGGCCGCACTGGCTGCAAATGTGCACCGCCATGTTCTCGACAATGCCCAGAATCGGCACGCCGACTTTCTCGAACATCTTGATGCCCTTCTTGGCATCCAGCAGCGCAATGTCTTGCGGTGTGGTGACGATCACCGCGCCGGTCATGGGCACGCGCTGGCTCAGCGTCAGCTGGATGTCGCCGGTGCCGGGCGGCATGTCAACGATCAAGTAATCCAGGTCTTTCCAGTTGGTCTGGCGCAGCAGTTGCTCCAATGCCTGCGTGGCCATCGGGCCACGCCAGATCATGGCTTCGTCCTGCGCGACCAGAAAACCGATGGACATGACCTGCAGGCCGTAGTTTTCCATCGGCTCCATGTTCTTGCCGTCGATGCTTTCAGGTCGGCCTTCGATGCCCATCATCATCGGCACGCTGGGGCCGTAGATGTCGGCGTCCAGCAGGCCGACGCTCGCGCCTTCGGCGGCCAGCGCCAGTGCCAAATTCACAGCGGTAGTGCTTTTGCCCACGCCGCCCTTGCCTGACGCCACGGCAATGATGTTTTTCACATTCGGCAGCAACTGCACACCGCGCTGCACGCTGTGGCTGGCAATTTTCACGGTGACATTGACCGACACATTGCTGACGCCAGCGACGCCTTTGACCGCGGCAATCAGGCTTTTGCGCAGGCCGGCGATCTGGCTTTTGGCCGGGTAGCCGAGTTCGACCTCGAACGACACATCGCTGCCACTGACCTGCAGGTTTTTCAGCGCCTTGGTCGAGACAAAATCCTTGCCGGTATTGGGGTCGAGCACGGTTTGCAGCGCGTTCAAAATTGCCTGTTGTTCTACAGCCATCGGGAAAATCTCCATGTAATTCAGACAAGGCAGGCCGCTGCTTTTTCAGGAAAGCGCGCGGGTTGCCGGGATTGACACGGAGTCTAACGCCGCCGCGCTGGCCGATGCTGGGATGGGGACATGCAATTTGCTACTTTTTTAATAGCTGCTTACGCACGTACAGTATGCGCAACAGGCCTGTTTGGCTTATAAAACGTCATTACCCGGCAGCGCGGAGTGCCCCCAAGCCGGGGTCGCCCCTTAAAATCAAAAATCAGCCCTCTACCGCCAAAAGTACCTCCTATGACCCAGCGCCGCCTGTTTGTTACCACCGCCCTGCCCTACGCCAATGGCAATTTCCACATCGGCCACATCATGGAATACATCCAGGCCGACATCTGGGTGCGTTTCCAGCGCATGCAGGGCAACGCGGTGAATTTTGTCGGTGCCGACGATGCCCACGGAGCGCCCATCATGATTGCCGCCGAAAAAGCCGGCAAGACGCCGCAGCAGTTCGTCGCTGACATTGCCGCTGGCCGCAAGCCGTACCTGGACGGCTTTCATATCGCCTTTGACAACTGGAGCTCGACCGATTCGCCGGAAAACCACGAGCTGGCGCGTCAAATCTACCGCGACCTGCGTGACAACCCGCAAGGCTCGCTGATCGAGACCAAGACCATCGAGCAGTTCTTTGACCCCGAAAAGAACATGTTCCTGCCCGACCGTTTCATCAAGGGCGAATGCCCGAAGTGCCACGCCAAAGACCAGTACGGCGACAACTGCGAGGTCTGCGGCGCGGTGTATGCGCCCACGGATCTGATCAACCCGTATTCCGCACTGTCGGGTGCCACGCCGATGCTGAAAAGCTCGGAGCATTTTTTCTTCAAATTGTCCGACCCGCGCTGCGTCGAGTTTTTGCAAAAGTGGACGCAAGACGGCAAGCTGCAACCCGAAGTGGCGAACAAGGTCAAGGAATGGTTTTCGGTGCGCACCAACCCGGACGGCACGCAAAGCGAAGGCCTGGGCGACTGGGATATCAGTCGCGACGCGCCGTACTTTGGCATCGAGATTCCAGACGCGCCGGGCAAATATTTTTATGTCTGGCTCGACGCGCCGATTGGCTACCTGGCGTCGCTGAAAGATTTGCTGACGAAACGCGGCGAGAACTACGACGACTACATGGCCGACCCGCGCCTGGAGCAGTACCACTTCATCGGCAAAGACATCGTGACGTTTCACACGCTGTTCTGGCCCGCCACGCTGCATTTCAGCGGCCGCAAGACGCCCGACAACGTGTTCGTTCACGGCTTTTTGACGGTGAACAACGGCGAAAAAATGAGCAAAAGCCGGGGCACCGGTCTGGACCCGCTCAAGTACCTGCGCCTGGACATGAACCCCGAATGGCTGCGCTACTACCTGGCCGCCAAGCTCAGCGCACGCAATGAAGACATCGACTTCAACGCCGACGACTTTTTGGCGCGCGTCAACAGCGATTTGATTGGCAAATACGTCAACATTGCCTCGCGCTGCGCCGGCTTCATCAGCAAGCGTTTTGAGGGCCGGCTCGGCCAGGAAGACGCCGGCGCGCACGCACTGTATGCACTGGCCTCCAGCTCGCTCAACGAGGTGCGCGAGCTGTACGAATGCCGCGAATTTGGCAAGGCGATGCGCGTCATCATGACGTTTGCCGACCAGGTGAACCAGTACGTCGCCGACAAAGCGCCCTGGGCCATCGCCAAAGACCCGGCGCGCGAGGCTGAGCTGCATCAGGTCTGCACCACGGCCATTGGCCTGTTCAAGGACCTGACGGTGCTGCTGGCGCCGGTGTTGCCGCACTTGGCCACGCAGGTCAGCGACTGGCTGAGCATCGACTTGCAAAAGTGGGAAGCCGGGATGCTCAAGCTGCCCGTCGGCCACACCATTCAGCCTTACACGCATTTGATGCAGCGCGTTGACCCGAAGCAGCTTGAGGCCTTGTTTGAGCCGCCAGCGCAGGCGGAACCCGCGCAAGCAGCTATTGAAACGGTAGCAACCCAAAGCAGCGCGCCTGCATCGCTGCCGCCTGTCGGAGGAACAGAAAGCGAGCCGGGCGGCGAAAAAATCGCCGCCACCATCACCATCGACGACTTCGCCAAGGTCGATTTGCGCATTGCCAAAATCGTCAACTGCGAAGCGGTCGAAGGCTCGGTCAAGCTGCTGCGCCTGACGCTGGACGCGGGCGAAGGCCGGCTGCGCAATGTCTTCAGCGGCATCGCCGCCAGCTATAAACCTGAAGACCTGATCGGCAAGCACACCGTGCTGGTCGCCAACCTGGCCCCGCGCAAGATGAAGTTCGGCATCAGCGAAGGCATGGTGATGGCCGCCAGCCATGCCGACGAAAAAGCCAACCCCGGCATTTACGTGCTCGAACCCGTGCCGGGCGCGACGCCGGGCATGCGGATTCACTGAAAAACCCGCGCCCAACGACCTGCAACTGACGCACCCGCCATGAAAAACTTGCCGCACTTTCGTCGATTTCGCAGCGCGTTTTGGTTTGCCGCCGCCTTGTCGGCACTCAGCCTGCCAGGCTGCGCCGTCGTGGCGGTGGTCGATACCGTCGCTTCGGTGGCGGTGGGCACCGTCGGGCTGGCCGCCAGCGCGGTGATTGGCACGGCGCGCATTGCCGGCTCGGCGGTGGGCGCGACGGCTGACGCGGTGCTGCCCGGCAACAGCAAGTAATTCGGTTTTGCTTCCCCGATAACGCTGCCGCGCCGGTCTTACGCCCGCATCGTCATGGCGAGCGCAGCGCGGCAAGCCACGACGGCGCTGGATGCGGCGCTGGATGGCCACGCCTTGCGGCCTCGCGATGAAAGAGCTAAGCCACGGAGCCTCGCGATGACGCGCCAAACCCCATAGCCACCCACCCTTCTTTTCACGCGCAAAAGCGGTGCCTACGGCGCACAATCCGATGCTATGCACCTGCCGCCCTACTTCGCCCGCTTCAGGCCCCGCATGCTGTCGGCCATGGCCGGTTACTCGCGGGAACGGTTTTTCAAGGATGCCGGCTCCGGCCTGACCGTCGGCATCGTCGCCTTGCCGCTGGCGATGGCGTTTGCCATTGCCTCTGGCCTCAAGCCCGAAGCCGGTATCTGGACCGCCATCATTGCCGGCGCCTTGATTTCCGGGCTGGGCGGCTCGGCGGTGCAAATTGGCGGGCCGGCGGGCGCATTCATCGTCATCGTCTACGGCATCGTCGAGCGCTACGGCGTGGCCAACCTGTTGATTTCAACGGCTTGTGCCGGTGTGCTGCTGTTTTTGCTCGGGTTTTTCAAACTCGGCACGCTGGTGCGCTATGTGCCGGTCAGCATTGTGGTGGGTTTCACCAACGGCATTGCGGTGCTGATCATGCTGTCGCAGGTCAAGGACTTGCTGGGGCTGGAAATCCCGAAGATGCCGGCGGATTTTTTCTCGCAATTGCGGGCGATTTTCGGGCACATTGACACGCTGAATCCTTATGCGCTGGGCCTGGGGCTGGCTTGTTTGCTGGGCCTGCTGGTCTGGCCCCGGCTGTTTGACACGCAAACGCGGTATGCCCATGCCTTCACCAACCGGCTGGTTCGGCTGATCCAAGCCGGTGAAGGCCTGCAGCTCAAGCGCGCCACGCGCCTGGCGTCGCGGCTGCCCGGCCCCATCGTGGCGCTGCTCACGCTGACGGCGTTTGCCTATGCGCTGCAATTGCCGGTGGAAACCATCGGCAGCCGTTTTGGCGGCATTCCGCGCGGCCTGCCGGGTTTTGCGCTGCCTGATTTTTCATGGGCCACGGTGCGCCTGCTGGTCGCGCCGACCCTCACGATTGCGCTGCTGGGCGCGGTCGAGTCGCTGCTGTGCGCCCGCGTCGCCGACCAGATTTCAGGCCTCAAGCGCCACGACCCGAATCAGGAACTGATGGCGCAGGGCATCGCCAATTTTGTCGTGCCGTTTTTTGGCGGCATGCCGGCCACCGGCACGATTGCCCGCACCGTGACCAATGTGCGCGCCGGCGCGACGTCGCCGGTGTCGGGCCTGGTGCATTGCCTGACGCTGGTGGGGGTGGTGCTGGTGGCCGCCCCGCTGGCGGTGCATGTGCCGCTGGCCTTGCTGGCGGGCATCTTGCTGTATGTGGCCCTGAACATGGGCGAATGGCGCGAGTTTGTCGAGCTCCGGCGCGCCAGCAACCATTACCGGCTGATCATGCTGGGGACGTTTTTCCTGACGGTGATTTTTGATTTGACGGTGGCGCTGCAGGTCGGGCTGCTGCTGGCCTGCGTGCTGTTCGTGCGGCGCATGAGTTCGCTGTTTCAGGTCGCGCTGGTGTCGCAAACAGAAAATGCAGCGTGCTTTCGGCTGTATGGCTCGCTGTTTTTTGGCGCGGTCGCCAAGATCGACCCGATCTTGAATATGGTCGAAAGCACGCCGCAGGGGCTGGAAATCCGGCTTGATGTGCAGTCGCTGCAGTTGCTCGACACCTCGGGGCTGGATGTGCTGGAGCAACTGCACAAAGCCATCGTCTCGCGCGGAGGGCGGCTGGTGCTGACCGGCCTCAATGCCCAGCCCCGGCAGGTCATGGAGCGGCACGGCTTTCTGGACAAAGTGGAATCGCTATAGTTTCAATAGCTGCTTGCGCATGCTGCTATTGCGCAAGCGGCTGTTTTATGCAAAAACGCGGCCAAAATCAGCAGCAGGCAGCCGTCAGCGCCCTTTGGGGTTGACGCTTTCCTCGTCGGCTGACAGGGTGCGCGACACGCGGTAATCCGCATCCATCACCACGGTAAAAATCATCGCCGTGTTGGGCGGGCTCAGGTAGCGCCAGTCGTAATGGGTTTCGCGCTTTAACGCGTAGGGCGTGATTTTCATCGGCTTGCCGAGCAGCTTGCGCACCTGTTCCATCGACATGCCGGGCAGCACCTTGTCAAAGTTCTGCGGCGTGAGCACCTGGCGCAGCGCGCTCATCTTGCCATCTGGGCCAATGGTGATCATGTAGTTGACGTTGCCGGCCGGCTGGCGGTTGTATTCGAGCGTGCGGGCGCCCGGCTCCAGCAGCGCGCCGGGCACGGGCAGCGACACCATGTCGCGCGCTTCCCAGATTTTTTCAGGCTCGCCAAAGCGCGCACGCACATCGGCTTCGGTGGCAACGCCTTCTTCGAGCTCTTTAATGTGCTCCGAGTCGCAGCCTGCCAGCCCGAGGATCAATGACAGAAAACCCATACCCAGCACCGTCCTTTTTGAAAAAACCGGCATCCCGGCCGATGAAAAGCCGGCGCTGCCCAAGGGCAGACGTAATAAAGAACGAAGCATGGCAGTCCCCCGGTAAAATCCCGCCACTATACGTTTCAGGCAGCCCACGCACCATGTCCATTTTCCAACGCACCCACTACACCTCTGAAATCACCTCATTTATCGAGGAGCTCAAGGCAAAAAATCCTTCGCTGGAAGCCGAACAGCGCGCGGGCCGCGCCCTGTTGTGGGACAAAAACCTGAACCTGGCCGACCAGGCCGACTACAGCGACGCCCGCGTGGCGCAGCAGCCCTACGTTTATGGCACCAGCAACCATCCAAACGCCAAATAAGCCTGTTTTCAGCCTCTAGCGCTTGCTGAGCGGGCGCAAGCAGCTACTTTTTTCATAGCGTCAAATTTTTTCTATTGCATCGAATCCGCCGTTGCCCCGATGCCTTGATGTCCTCCTCTTCCCTTCCCGCGCAGCCAACGCCCGCCTTGCCTGTACTGCCCGGCATCGACGCCGCCGCGCTGACCGACCCGGTGGCGCTGGCGCGTCTGTATGGCGAGCCGATGTTCGCCATGCCGCGCGACCTGTACATTCCGCCCGATGCGCTCAAGGTGTTTCTCGAAGCCTTCGAGGGGCCGCTGGACTTGCTGCTGTACCTGATCCGCAAGCAGAACTTCAACATTCTTGACATTCCGATGGCGGCGCTGACGCGGCAATATTTGGTGTATGTCGATGAAATCCGCAGCACCAACCTGGAACTGGCGGCTGAATACCTGCTGATGGCCGCGATGCTGATCGAGATCAAGTCGCGCATGCTGCTGCCGCCCAAAAAGTCGGCGTTAGATCAGGAAGCCGAAGACCCGCGCGCAGAACTCGTGCGGCGACTGCTCGAATACGAAAAAATCAAGCTCGCCGCCCACCAGCTCAACACGCTGCCGCAGCTGGGCCGCGACTTTCTGGCAGCGCATGTGCATGTCGAGCAGTCGCTGACGCAGCGCCTGCCCGACGTGACGCTGGTCGATTTGCAGGAAGCCTGGCTGGGCATCGTCAAACGCGCAAAACTGGTGCAGCACCATGTCATCAGCCGCGAAGAACTGTCGGTGCGCGAACACATGAGCATCGTGCTGCGCAAGCTGCAGGGCCGCAAATTTCTTGAATTTGCCGAGTTGTTCGATGTGACGCGCGGCATGCCGGTGCTGGTTGTGACCTTCATTGCCCTGCTGGAGCTGGCCAAGGAATGCCTGCTGGAAATTACCCAGGCCGAGTCGTTCGCGCCCATTTATGTCCGGCTGGCCTACACGCCAAGCTGAATTCTTCTTTTTTCACTTTTGCTGCCCATGTCCACATCCATACCCCAGGATTTTGATGTTTTGATTGTTGGCAGTGGCCTGGCCGGACTGTCTGCCGCGCTGCATCTGGCGCCCACGCACCGCGTGGCCGTGCTCACCAAACGCGCCATAAATGACGGCGCCAGCGCCTGGGCACAAGGCGGTATTGCTGCCGTATTGGCCGACGGCGACAGTTTCGAGGCGCACATCAACGACACGCTGGTGGCCGGCGCGGGCCTGTGCGATTTGGCCGCGACCCGCTTCGTGGTGGAAAACGCCCCCGACGCGATTGCCTGGCTGCGCGAGTTGGGCGTGCCGTTTTCGCTCGAAGGCGATCATCTGCACCTGACGCGCGAAGGCGGCCACGGCGCGCGCCGCATCGCCCACGTCACCGACGCCACCGGCGCAGCGGTGCAGCGCACGCTGATCGACGTGGTGCGGCAAACGCCCGGCATCACGCTGTTTGAAAACCACACGCTGGTTGATCTGATCACCACGCGCAAGCTCGGCCTGTCCGGGCTGGGCAGCCCGCAGCGCTGCCTGGGCCTGTATGCGCTGGACGAAGCCACCGACGAGGTGCTGACCTTTCGCGCGCCGCAAACCATTTTGGCCACCGGCGGCGCGGGCAAGGTGTACCTCTACACCACCAACCCCGACACCGCCACCGGCGACGGAATCGCGGCCGCCTGGCGCGCCGGCTGCCGCGTCAGCAACCTCGAATTCATCCAGTTCCACCCGACCTGCCTGTACCACCCGCATGCCAAGTCCTACCTGATCAGCGAAGCCGTGCGCGGCGAAGGCGGACGCTTGCTGCTGCCGGACGGCACGCGCTTCATGTTTGAGCACGACGAACGCGCCGAACTGGCACCGCGCGACGTGGTGGCGCGCGCCATCGACTTCGAGATGAAAAAACGCGGCCTGGACTGTGTGCTGCTCGACATTTCGCACCAGAGCCCGGCGTTTTTGCACGAGCACTTTCCGAATATTTTGGCGAAATGCGCCGAACTGGGCATCGACATCACGACCCAGCCAATTCCTGTGGTGCCCGCCGCGCACTACACCTGCGGCGGCGTGTTGACCGACCTGGCTGGCCGCACCGACTTGCCCGGCCTGTTCGCCGTGGGCGAAACCGCCTGCACCGGCCTGCATGGCGCGAACCGGCTGGCCAGCAATTCGCTGCTCGAATGCATGGTGTTTGCGCGGGCGGCGGCGCAAGCCATCGGGGCCATGCCTGCCGCACCGTTGCACGACGTGCCCGCCTGGGACGACAGCCGCGTGACCGACGCCGACGAATGCGTGGTGATTTCGCACAACTGGGACGAGCTGCGCCGCTTCATGTGGGACTACGTCGGCATCGTGCGCACCAACAAGCGGCTGGAACGCGCCGCGCACCGCATCACGCTGCTGCAGGCCGAAATCCAGGAGTTTTACGCCCACTTTCACGTCACGCGCGATTTGCTGGAGCTGCGCAATCTGGTGCAGGTGGCCGAACTCATCGTGCGCTCGGCCCAGCTGCGCCGCGAAAGCCGGGGCCTGCATTTCAGCCGCGACTACCCCGAACTGGCCGCGCCCGCCGCAGCCACCATTTTGGTGCCGCCGGTCGCCTGATACAGGCCGCCGACGGGCGGTTTATGCATCAAACAGGCCTCTTGCGCAGTCTGCACGGGCGCAAGCAGCTCCTTTTTCAATAGCAATTAGTATCCTTCCATTTTTCTTTACGCATGCCCCTCGACCGTCCCAAACGCGCCCTCTGCCCGCGCTGCCTGCGGCCGCAAAGCGCCTGCCTCTGCCCGTGGATCAGGCCGACGGCGCACCAGGCCGAAGTGCTCATCCTGCAGCATCCGATGGAAGTGCAGGAAGCCAAAGGCACGGCGCGACTGCTGAATTTGAGCCTGGCGCGCAGCCGCCTGGTGACGGGCGAGCAGTTTGCGCCCGCCGAGTTGCAGGCGCTGCTGACCGGCCCTTTTGAAGCCCTGGAGCCGGCCAGCGCAGCCGCCCCGCCCCCGCAAGCCGTGCTGCTGTACCCCGACCTGCCGCAAGACCGGGCGCTGGGCTGGCCCGCTCCGCGCGCGCTGACGCCTGGCGAATTGCAAAACCCCGCCGAATTGCGCCTGGTGGTGCTGGACGGCACCTGGCGCAAAAGCCGAAAAATGCTGCACCTCAATCCGCTGCTGCAACAACTGCCACGCCTGGCGCTGGCGCAACTGCCGGCGTCGCGCTACCGCATCCGCAAGGCGCGCCAGCTACACCAGCTCTCGACGCTGGAGGCCTGCTGCGCCGCGCTGGCCCAGCTGCAAAATGACGCCGAGCCGTTCGAGCCGCTGCTGGCGGCGTTTGATGGCTGGGTCGCGCAGCTGCTGCAAGCCAGGCCGCCGCTGCCGATTGGCTAGTTTTGGCGCACACTCTGCGCTGCATTCCTTTACCTGATCGACCCAGCGCCCATGTCCTCCACACCGCCTTCTTCAACGCCCTTGGCCACTGCACCCAAAACCCATCCCTTGCTGCTGGCCGCCAGCCTGCTGCTAATGGCTTTCAACCTGCGCCCGGTGTTTGGCAGCCTGTCCGTGGTGCTGCCCGAAATCATGCGAGACACCGGCCTGAGCGCCACCGGTGCCAGCTTTCTGACGACTCTGCCCATCATCTGCCTGGGCCTGTTTGCCGCGCCGTCGCCGGCGCTGGCGCGGCGCTTTGGCGTTGAGCGCACGTTGCTGGGCGCGATGTTTTTGATCTGCGTGGGCACCTTGCTGCGCGCCTGGGTCAGCCTGCCTTTGCTGTTTGCGTCGTCGGTGTTGGCCGGTGCCGGCATTGCGATTGGCAACGTGCTGCTGCTGGGCCTGATCAAGCGCGACTTTCCCGCGCGTTCGGCCATGATGACCGGCCTGTACACGCTAGCGATCTGCTTTGGCGCGGCCATCTCCACCGCCTTTACCGTGCCGCTGGAGCAGCACCTGTTCAACGGCGCGTGGGCGCACGCGCTGGCTTTTTGGGCGCTGCCAGCCGGTGTGGTGATGCTGCTGTGGGCACCGCTGGCCTTGTCAACGCCGCACACCGTTATCGCGGCGGCCATCCTTGATACCAGCGGCAAGGCGCCCCGCATGGGCAGCCTGGGGCGTGACCGCCTGGCCTGGCAAGTCACGCTGTTCATGGGCTCGCAGTCGTCGATGGCCTATATCGTCATGGGCTGGCTGGCGCCCATCCTGCGCGAGCGCGGTCTGGAAAGCGCCGCCGCCGGCTATGTCGTGGCGACAGCCATCGTCACGCAACTGGTGACCAGCCTGGTCACGCCGTCGATTGCCGCGCGCTGCAAAGACCAGCGTGCCCTGGCCGTGGGTGTGGCAGCGGTGGTGTCGGTGTCGTTGCTGGCGCTGATTTTTGCGCCGCTGGGCGGGCGCTGGTTCTGGGCTATTTTGCTGGGCTGCGGGCTGGGCAGCGGCTTTGCACTGGCGCTGAGCCTGATCGTGATGCGCAGCGCCAATGCCCACGTCACCGCCCAGCTTTCGGCGATGGCGCAAGGCTGGGGCTACGCGCTGGCCGCGTTCGGTCCGCTGCTGGTCGGCCTGCTGCGTGGCTGGACGGGCGGCTTTGAGTCGTCTGCCGCGCTGATCGTGGTGGTAGCCGCCCTCATGGGCTGGAGCGGCTGGGGCGCAGGCCGAAAAATGCTGGTGCAGGCCGGCTAGAGCCTGTTAACGCTATCTCAAGGCCTCTGCGATGAGTGCAACCGTAATAAAGGCAGCGAACATCACATCGGTTTTGTCATAGCGCGTGAA
>NZ_JAXCHR010000032.1:0-22322 GCF_035984465.1 Polaromonas sp. CG_9.5
CGTGCACCTCAACCCAAAAACCCCACAAATCAAGGAGCTTCAAAACACGCAAAAAGTAGCCTGACTCACTTCACTTCAGGCGACAACTTCCTTGATGGCCACCGGTCCACAGGGCATTGTTCGCCTGCCTGTCGCCGCCGCGGTTGAGCCGGTGACGGTTGGTTTTTCCGGAAGATGCCTGCAGGGGACTGACGCCGCACAGGGCGGCCAGGGCAGCTTCGTTGCGTAGTCGCATCGGGTTGTCGCCTGCTGTGATGAGCAACGTCGCTGCAGTCTGGGGTCCCACCCCAAAGCGCTCCAGCAGCCTGGGCGCAGCCATTTTGGTCAGACGAGAGAGGTGCTGGTCCAGTTCCTTGAGTTCCCCGTGCAAAGCACTCCATCGCCTGGCCAACAACCGAAGCGTCGTTTTGAGGCTGGCCATGACAGGGTTCTTCTCATCGCCACAGTCCAGCTCCATACAAGCAGCGATGCACTGCTCGGGTTTTTCCTTGAGCGCCGCTTCCCTGATGGATTGCGGCGCACTCACGAGCAGCGCGCGAAGCTGGTTGACAGCCTGGGCCCAGCCCTTGACTGCACTGCGGCGAGCCACGTTCAGCATGCGCAGCGCTTCGGCCAGGCCGCTTTGCGCTTTGGGTACGCTGTTGGCATCCTCGGCCAGGACAGCGCGAGCGGCGCTCTCAGCGTCCGTCGGATCGCTTTTTCCCCGGCTGCGTCGACGCATGCGGTTTGGGCGGTTGACCTCAATGACCGTGATGCCCTTGGCTTGCAGGAAGCGTGTCAGTCCGGCGCCGTAAGACGCGGTCCCTTCAATGCCCGCACGTTTAAGATTGCAAAACTATTGCGTCCAACCGATCAACTCTTCATATCCCCTCGTATTGGTTGGGATCGAGTGTGTGCCTTTGACGCGGCCCACCTGATCGATGACGGCACCGACATGCACATCAAGGTGGGTGTCGACGCCGAGAATGACCTCGGCCTCACTGAAGATCTGTTCCATGCGAACTCCTTGATAAAGGTGGCGTCGCCGAAAAAGACCGAAGGACAGGACACTCAAGGTGCAGGACAAAGCTCCTATCAGGTCACTCGCAGCCGGCCCGGCATTGCCGGAATGAACACTGCGATCGACCGACAGGTCAATACAAAGGCAAGACGCCAATCCCAGCACGGGTCAGACAGAAAGCAGTGCTCGAATTGATCTTAGATTGAGTATCCCAACAGTTGCCGTGTCGGCATCATGGATGCAAGGATGCCGTACTCCTTGAGGGCTGCCCTGAAGTCCGCGCTGGCGTACTGGCTGCCCCGATCGCTGTGAAACATCAAGCCGGCGTGCTGACCCGGGTGGCGCCTGAACCAGGCCATGCGCAAGGCGTCAATGACGATGCTTGACGTCATGTCGTCCCGCAGCGACCAGCCCACCACCTGGCGGCTGAACAGGTCGATCACCACGGCCAGGAACAGCCAGCCCTCGTCGGTGGCGATGTAGGTGATGTCGCCCACCCAGACCCGATCCGGCGCGGCTACCGTGAACTGCCGATCAAGCAAATTTGGTGCGATGGGTAACGGGTGATTGCTGTCAGTGGTGACCTTGAAGCGGCGCTTGCCCTTGGCGCGAACACCATGGCGCTGCATCAACTGTTGCACTCGCTGCTTGCCTACGCGGATGCCGCGCGCCAGCAGTTCTCGCCAGATGCGCGGCCAGCCATAGGCGCCTCGGCTCTGAACATGGATGGCTTTGATGTGGACCAGCAAGGCCTCATCACTCAGATGGCGACACGATGCCCTGCTGGTGCGGCGCACCAAGTGATCGTGATAGCCGGCCACGCTGACCTGCAATACGCGGCATTGCACCGAGATGGGCCACACGCACCGGTGGCGCTGGATAAAGGCGTACTTCAACGCTGAGCTTTCGCGAAGTACGCCGTCGCTTTTCGCAAAATATCACGCTCCATCTTCACACGCGCCAGTTCGGCTCGCAGACGGCTGATTCTGCAATCTGCTCGGCACTAAAGGGCTTGGCTGTCAGCGCCCGTGAGTTCGCCTTGCTTGTGGGCTTTGAGCCAGTTGAACAGCGTCTGATCGACCACGCCCAGCGTGCGCGCTGCCGCCGCGATGCTTTGGCCGTTATCCACCAGCCGGACTGCTTCTTGTTTGAATTCGAGCGTGTAGCGCGCCCTTGAGGTTTTCGTCATTTGCGTTTTCCTTGTCTGAATTGAACCACTCGGCAAGGGATACGTTTTCTGGGGGCAAGGTCACTTGCCCACGAAAGAAACAAGCGGGAAATTGAATCAAGTTGCAAAGAGCCTGTCAACTAAAGAGGTACCAAGCTGTCCTCACGATGATCAATTTTTGTCCGTGCCTTGTCCAGCAAAAACTCAATGCAGGTGCGCACGGCGCGCGTCTGATGCCGGTTGGGCATGTACAGCAGGTACATGCGCGTGCCGAAAATACTCAGGCGATAGTCATCCAGGGTGGTCAATACCTCGCCGGACTCAATTGCGTCCATCACCACATAGTCGGGCACCAGGCCCAGACCCAGGCCCGCCAGGATACCCTGGCGCAGGAACGGAAAGTGCTCGGAAATCAGCGTGGGCTCCAGCGTGACCTCGTGGCGTTCGTCGCCCCGGTAGGCGCGCAGGCGCAGCTGCTGGCCCACCACGCCGGAGGTGATCAGCGGCGTGGTGCGCAACTGCTCCAGCCCGGTGGGCAGGCCATGCTGCTGCGCAAACGCGCGTGAGGCGCAGGCCAGATAACGCACGCTGCCCAGCTCACGCGCGACCAAGGCGGGCGGTGGCTCGGGCATCACGCGAATGGAAATGTCCACTTCGTCGCGCAGGTTGTCGGCCCGGTTTTCAAACAGCACGTCCAGCACGATGCCGGGATACTGGCGCTTGAACTCGATCAGCCAGTCGGACATCACCATCTCCCCATAGCCGCTGGGCACGCTTAAGCCCACGCGCCCTTGCAGGCCCTGGCCCAGCGTGGTGATGGTTTCGCGCGCGGCCTGCATTTCGTTCTGGATGCTGCGGCCATGGGCGTACAAGCGCAGGCCGACTTCGGTGGGCTCGACGCGGCGGGTGGTGCGGCGCACCAGTTGCACGCCCACAGACTTTTCGAGCTGCTTGAGGTGGTAGCTGACGTTGGCGCGCGTCATCTTGAGCTTGCGAGCGGCCTGGCTCAAATTGCCGGCGTCGATGATGTCGACTAACAAGGTTAGCGAAGCGAGATCCATAAATTTTGTATAAAAATATTTGACAGTCTGTCAATTGTTTATGCCATTGTCAAGACAGTTTTGCACAATCACAATGCGTTGAACAAATTTTCATTCAATGAAACTGGAGACAAGCGCATGAACACTGAAGCCACCCCTTCCGTGGTCACCACCACACGCCTAGGCCGCGTGCTGCTGGTGACCATCAACCACCCTCCTGTCAACGCGCTCAGCGTGGATGTGCGCCGTGGCCTGCTGGCCGCCGTGCAAGAGGCGGACGCCGATGACAGCGTGGCTGCGGTGTTGATCGTGGGCGCGGGCCGGGCCTTCATCGCCGGGGCGGACATTCGTGAATTTGGCAAGCCGCCCATGGCACCTTCGCTGCCCGAGGTGTGCAGCCGCCTTGAAGCCTGCCGCAAGCCGGTGGTGGTGGCGATCCACGGCCCGGCGCTGGGCGGCGGGCTGGAAGTGGCCCTGTCGTCGCACTACCGGCTGGCCATGCCGGATGCCCGGCTGGGCCTGCCCGAAGTGCTGCTGGGCCTGCTGCCCGGCGCTGGTGGTACCCAGCGCGCACCGCGCCTGATGGGCGTGAAGCCTGCGCTGGAAATGATGCTTAGCGGGCGCCACCTGGAGGCCGGGGAAGCCCTGGCTGTTGGCCTGATCGACCGGCTGGGTGAAGGTAACGACGTGCTGGCTGCGGGCCTGGCTTATGCCAATGAGCTTGTCGCCAGCGGAGCCAGTGTGCGCCCCACCCGTGCTGCGGCTGCAGCCCTGGCCGACAAACCTGCCAGCCAAGCCGCACTGGACGCGCTGAAGGTCGACACGGCCAAAAGGACGCCCGGTCTGTTCTCGCCGCTCAAGATCATCGAAGCCGTGCAGGGTGCGCTGGACCTGCCTTTTGACGAGGCCGTGGCGCTGGAGCGCCAGCTGTTCCTGCAGTGCCTGGACAGCCCGCAGCGCGCCGGCCTGATCCATGCCTTCTTTGCCGAACGCGAGGTGGCCAAGTCGCCCGAGACGCGCAAGGCCACACCGCGCGCTATCGACAGCGTCGGCGTGATCGGTGGCGGCACCATGGGCGCCGGCATTGCCGTGGCCGTGCTGAACGCAGGTCTGCCCGTGATCATGGTCGAGCGCGACGACGCCTCCCTTGCCCGTGGCCGTGCCAACGTCGAGAAGGTGTACGACGGTCTCGTGGCCAAGGGCCGCATGACACCCGGGGCCCGGGCCGCCGTGCTGGCCCGCTTCAGCGGCAGCACCTCGTACGACGCGCTGGCACAGGCGGACCTGGTGATCGAGGCCGTGTTTGAGGAAATGGGCGCCAAGAAGGCGGTGTTTGCCGAACTGGACCGGGTGTGCAAGCCCGGCGCCGTGCTGGCCACCAACACCTCCTACCTCGACATCGATGAAATTGCGGCCAGCGTGTCGCGCCCGCAAGACGTGGTGGGCCTGCACTTCTTTTCGCCGGCCCACATCATGAAGCTGCTGGAGATCGTGGTGCCCGCCCAGGTCAGCGCCGACGTGGTGGCCACCGCGTTTGACCTGGCGAAAAAGCTCAAGAAAGTGCCGGTACGCGCCGGCGTGTGCGACGGCTTCATCGGCAACCGCATGCTGGCTGTGTACCGCGCCACCGCCGACCACTTGCTGGAGGATGGCGCCTCGCCCTACCAGATCGACGCCGCCGCGCGCGAATTCGGCTACCCCATGGGGCCGTTCCAGGTGGCCGACCTGGCCGGGGGCGACATCGGCTGGGCCACGCGCAAGCGCAAGGCCGCCACGCGCGACCCCGAAGCGCGCTACGTGCAGATTGCCGACCGACTCTGCGAGCGCGGCTGGTTTGGCCAGAAGACCGGCCGGGGCTACTACCTGTATCCCGAAGGCGCGCGCACCGGCACGCCGGATGACGAGGTGCTGGCGATCATCGACGCCGAGCGCCAGCGCGCCGGCACCACGCCGCGCGGCTTCAGCAACCAGGACATCATGCGCCGCTACCTGGCCGCCATGGTCAACGAGGGCGCCAGGGTGGTGGCCGAGGGCATCGCCCTGCGCCCGCTGGATGTGGACGTGACGCTGGTGCATGGCTACGGCTTCCCGCGCTTTCGCGGCGGACCCATGAAGTACGCCGACACGGTCGGCCTGCCCACCATCCTGGCCGACATCCAGGCCTTCGCCCAGGAAGACCCACTGTTCTGGCAACCCGCCCCGCTGCTGCTCAAGCTGATTGAAGAAGGCCGGAACTTCGACAGCCTCAACAAACCGTGATTTTCATTTTCAGGAGACCCCACCATGCGTGAAGCCGTCATCGTATCCACCGCCCGCACCCCCCTGGCCAAGTCCCACCGGGGCGAGTTCAACAGCGTCAGTGGTGCCACCCTGGCCTCGTTCGCCGTCAAGGCCGCCGTCGAGCGCGCCGGCATAGACCCCGGCCTGATCGAGGATGCCATCCTCGGCTGCGGCTATTCCGAAGGGCGTTCCGGGCGCAACATCGCGCGCGCCAGCGTGATCCGCGCCGGCCTGCCGCTGAGCATTGCGGGCGCCACGGTCAGCCGCTTTTGCGCCTCGGGCCTGCAGGCGGTGGCCATGGCCGCCAGCCGCATCATCGTGGATGGTGCCCCGGCCATGATTGCCGGCGGCGTGGAAAGCATCTCGGGCATCCGCCGCAGCGAAGGCAGCGGCGTCGACAGTGGCATCGATCCCTGGATCAACGCGCACAAACCCGAGTTGTACATGGCGATGATCGAGACCGCCGACATCGTGGCCAGTCGCTACGGCATCAGCCGCGAGGCGCAAGACCGCTTCTCGGTCGAGAGCCAGCGTAAAACCGCCGAAGCACAGGCGGCAGGCCGCTACAAGGACGAAATCATTTCCGTGACCACCACCATGGCCGTCACGAACAAGGAAACCCAGGAAGTCTCGCACCAGGACGTGACGATTGACCACGACACCTGCAACCGCGCCAGCACCACCTATGAGTCCCTGGCCAAGCTGTCGCCCGTGCGCGGCGCCGGCCAGTTCATCACCGCAGGCAACGCCTCGCAACTGTCCGACGGCGCCTCGGCCTGCGTGCTGATGGAAGCCCGGGAAGCCGCCCGCCTGGGTCTGCAACCCCTAGGGGCATTTCGCGGCATGGCCGTGGCCGGCTGCGAGCCTGACGAAATGGGCATCGGCCCCGTCTTCGCCGTGCCCAAGCTGCTGGCCCGCCATGGCTTGCGGGTTGACGACATCGATCTGTGGGAGCTCAATGAAGCCTTTGCCTCGCAGGCTATCTACTGCCAGCAAACGCTGGGCATCCCCGACGAGCGCCTGAACGTCAATGGCGGCGCCGTGTCGATCGGCCACCCGTTCGGCATGACCGGCGCGCGCCTGGTCGGCCATGTGCTGCTGGAAGGCCGTCGCCGCAAGGCCAGATATGCGGTCGTGACCATGTGCATTGCTGGCGGCATGGGTGCCGCCGGCCTGTTTGAAATTTTCTAAAAGAGACTGGGATATCGTCATGGACCTGAGTTTTACCCCCCAAGAACAGGCGTTCCGCGCCGACGTGCAGCGCTTCCTGACCGACCAGGTGCCGGCCCGGCTGACCGCCAAGGTGCGCGAAGGCAAGCACCTGGGCAAGGCCGATCTGCAAGCGTGGCATGCGCTGCTCAATGCCCAGGGCTGGCTGGCCAGCCACTGGCCCGAGCAGTATGGCGGACCGGGCTGGAACGCCGTGCAGAAATTCATCTTCGAACACGAGTGCGCCTTGGCTTATGCCCCCCGCACCATTCCGTTCGGTGTCAACATGCTGGGCCCGGTGCTGATCAAGTACGGCAGCGAAGCCCAAAAGCAGCACTGGTTGCCGCGCATCCTCAGCGGTGCCGACTGGTGGTGCCAGGGCTACTCCGAGCCGGGCGCCGGCTCTGACCTGGCCTCGGTCAAGACCACCGCTGCGCGCAACGGCGACCACTACATCGTCAATGGCCAAAAGACCTGGACTACCCTGGGCCAGCACGCCAACATGATCTTTTGCCTGGTGCGCACGGACCGCGACGTCAAGCCGCAAGAAGGCATCAGCTTCCTGCTCATCGACATGGCCACGCCTGGCGTGGACGTGCGCCCCATCATCACGCTGGATGGCGAGCACGAGGTCAACGAGGTCTTCTTTACCGACGTGAAGGTGCCGGCAGGCAACCTGGTGGGCCAAGAGAACAAAGGCTGGACCTGTGCCAAGTACCTGCTGACCTACGAGCGCACCAATATCGCGGGCGTGGGCTTTTCCGATGCCGCGCTGGCGCGCCTCAAGGTGATCGCGGCCAGGACTCAGAAGAACGGCCAGCCCCTGGCGCGGGACCTGCTGTTCGCGGCCCGCCTGGCCCGGGTCGAGATCGACCTGGAAAACATGAAGACCACCAACATGCGCGTGATCACGGCCGTGGCAGGCGGCGGCGTACCGGGGGCCGAGAGCTCCATGCTCAAGATCCGCGGCACCGAGATCCGTCAGGAACTGACCGCCCTGACCCGCCGCGCCATGGGCCCGTACGCCCTGCCCTTCATCGAGGAAGCGCTGCAGGAAGGCTACGACCAGCCCAGTGTGGGGCCGCAGGAGGCGGCCTCGGCCTCGGCCCAGTACTTCAACAACCGCAAGCTGTCGATCTTCGGCGGCTCCAATGAAATCCAGAAGAACATCATCTCCAAGATGATCCTGGGCCTGTAAGCATCGACTGGCGAGGACCACAACCATGAACTTCAACCACACTGAAGACCGCCGGATGCTGGCGGATTCGCTCGACCGCTATCTGGCCGAGCAGTACAGCCTCGAGACCCGTCACAAGATCAGCAAATCCAAGCTCGGTTACAGCCCCGTGCAATGGGCCAAATTCGCCGAGCTGGGCGTGATCGGCGCCCTGTTTACTGAAGCGCAGGGCGGCTTTGGCGGCGATGGCTTTGACATCGCCGTGGTGTTCGAATCGCTGGGCCGCGGCCTGGTGGTGGAACCCTTCCTGGCCAGCGCCGTGCTGGCGGGCAGCGCCCTGGCCCACGCCGGCAACGATGCCCAGCAAGCGCTGCTGGCCAGCCTCATCGACGGCAGCCAGATTGCCACGCTGGCCCATGAAGAGGCCGACTCGCATTACGTGCTCCACCGCGTCAGCACCCGAGTCGTCCGCGACGGCGACCACTATGTGATCGACGGTGCCAAGGCGGTGGTGGCCCTGGGCGACCAGGCGCAGACCGTGATCGTGTCTGCCCGCACTAGCGGCGCTTTAGACAGCGAAGACGGCATCTCGCTGTTCGTGGTGCCCGCCGACACGGCCGGAGTCAGTCTGCGCGCCTACCCTAACATCGACGGCACCCGCGCCGCTGAAATCACCTTCAAACAAGTGCGCGTGCCCGCCTCGGCCCTGCTGGGTGCCGAAGGCCAGGGCCTGGCCACGCTGGAGCATGCCGTGGGCCGCGGCATCCTGGCGCTGTGCGCCGAGTCCCTGGGCGCGATGGAAGTGGCCAAGAAGCAGACGATCGAGTACCTGCAAACGCGCAAGCAGTTCGGCAAGCCCATCGGCAGCTTTCAGGCGCTGCAGCACCGCATGGCCGATGTGTTGCTGGAGATAGAGCAGGCCCGATCGGCCGTGATCAACGCCGCGGCCGCGCTGCAGGCCGACCGCAGCACGCGCGAGCGCGCCCTGTCGGCGGCCAAGTACAGCATCGGCCGCATCGGCACGCTGGTGGCCGAAGAATGCATCCAGCTGCACGGCGGCATCGGCATGACCTGGGAGCTGCCCATGCCTCACTACGCCAAGCGCCTGGTCATGATCGACCACCAGCTCGGCGACGAAGACCACCACCTGGCGCGCTTCATCGCGCTGGGCCACGCGTAATGCCATGAACGGGCCGCTGCTGTCGCGCCGCGAAGGTGCTGTGCTGGTGCTGCTGAACAACAACCCGGCGGCGCGCAATGCGCTGTCGCCCGCGTTCTACGTCGCCCTGACGCAAGCGCTGGCCGAGGCACAGGCCGACCCGCAGGTCGGCGCCATCGTGCTGACCGGGGTGGACGGCATGTTTTGCTCGGGCGGCGACTTGCGCCAGCTGTCGCGAAGGCGCGCGTTGACGCTGCCCGAGCGGCGCGCGCACCTGGAAGGCCTGCACAACCTGATTCGCACGATTCGGGATTGCGCCAAGCCCGTGATCGCCGCCGTGGAAGGCGCGGCCGCCGGCGCAGGGCTGTCGATTGCACTGGCCTGCGACATGCTGGTGAGCGCGCGAAACGCCGTTTTTTCAGTGGCCTACGTGAAGGTGGGCCTGACGCCCGACGGCGGCGCCACCGCCTTCCTGGCCGAGTTTGTATCGCGCCAGGTGCTGACCGAGTTGTGCCTGAGCGGCGACCGCTTCACTGGCGAGCGCCTGCACGCCCTGGGCGCCGTCAACCGCCTGGCCGAGCCGGGCGACGCGCTGGCGCAGGCCCTGGCCCTGGCGGCTGGCGTGGCGGGTGGCCCGCTGCGGGCCATGGCCGGCATCAAGTCCCTGTGCCGCAGCGCGCCCCAGGCGACGCTGGAGGAACAGCTGGAGCGCGAAGCGCAGTTCATGGTGCAGGCCCAGGGCGACGACGAGGCCGCCGAGGGCATTGCCGCCTTTCTGGAAAAGCGCAGCGCCGACTTTGTCGCCCTGCGCACCAAATCAGGACCGCCCACCCTTTGAGGGAACACCACCGGCGTTCCGGAATATTTTGAAATTGGAGCCTTCATGTCAGACATCAATTCTTCGCTGCCGCTCGCAGGCATCCGCGTCCTCGACCTTTCCCGCGTGCTGGCCGGTCCCATGTGCGGCATGGTGCTGGGCGACTTTGGCGCCGAGGTCATCAAGGTCGAGCACCCTGGCCGCGGCGACGACACGCGCGACTGGGGCTTGCGCGTGGGCAACACCGAAACCGCCTATTTCAACAGCATGAACCGCAACAAGCGGTCCATCACGCTGGACCTGCAAAAGCCCGAGGCGGTGCAGATCGTGCTGGACCTGGCGCGGCAGTGCGACGTGGTGATCCAGAACTTCAAGTTCGGCGGCGCCGAGAAGATGGGCCTGGGTTACGAGCAGATCAAGGCCGTGCGGCCCGACATCGTCTACTGCTCGATCACCGGCTATGACCGCAGCGGGCCCGAGGCCGCGCGCCCCGGCTACGACCTGGTGGTGCAGGGCGAGGCCGGCCTGATGGCGATCAACGGCGAGGCCGACCAGCCGCCGCTGAAGTTCGGCGTGGCGGCGGTGGACATGTTCACCGGCATGTATTCGGCCCAGGCCATCCTGGCGGCCTTGTTCCAGCGCCAAAAGACCGGGCGCGGCCGCCATGTCGAGATGGCGCTGTTCGACTGCGGCCTCATGATCACGGCCTACTATGGGCTGGAAGCCATGCTGATGCAAAAAGACCCGCCGCGCTACGGCAATGCGCATCCGTCCATCGTGCCCTACGGCGTGTTCGACGCCGAAGACGGCCCGCTGGTCATCACCGTGGGCAACAACGCCCAGTTTGAGCGCTTTTGCCGCGAGGTGATTGACCGCCCCGACCTGGCCGAAGACGCCCGCTTCAAGACCAACCTGGACCGCGGCACCCACCGCGAGGCCCTGATGTCCGAGATCCTGCGTGAGCTGGGCTGCCGCTCGCGCCAGTTGCTGCTGCAACGCCTCAAGGCCGCCGGCATTCCCTGCGGCGAAGTGCTGGGCCTCTATGAAGCCCTGACCTCAGAGCGCGCCGTGCGCGGCGGGCTGGTGACCGAGCAGCCCCATCCGGTGGCCGGCAGCACGCACGTGATGGCGCCGCCCTACCGGCTCGATGGCGAGCGCTTGCCGGTGCGCCGCGCACCGCCCGAGCTGGGAGAAGGCACCCGCGACGTTCTCTCAAACCTGCTGGGCCTGGACGACGAGCGCCTGGCCGAGCTCAAGGCCCGTGGCGTGCTCTGAAAAAGCCACCGCGTTCCATTTTTTAAATCCATTCAGGAGACCCCATGTCCAAACCCCATTCTTTCAAGCTCTCAGGCCCAACCCGCCGCGTCCTGCTGGCACTGGCCCTGCCCATGCTTGCAGGCAGCGCCTTCGCGCAGGCCTGGCCCAGCAAGACCATCAAGCTGATCGTCCCCTTCCCGGCCGGCGGCCCGACCGACACCGCTTCGCGCATCGTCGGCCAGAAGCTGGCGTTGCGCCTGAAGCAGCCCGTCATCGTCGAGAACAAGGCCGGCGCATCAGGGGCGATTGCGGCAGCGATGGTGGCCAAGTCACCGGCTGACGGCTACACCCTCATGATGCTGGCCACGCCGACCCTGCTGGCACCGCACCTGTACAAGACCACGGGCTACGACAGCGTGAAGGACTTCACCTCAATTGCCACGGTGTACGACCTGCCTATCGTCGTCGTCGTCAACCCGTCGCTGATGCCCACCGTGACCGACCTGCAAAAGCTCGTGACCCATGCCAAGGCGCAGCCCGGCCGCCTCAACTACACCAGTTCAGGCGTCGGCAGCTTTGGCCACCTGAGCATGGAGCTGCTCAAGCAGATGGGCCAGTTCGACATGCAGCATGTGCCTTACCGGGGCGGCGTGCCGGCCATTACCGACACCTTGGGCGGCCAGGTGCCCATGATGTACGCCGACCTGGTGGCCGCCTTGCCACACATCCAGTCGGGCAGCCTGCGCGCCATTGCCGTGGGTTCGCCCCAGCGCGTGGGCGTGATCCCCGATGTCAAGACGATTGCCGAGCAGGGCTTCAAGGGCTTTGATGCCGTGTCCTGGGGTGGCCTGATGGCCCCTGCGGGCACGCCCAAGGACGTGGTCGAGCGCATCAGTGCAGAAGTCAAGGTCATCCTGGCCGAAAAAGACACGCAGGACAAGCTGCTCAACGCCGGCGCCATTGCCAACTACCAGACCGCCAGCCAGATGGCCACCCGCGTGCAGCAGGATTACACCAAGTGGGGCAAGGTGATCCGCGACAAGGGCATCACGAACCAATAAGCAACAGCGCCCATAGACGCCGTCAGGCGGCAAGCCGGCAGATGAACCGCCAAACTCTCCAGGAAACATGTTCATGAGCTTCACGCAAGATACCCCGGCCGCCCCGCCGTTCAGCCCTTCGTTCCCGATTCGCAGCCTCGCGGACATCCATCGGCTCGAAGCCGTGCCGCTGCACGAGGCCCTGACGGTTCCCAGCACCTATGAAATTTTCCGCAATGCGGGAGCCGCCTTCGGCAGCAAGACGGCGCTGACTTTCCTGCGCTCGGCCGACCCGGCCGATGCGCCGATCCGCTGGTCGTACGCCGAACTGCTGGCCGGCATTCACCAGACGGCCAACCTGCTGCACAGGCTGGGCCTGGGGCCGGACGACGCCGTGGCGGTCCTGCTGCCGGGCTGCCTGGAATACCACCTCGCCCTCTGGGGCGGGGAGGCGGCCGGCATCGTGCAGCCGCTGAACCCGCTGCTCAGCGACGACAAGCTGGCCGCGCTGATGACGGTGGCCGGGGCCAGGGTGCTGATCGCCTATGGCTCGGACGAGGAGTCGGGCATCTGGTCCAAGGCCATGCGCCTGCGCGGCCAGGTCCCCACGCTCACCACGGTGCTGCGCGTGGCGCCCTATGACGAGGCGGCGGGCAGTGCCGCAGCCCTGCCCGAGGGCGTGGCGGACTTCAACGCCCTGCGCGCGCGGGAGCCGGCCGACCGGTTGACGAGCGGCCGCGACATCGGGCCCGGCGACATCGCCGCCTATTTCCACACCGGCGGCACCACCGGCGCGCCCAAGCTGGCGCGCCACAGCCATGGCGCGCAGGTCTTCACGGCCTGGGCCAGCGTAAAGCTGCAGGGCCTGCGCGACACCGACATCACCATCAACGGCTATCCGCTGTTCCACGTCGCCGGCGTGCTGCCGGCTTCGCTGGCCTCCCTGTCGGCCGGCGTCGAGGTCATCATTCCGACGCCGGCGTTGCTGCGCAACAAGGCGGTGCTGGCCAACTACTGGCGGCTGGTGGAAAAGTACCGACCGACCTCGCTGTCCGCCGTGCCTACCGTGCTGGCGGCGCTGGCCAATGTGCGGCTGGCTGGCGCCGATATTTCGTCCATTAAATATTGCCGCACCGGCGCCGCCGTGCTTGCGCCCGAGCTGGCGGCGCGCTTCAAGCGCCTGTTCGGCATGCATGTCCACGAAAGCCTGGGAATGACCGAGATGGCCGGCATCTCCACGATCACGCCGCCGGGCGTAGAAGGGCCGGCGGGCTGCGTCGGCTTTCGGCTGCCCTATTCGCAACTGCGCATCGTCGCGCTCGATGAACACGGCGACGCCAGCAACCGCGACCTGCCCCCCGGCGAGCAGGGCATGGTGCTGTTCAAGTCGCCCAACCTGTTTTCGGGCTTTCTGGATGCGGCGGACACGGCCAGGGCATTCACCGCCGACGGCTGGCTTGCCACCGGCGACCTGGGCTGGATCGATGCCGAGGGCCGACTCAACCTGAGCGGCCGGTCCAAGGATTTGATCATCCGCAGCGGCCACAACATCGACCCCAAAGTGATCGAGGACGCGCTGGGCGCCCATCCGGCCGTGCAGCTGTGCGCCGCAATCGGTGCGCCCGACGCCTATGCGGGTGAGTTGCCGGTGATCTTTGCCCAGCTGGTGCCGGGTGCCACGGCCAGCGAGGAAGAGCTGCTCGCGTTCACCTGCGCGCGGGTCGACGAAGCGCCGGCCCGGCCCAGGTCGGTGCTCATCATCGAAAGCATGCCGATGACCAACGTCGGCAAGATCTACAAGCCGGCGCTTCGAACGCTGGCCGCGTGCCGGGTGGCCCAGGCGCTGGTAGACCAGGCCTGCGCCGCGCTGGGCCTGACTGGCGCCCAGCGGCCGCAGGTGCAGGCCGACGGCGACAACGCGCTCAGGGTCGTCATCGATGCGGCTGCGGCGGGTCCCCTGGCTGCACAGTTGCAGACGCAATTGCAGCAGGTGCTGGAGCGCCTGCCGGTCAAGGCGCAGGTGATTTTTTTGTAACCGCGTTCACCGCCCTGGCCGTGCAAGTCTGCGCGACTTGAACTATTTTTACTATTTAAAAACGACAAGGAGACACACCATGAACCCGTATTTTCTGAACCGACGCGCCCTGCTCGGGGCCGCGGCCTCGGTCGTCACGCTGTGCGTGAGCGCCACCGCCCAGGCCCAGGTCTACCCCACCAAGCCGATCAGGATGGTGGTGCCCTTTGCTGCCGGCGGCGCGACCGACGTGCTGGCGCGCATCCTGGGCGAAAAAATGGCCGTGGGCCTGGGCCAGCCCATCATCATCGACAACAAGTCCGGCGCGGCAGGCATCATCGGCACGGACGTGGTGGCCAAGGCGCCTGCGGACGGGCACACGCTGGTGCTGTCGCTGAGCAACTCGCTGCTCACCAACCAGTTTCTCTACGACAAGCTGCCCTACAGCACGCAGCGCGACCTGACGCTGGTCTACCAGATCGCCATGGCGCCGGTGGTGCTGATGGTCCACCCGAGCGTGCCGGCCAGGACCGGCTCCGAGCTGCTGAAATACATGGCGGCGAACAAGGGCAAGCTGGCCTACGGGTCTTACGGCGTGGGCTCCTATCCGCACCTTGCCGGCGCGCACATGAGCCTGACGCAGCAGGCCGACATGAACCATATCGCCTATAAAGGGGAAGCACCGATGATGCAGGAGCTGCTCGGTGGCCAGATCCAGATGGCCTACGCCAGCGCCCTGCAGGCCAAGCCGCATATCGAATCCGGAAGAATCAGGGTCATCGGCGTCACCGGCGAGCGCCGCATGGCCACCCTGCCCAACGTGCCCACACTGGTCGAGCAGGGCCTGAAGGACGAGGCCTATCGCGTGACCGGCTGGCTGGCCATCGCAGCGCCGGCCGGCACACCCCGGGCCGTGGTGCAGCGCATCGCCGACGAGGTGCGCAAAGCAACGCAGCAACCCGATGTGCAGGCGCGTGTCGCCGCCATGGGCTTTGAGATCAAGGACAGCTCGCCCGAGGCTTTTGCCGCCGCCTACAAGCTGGAACTCCCGGTCTGGGAGCGCCTGATCAAGCAGTCTGGCGCCAAGCTGGAGTGAGCGGGCATCCACTTTTCGGATAAAAAATGATAAAAAAGGCCTCTAGCGCTTATCTATAGGGCACAAGCAGCTATCATTTTTGATGACCTAACAATGGCCCTCATTCACTTAATCGCAATTTTCCGGACGCTTTCATGAACCCCATCACGACATCGCCTGATGCGACTTTTCGCACCGTCGCAGCGCTGATTCGCGAGCATGCCCAGCGCCAGCCGCAACGGCCTGCCCTGCGTGACGACCAGCTTGAGCTGAGCTACGCAGAGCTTGACGCCCTCATGGACCGCGTCGCCGCAGCATTGCAGCGCGACGGCGTGCTGCCCGGGGAAAGCATTGCGATTTGCGCCCATTCATCGGTACATTACGCCGCGCTGTTCCTCGGGGCGCTGCGGGCCGGGGTGGTGGTGGCGCCTCTGGCCCCCTCGGCCAACCGGGAAAGTCTGGCGTCGATGCTGCATGACGCCGGGGCGCAGTGGCTGTTCCTTGACAGCGCAGCGCAAGGCCTGGTGCCGCCAAGCCTGGCAACGACCCATTGCGTCTGGCTGGACGGCGCGTCGGAGGGCATTCGCTTCGAAGACTGGCTCGCCGCCGAAGGCGCGCAGCCGCAACCGGTCGACTTGGCGCCGGAAGCACCGTTCAACATCATCTATTCGTCGGGCACCACGGGCACGCCCAAGGGCATCGTGCAGTCGCACGGCATGCGCTGGGCGCATGTGCAGCGGGGCGGTGCCTACGGCTACAGCCCTGAAGGCAGGACGCTGCTGGCCACGCCGCTCTACTCGAACACCACGCTGGTGGTGTTCTTTCCCACGCTGGGCTTTGGTGGCTGCGTGCAGCTGATGCCCAAATTCGATGCGGCGCACTACCTTCAGCTGGCCGAGCAGCACCGTGCGACACACACCATGCTGGTGCCAGTCCAGTACCAGCGCATCATGGCGCTGCCGCAGTTCGGCGCGCACGACCTGTCGGCGTTCCGGTTCAAGTTCTGCACCAGCGCACCGTTCAACGCTGCGCTCAAGGCAGATGTGCTGGCGCGCTGGCCGGGCGGCCTGGTCGAGTTCTACGGCATGACCGAAGGCGGCGGCACCTGCATCCTGGTCGCGCACGAGCACCCCGACAAACTGCACACCGTAGGCCAGCCCGCCGCCACCAGCGACATGCGGCTGATCGACGAAGCCGGCCTCGAACTGCCCCCGGGCGCGGTTGGTGAGGTGGTCGGGCATTCACCCGGCATGATGACGGGCTACCACCGCCAGCCCGGCTTGACGCGCGAGGCCGAATGGTTTGACGCCGCGGGCAAGCGTTTCATCCGCACCGGTGACGTGGGGCGCTTTGATGCCGAGGGATTCCTCACGCTGCTGGACCGCCGCAAGGACATGATCATCAGCGGCGGCTTCAACATCTACCCGTCCGACCTGGAGGCCGTGCTGCGCCAGCATCCGGCCGTCGAGGATGTGGCGGTAACGGGCGTGCCCTCCGAACAGTGGGGTGAAACGCCGGTCGCCTTTGTGCGGCGCCGGTCTGGCGCTTGCGATGAGGCCGCGCAGATCATGGCCTGGTATAACGCCAGCGCCGGAAAGACGCAGCGCCTTGCAGCGCTGTATTTCATCGACGAGTTGCCCCGCAGCGCGATTGGCAAAGTGCTCAAGCGCGAACTGCGTATGCTGCATCTGAACATTCCAGCCTTATCATAAAAAGGAAACCATGAAAATCATTGTCCCCGTCAAGCGCGTCGTCGACTACAACGTCAAAGTCCGCGTCAAGTCAGATGGCAGCGGTGTCGACATCGCCAACGTCAAGATGAGCATGAATCCGTTCGACGAGATCGCTATCGAAGAAGCCGTGCGCTTGAGAGAAAAAGGCGTGGCGACTGAAGTGATCGCCGTGTCCTGCGGCGTGCTGCAGTGCCAGGAAACCCTTCGCACCGCCATGGCGATTGGTGCTGACCGCGCCATCCTGGTTGAAACCGCAGAAGAATTGCAGCCGCTGGCCGTCGCCAAGCTGCTCAAGGCACTGGTCGACAAAGAGCAACCGCAACTCGTGATCCTGGGCAAGCAAGCCATCGACGACGACTGCAACCAGACCGGCCAGATGCTGGCGGCCTTGCTGGGCTGGGGCCAGGCGACTTTTGCGTCCAAAGTCGAAGTGCTTGAGGGCAAAGTCAACGTCACGCGTGAAGTTGATGGCGGCTCTGAAACCCTTTCCTTGACGCTGCCCGCCATCGTCACGACCGATCTGCGCCTGAACGAGCCGCGCTACGTCACGCTCCCGAACATCATGAAAGCCAAGAAAAAGCAGCTTGACAACGTCAAGCCGGCTGACCTGGGCGTGGATGTCGCCCCGCGTATCAAGACCTTGAAGGTCAGCGAGCCGCCCAAGCGCAGCGCCGGCATCAAGGTGGCTGATGTGGCCGCGCTGGTGGACAAGCTCAGGAACGAAGCCAAAGTGATTTGACGCCAGGCGCAAACCACCCGACTCGCAGCAAAACGGTTGTCATTCCCGCGCAGGCGGGAATCCAGCTTCCCCAGAAAACCCCCTAGCTTCCCGCCTTCGCGGGAATGACGGAGACCTCAATGACCTCTCTTGTAATTGCAGAACACGACAACGCGAGCATCCGGCCCGCCACCCTCAACACCGTCACCGCTGCCAGCCAGTGTGGCGGCGACGTGCATGTGCTTGTTGCCGGCCACAACGCCCAGGCTGCTGCCGAAGCTGCCTCCAAAATAGCCGGTGTTTCCAAAGTCATCCACGTCGAAGGCGAACACTTCGCCCACGGCCTGGCTGAAAACATGGCCGCGCAGGTGATTGGCATGGCCAGCGCGTATTCACACATCCTGTTTCCAGCCACCGCTTCAGGCAAGAACATCGCTCCGCGCGTGGCGGCATTGCTGGATGTCGGCCAGATTTCCGACATTACCAAGGTCGATGCGGCTGACACCTTCGAGCGTCCGATCTACGCCGGCAACGCCATTGCCATCGTGCAAAGCCTGGACGCCGTCAAAGTCATCACCGTGCGCACGACCGGCTTTGATGCCGCTGCGGCTACCGGCGGCTCGGCCAGCGTTGAAACCGTGAGCGGTGTGGCCGACAGCGGCAAGTCCAGCTTCGTCAGCGCCGAAATCGCCAAGAGCGACCGGCCTGAACTGACCGCCGCCAAGATCATCGTCTCCGGTGGCCGGGCACTGGGCTCAAACGAGAAATTCCATGAAGTGCTGGAGCCGCTGGCCGACAAGCTGGGCGCGGCACTGGGTGCTTCGCGCGCCGCAGTGGACGCCGGTTACGCCCCGAACGACTGGCAAGTAGGCCAGACTGGCAAGATCGTCGCGCCGCAGCTCTACGTCGCCATCGGCATTTCAGGCGCCATCCAGCATTTGGCCGGCATGAAGGACTCCAAGGTCATCGTGGCGATCAACAAGGATGCCGAAGCACCTATTTTTGGTGTGGCTGACTACGGCCTGGAAGCCGACCTGTTCACCGCCGTGCCGGAACTGGTCGCTGCGCTGTAGGGCGATTCGTCCTAGCGGTTTTAGCAATTAAATTAACCATAAGACAGGAGACAACCATGTCCAATTTTCTTTCACGCCGCACCCTCATTCAAGCTGCCAGCGCCGGCCTGGCGAGCGCCGCACTGCCGTCCATGGCCCAGCCGGCCTGGCCGAGCCGCCCGATCCGCCTCATCGTGCCGTACACGGCCGGCGGTTTTACCGATCAGATGGCACGCCTGGTGCAGGTGGGTTTGCAAGGCCGGCTCGGTCAGCCCGTGATTGTCGAGAACATGCCGGGCGCCAACAGCATCATCGGCGTCAACGCCGTGGCCAAGGCCGCCCCGGACGGGCACACCTTCGGCGTTGTGATTGCCGCCTATGCGGCCAACACCACGTTGTACCCCAAGCTGCCATACAACCCGGCCAAGGACCTGGTCGGAGTGTCCCTGCTGGGCGTGTCCCCGCTGCTGGCGGCCGTGCCGAACAATGCACCGTTCAAGAACGCCACCGAACTGGTGGCTTACGCCAAGGCCAACCCCGGCAAGGTCAGTTTTGGCTCATCAGGCAACGGGTCGGCCGCGCACCTGACCAGCGAGTTGTTCAAGGCCGTCACCAACACCTACATGGTTCACATTCCCTACCGGGGCGCGGCGCCTGCGTTGACCGATTTGCTGGGCGGACATATCCAGCTGTTCTTTGACGCCCCCACCAACCTGATCCAGCCCGGCAAGATGGGCCGCCTGCGCCTGATCGGCGTGGCCAGTGAGAAACGCCTGCCGGCAGCACCGGATGTGCCGACCTTTATTGAGCAAGGCCTCAAGGGTTTCACCGGCAGCACCTGGGCCGGCATGATTGCCCCCGCCGGAACGCCAAGCGAGGTAGTGCAGCGCATGTCGGACGAGGTCAACCGCATCATCCGCAGCGAAGAAACCCGGGCCAAGCTGGAGGCCATGGGCACTTTTGCCGAAGGAACTTCGCCGCAAGCTTGCGACGCCTTTATCGCGTCCGAAACCGCGAAGTGGGCCAAGGTCATCAAAAACGCAGGCGTCACTGCGGAATGAGGACACCAGGCGCCCTTTGCCCCACTTCGTTATACACAACTGCCTGCCGCCTGAAGCTCGCGTGAGAACCTGATACCAGGGGCAAAGCCAGGCAACGAGGCACGCGCAGCGTGCAGGACATTGCCAATGAATTGAACATGTCCGTGGGCACCTTGAGAAAATGGATCAGCAAGTCCAATCGAAAGCACGAAGTCACTGGCCCCGCAGCGCAACTGCTTGAGGACTTACCGGCCCAATCTTGGGGCGCTGCCCAGCGCTTGCTTGCGCTAAACCAGACGCATGCCATGACGCCCACACAGCTGCATGCCTGGTGCCGGGAGAAGGGGTTGTTTGAGCACCAGCTCAAGGCCTGGGGTGAAGCTTTTTGCAGTGTCACAGCGCCTGAATCGCGCGAAGCCAGGACAGCGCTGCGTGAATTGCAAGTCAAGCACGATGGGTTGCAGCGTGAACTGCGTCGAAAAGAGAAGGCGCTGGCCGAAGCCGCAGCCTTGCTGGTGCTACAAAAAAAGTTCCAGGCCCTGTGGGCGGACGAGGAGAAATGACCAGTTACCAACAGCGTCAGACCCTGCTGACGCTGATTCGGCACTCGTGCAACAGCGGCGCACGTCTGCAAAAGGCCTGCGCCCTGATTGGGCTTGACGCGCGTACCGTTCAGCGCTGGAAGCACCCTATCAACCAGCAAGGTGACCTCAAGGTCTGCGACAAACGCCGCATCACCGTGCTGTCCAACAAGCTCAGCGAGGCTGAGAGACAAGCTGCGCTGGAGTTACTCAACAGCGAGCAACTCAAGGATCTGCCGCCAAGCCAGATTGTGCCTCGCCTGGCTGACCAGGGCCTCTACGTGGCCAGCGAGTCGACCCTGTACCGACTGCTGCATGAAGTCGGCCAGTTGACGCACCGCCGCCTGGAGCAGGTGGCGCAAAAACGCAGTTGGCCACGCGCGCTGGTGGCAACCGGGCCCGACCAGATTTATTGCTGGGACATCAGCTATTTGCTCACCGAGGTGCGCGGCATCTACTTTTACCGTAAGCGTGTGGTGAACCCATATTGACTGCGGGCAAGCGGTCATGGTTGGAGGTCAGCCTTGGGTTTTTAGGGAAAGCTGCCAGCGATGGGGCAACAACAACCCGACCTGCCTGGCACGCTGCGTCGGTAAACGCGTGAGCACGTCCTTCAAATAGGCGTAGAGGTCATGACCATTCAGCTTGGCTGATTGGATCAGACTCATCACCGCAGCCGCACGCTTGCCGGTCCGCAGCGAACCGGCGAACAGCCAGTTGTTCCGGCCAATGGCAATCGGCCGGATCTGGTTCTCGATGTGGTTGTTGTCCACGGGCAGGCGCCCATCGCCTGTGAAACGTGTCAGCGCTGTCCAGCGTTTCAGGCTGTAGTCCAGTGCTTTGGCCGTGGCCGAGCCGTCGGTGATCTTCTGACGGGTCAGCAGCAGCCATCGATGCAAAGCATCGAGCAGCGGTTTTGAGCGCACTTGCCGGATACGCTGCCTTTCGTCTGGCGTCAGGTCCTTGAGCTCGCGCTCAATCTCATAGACCGCGTTAATCTGATGCAGCGCGCTTTGGGCAACCTGGCTTTTGTTGGCCACGTGCAGATCGAAGAACTTGCGCCGGGCATGCGCCAGGCACCCGACTTCAATCACGCGACCACTGGCAAACCCGGCCTTGTAGCCCGAGTAATCGTCACAGACCAGGCGGCCCCGCCAGTCGCCCAGGAAGGCTCGGGCATGCTCGCCAGCGCGGGTTTCGCAGAAGTCGTAGACCACCGCGTTCATATCTTCAAACGCCCCGGGCGCATAAGCCCAGAGGTAGGCCCGGTGCGTCTTGCCATTGCCAGGCTTGAGCATCTGCACGGGGGTCTCGTCGGCATGCAGCACGCCGTGTGTGAGGATTTCTTCTTTCAAGGCATCGGCCAGCGGCTGCAATTGCACACCGCAGTAGCCCACCCACTGCGCCAGGGTCGAGCGCGCAATCTCGAACCCGGCGCGCCCGAAAATTTTCTCCTGGCGGTAGAGTGGCAAATGGTCGGCAAACTTGGCTACCAGCACCTGGGCCAGCAGTCCGGCTGTCGGGATGCCCTTGTCGATGATGTGGGCGGGCACCGGCGCCTGGGTCAAGGTTTCACACTGGGTGCAGACCCACTTGCCCCGGATGTGGCGCTCCACTGTGAACACGCCGGGCGTGTAGTCGAGCTTTTCGCTGATGTCTTCCCCAATGCGCCTGAGCATGCAGCCGCAGCGCGGCGTGGTGCAGACGGTGGACTCGGGCTCGTGCGTGATCTCCACCCGGGCCAGCCCGGGCGGCAGCCGGGTGCGTTTAGGCTGGCCGGCCTGGGCCTCTAGCCGGGGCGTGGGTGCCAGCTCTTGCAATTCCAGCTCAATGGCAGCGATGTCCGCATAAAGGGTTTCGGTGGCTGTCAAGGAAGTTGTCGCCTGAAGTGAAGTGAGTCAGGCTACTTTTTGCGTGTTTTGAAGCTCCTTGATTTGTGGGGTTTTTGGGTTGAGGTGCACG